>CAXTRN010000070.1:0-17077 GCA_964246645.1 uncultured Acidobacteriaceae bacterium
GGGTGAACCTTTGGGCGGGATGAATGGGCTGCTGCATGGATGATTGCTGCGGGAAAAACACTGCGCTGTGAATGCCCAGTCAAGGAATGCCCTGTCGAGGAATGCCCTGTCGAGGCGAACGGGCGCAAACCACGCTTTACTTTACGCCAGAGGGGGTTGACGCTGCGGCAAGATGCAGCCTTCTCCCACAAAAGTGGTAGTCGGCCGGGAGTACGCCAGGAGCATGCCAGCAGCGGGGTTGCGGAGCGAAGCTTTGCCTCCGACGCAGCAATTCGGCATACCTTCGCTGCTGCGGATTGAGCTTATGGGAGCTTATTGAATTCGACAACCCTCTGTGCGAAGCTCCGGAAGACGTCCTTTCGACGGAGAAAGAACAGGGTTCATGGCGAATCGCTACTACAAAGGTCCGGCATCGGACCACTTCGACGGCACGCGCTTCTTCCATCCCGGCTTGCCGTCTGCCGATAAAAGCCTCGCCGAGGTGTTGCGCTGGAAGCTGTTCGGCAAAAGAACGCGGTGGCCGAAGACGGTCTTTGTTCGCGAGGGCGTTCGACCTCCGGCTAAGGTCGCGGGATTGCAAGTGACGGCCATCGGTCATGCATCCTTGCTGCTCCAGGTAGCTGGGAACAACATTCTGCTGGACCCTGTGTGGGCAGAACGGGTCAGCCCGTTTCGGCGGCTTGGACCGCTGCGCCACAACCCGCCGGCGGTGGCTATGCAGGATTTACCGCCGATCCACACGGTTTTGCTGACGCACAATCACTACGATCACATGGATCTTGCGACGATTGGGCAGCTCTTGGAGGCGCACCGCCCTTTTCTGCTGACCCCGCTTGGCAACGATGCCGTGATTCGTGCGGCTTTGCCCACGGCACAGGTCACAACGGGCGATTGGTGGGAAAGCTTTTCGCTGCCGGATGGCTTGCGCGTAACGATTGTGCCGGCGTACCACTGGTCGTCTCGCGGGCTGGGAGACCAGCGCATGGCACTTTGGGGCGGCTTTGTGCTCGAAACGCCGCTGGGCAACATCTACTGTGCGGGAGATACGGCCTATCGGGATGGCAGAATCTTTCACGCACTTCGTGAACGGTTCGGATCGTTTGCCTTGGCCGTGCTGCCGATCGGGGCGTATGCTCCGCGTTGGTTTATGCAGACCCAGCATGCAAACCCGCAAGAAGCGCTACAGATCGCCGTGGATTGCGGGGCGCAACAGGTGCTGGGCGTGCACTGGGGCACCTTCAATCTGACGGACGAGGCGTATGACGAGCCGGAAACGCATTTTCAAGCGGCGGCACGCACCGCGCCCTTTGAAAAGATCCGAGCACGGGCCCTTCGTCCCGGGGACGTTTGGCGAAAGGAAGATGGCGCGTAGCGGCGCGCTGACTCCTACCGCTTCTTTGCTGCTGATGAGGCCGGAAAGGTTCTGGAAGATCATGGCCGGCGCCGCGCTACTGTCCCACCGGAACGAGCGTGGCGGCAAAGAGCAGGACGTTGCGGTTGCTGGGCAGGGTCACGCTTCGGACCTTTCGGGTAGGGTCAAGCGTGAGGCGGTAGGCGAACAAACCGAAGGCGTTGGCATCAGCAGTACCGTCGCCGGCAATGCGATAAGGCACGCGGACGGCGAGCTGCTCGCCGGGCACGTGGTCCTCGCCGGCTGAAGACCAGTCGCTGAGCGTTTGGATGAAGGTGGACGCGGTCCCGTCGGCATAGGTAACGACGAACGCCTGCCCGCGCTGGCTGCCGTTGACCGCTGCGGCCAAAAGGCGCAGGCTGGAGAACTTTCCGGCGGGTAGCGGGACGGCTGTGCCGCTGACGGCATCGGGCCTATCGGACGGCCCCAATTTGAAAACGACCTCATCGCCCACCCGCTCCGCACCAAGCGCACGAGCGGGAAAGGCGAAGCCGCTGTTATCCGCGCTGGCAGTCTCAGAGAACCGGGGGCCATCTTTGTAGATGGCTGAGATGTTGTAGACCGGCGACAGATCGACGGGCACTGTTGCTTTGAGAATGGGTGTGACGGCGACCGTCGTGGTTGCCGTATGTGTAAGATTGCCCGCGCTTGCAAGGACCGTGACCACAGCGGTGGTTGGACCATCGGCGCCCTTGGCGGAAAGCGTCATGGTGCTTGCTGACAGGGTGACCGCCGGGTCGAACGTGGCCGACACACCGGCGGGCAGACCCGAGGCGGAAAGCTTGACCGGACCCTCGAAGTTGCCGCGGCGGATGACATAGACTTTGCCGGCTGCCGTTTTGCCTTCCGAAATGGAGATGGCGGTGGGAGCGGCAATGGCGAAGTCGGGCGGACCGGCGTTTGGAGACGGCAGCACGTCATACAACGGCTGTGTGGGCGTGATTTCAGGATTTTCCCTGGCCACGGAAACAGCCAGAATGCGAATCTTCGGGTTGTCGGGGAGATGCAGCGTTTTGGCACCGGCCGGCAGATCGATGCCGTAACCGAACAGGTAAGAGTAGCTGTAAGCGACATTTTTGCCGTTCGCGTCATGGTGGTGGCTCGCATACCAGGCAATCTCGGCACGCTTGATGAAGCCTGGCTGCAAGCCGGTCATCTCGCCATAGTTGTTCTGGCCGGTGTTGGTAAGACTCCAGGTGCGGTCGTCCCATTGGCCGATGAAGCCGCCCCAATTTTCGATCTGGAGCTCGGTTTTCTGACTCCCAACCGCAAAGGTAGCCCTTTGGTCGCCGTCGCTCGAAGCCGCCAGCAGGTAGACGCGGTTGTAGTCACCGGCCGGCAAGGCGAGGCGTTGTCCCCTGGCAGCAACAGCATTCGGCGCGCCTGCCTTTGCTGAAGCCAGATGGAAGGTAATCCCGTGGAAGGGGATCTGCTCCGGCAGCATCGCGGCGGGCAGGGCATCGCCCTTGCCGTCAAAGCCGGTTTGGGACTTCGCCCCGTCGTCGGTGGCAACGGCCAACCTGTACGGCAGCGAGACAGGGGAGGAGTTCATCGCCGCCACAGTTGCCGGCGCCGCGCCGAGCATTACGGCAAAGGTCCGCGGCTGGTAGGCACCGAAAGAGGTGGTCAGTACCCCATTCGCATGCGGGGGTTGAGCAGCCGACGGGGACAGCGGCCGTTCCTGAGCGTCCAGTTCGCGCACGGTTGTTACCGGCGCGGCAAAGGTGACCTGTACATCCTTTTGCGGTTTGCCGTCGAGTTCGACCAGGCGCACGATCGTTTCGTCGCTGTTTTCGGCTTTTTTGAGCGCCATGATGCGAATGCGCGGGTTGCTGACTTTGACGAGCGAAAAGCTGTGGCCCAACGCGCCTGCGTGGCTTCGAGACTGGAAAGCGAGGAGCGGCGCATTGAGCTGTTCGCCCTGCCAGTCTGTGCCTGCCTCGCGCCAGTTGCCGGCGTGGCCCGCAAAGCCGTATACGAAATCGTGGTGGCCGATATCCTGCGTGGCCTCGTCCGGGTAACCGCCTCGCACCCCAGGCGTTCGCAACAGCGTCAGGCGCAGGGTATGGTCGTTCGGCTTGTCCGAGCCGTTTTTGCAATCGGTCAACACGGTAGCGCCAAACTCGCCGCTGCTGTCGGTCAGATCGATCCATTGGTGTGATGGAACTTCGAACTTCTTCGGTTCCGCCGTGGGCCGCTCAATGGTGCCAACGCCCCAATTGTAGGTCGCCATCGCGTTGGAGGCAGTCAGCGGAAAGGTCGCTTTCAGGTTGAAGCCGCGAGTGTTCCAGTCAATAGCGTTCGTGAATTCGATGCGCCGGCCTGCATCCCCCGCGGCCAGACGCACGGTTTGCACAAAGCGCGAACCGCCGGTTTCGCGGGTGATCTCAATGGCAACGCGCACGGGCCCGTTTTCGACGACGCGGATACGGGCGGGGCCGCTCACGAACATCTTCGGCGCGGCCTGTTCCTGCGCCCAATCCATGTTCCACGCCGGATATTGCGACGGGTTGTCTTCGGAAATGGCGAGCCTGGCGGGGGCGGCCAGCAACTCGCGGCCGGCTTGTTTATCGAAGACGCTGCTTACGTCACCATCGGCATTGAGCGTTACCCGATAGAACGCATTTTCGAGCTCCTGTGGCGTCACCCGCAAAGCTCCAGCGGCGGCACCCACAGGCACGGAAGCGCCCGGCTCGGCGGTGCCCACAGCAGCAGCAACCGGCTCGGCGTGGTACACCGCATAGCCGACCGACGGCACATGGGCCGCAAACAGCAGTTTGCCGTTCACCATTTGCGCGGCGACCGGGGTACCGTCGGCAGCGGTGACACGCACGGATTCCGGGGGCGCGCCGTGGCCAAAATCGACATCTGCTTCGACGACATCGTCGCGCTCGATATTGAGTGGATTGAAGATCACCAGCGGCACACCCGGACCTTGGGTGTCCAGCGCCGCCGCGACGCCTTTGGTCGCACTTTGGAGCACCCCGGCGAACTGGTTCAAGGCGATCACATCGTCGTTCCAGGCGAACTCATAGGCACGAGGCGTGGCGGTGCCCGCAGCCAGATCGTGGAAGTGCGCTGCCATGGCCAGGGTCCACGCGTCGTTCAAGCGCCCCTGCGGATAGGGGCGCGCGCCCAGCCACTGTGCGGCGACAGAAGATTTTTCGGCGGCATCGGCAAGCAGCTCTTCCTGGCGGATCCAACGCTTCTGGTAGGCCTGGGAGGTGAGCGAACCGGCGGAATGGTTGATCAACTCGAGCTCGCCGGTGTAGCGCGGCAGGGCGGCGGCCTCCCCCGGCTGGATGTCGCGGAACATCTGGTCGGCGGTGGCCGAAATCACGCGGACCGGACCCGCGCCGACGGACGTTTGCGGCCAGGCCGGATGCGGCAGGCCGTCGAAAGCGTATGCGGTGGGCGGCGGCATGTCCACACTGCCTTTAGTGACGATCGCCTCCAGCCGCTTGACCGATTCTTCGCGCGGCGCGCCGCCGATGTCGCCTGTGCCGTAGTAGTGGTAGTCGGCAAACAGGCCCGTGGCCTTGCCGTTCTGCAGCACGCGGCCGGCCCAGTCGTCCTGGAAGCGTTGCTCCGTGCGCTGTTGCTGCGCTTGCGCCAGCGCGGATTGTTCGCTTAGCAGAGAAGAGTAACGCCGCAGCCCGGCCGGGTCGGGCGTGCGGCTGCCGAACTGGCCTTGCAGCGCGGCCATATCCTGTTCCACCCCGGCCATCGCCGGGTTCGCCGGCAAGGACGGCAACGGCTGGCTCAGGTCGGTGGTGATGTCGCCGTTATAGGCACCGGGGTTGAGTGCGGCCAGAACGGTGCGGCCATCGGGACCCACCCAGACGCCCACGTTAAAAGGGAAACCCTCAGGCGTTTGCTCGATCGAATCGGGACCGCCGACCTGGGCAGAAGAGCCCCAGCTCAGCTTCTGGGTCGAAAAGCCGAGGACGCCGGCGTGCGCCAGCAGGGTCGGCAGCGAGGAAGGAAAACCGAAGCAATCCGGCAGCATGTATTCCTGGCTGGATTTGCCAAACTCCCGCTCGAACCACTTGTTGCCGTAAAGCACCTGGCGCAGAATCGCCTCGGGGCTGGGTGCATTCACGTCGCCCTCTTCCATTGAGGAACCGGCCGGAAACCAGCGGTCTTGTGCGACATACCTCTTCAGTCTTGCGAAATCTGCGGGGTAGTACTCCTTCATCAGCCGGTACCGGTTGGCGCCGCTGAAGTTGAAGACATAGTGCGGGTAGGTGTCGATCAGCCGGAAGTTATCTTCCATCGTGCGGCGCAGGTATTGATCGATAGTTTGCGGATATTCCCAGCGCCATTCGGTGTCCAGATGCGCATAGGCTACGGCGTAAAGGGTGGGCTGCCTGCTGAGATCCGGCTGGAGCTTGCCTGCAGGGGAAGTCTGAGACGGACTGGGTGCCTGAGACGGACTGGGCGCCTGCGCCAGGAACGTCGCTGAAAGGGCAAACGGAGTCAGCAGAGCCGATACTAAACGCGTGCGCACGATGGCGGTCTCACTTTCGAGGCTGGGTTTTCAGGCTGGTACGGCTGAGCCCTTGCAGGCTGCAACGAGCATACGTGGCTCAGGGTTTGCGACACTCTTTGCTGCTATCCCGGGTTTGCCTTGATTGGCAGCGCACGTAAATCGGGTGGTGTCTTCCGCACGCTTGCGCAACATGCTCCCTCCTTATGCGTTTGCTTGGTATGCTTTCCACGCATGGTGGTGGCACCTCCATGGTGCCGATTCTGGACTTACACCGCGGAGGATCAGTGTTCATGTGGCATCGCAGCAGAGGCTGGCTCAGGACGCGGCTCAATGGACGGCGCAATGGACGGCTCAATGGACGGCTTACGGTCTTGCTCGGCCTTTTACACGTGCAGGAAAGGCGGACAAGAACGCCGCGCTGGCGTGGCGCTCTCCTTTTGAGCCTTCTGCTGCTCGGTACCGGCGGCTTCGCGAATGGACAATCGAGCGCGGCAGACCGTGTGCGGGCCACCGCAGACACCCTGCAGGCCGCCTACAATCCCACGACCGGGCTCTTTGACGGCACGGGTTGGTGGAACTCCGCCAACGGCATCACCGCTTTAGCCGATGCGAGCCGGGTGTTGCACCTGCGCAGCTATGACGCCACTTTTGCGAATACCTTGACAGCCGCGCAGCATCGTTTTCCGGGCTTCCTGAACGAGTTTTACGACGATGAAGGATGGTGGGCGCTGGCGTGGCTGGATGTGTACAGTCTCAGGCACGAGCCACGCTATTTGCACATGGCCGAGACGATCTTTGCCGATATGACCGGTGGATGGAGCAGCGATTGTGGCGGCGGCATCTGGTGGAAAAAGAACGAGCACTACAAGAACGCGATCGCCAACGAACTGTTCCTAGCGGTGGCCGTGGGCCTGGCGCGGGAGCACGCGGGGCAGCAAAGGGCTGCCGATCTCGAATGGGCAAAACGCGAAGAACAATGGTTTGTTGCTTCCGGCATGTTGAATGAAAAAGGGCTGGTCAACGACGGCCTGGATGCAGCCTGCCACAACAATGGCCGAACGACGTGGAGCTACAACCAGGGCGTACTTCTGCTTGGGTTAACCGGCTATAGCGAGCTGACGCGACAGCCGGAAGCCCGCACGCTGGCGACCAGAGTTGCTCTGGCAGCGAATGCGCAGCTCACCGACAGCGGCCGCGTGCTGCACGACCCTTGCGAACCCCACTGCGGCGCGGATGGAGTGCAGTTCAAGGGCATTTTCTTTCGCGATCTGATGCCGCTGCTGGCCAGCGCCCCGTCCTCGGTACTCGCGGGACTGGTGCAAGCCAATGCCGACAGTGTGTGGAACCGGGCACGCACAACCGGAAACCAGTTTTCGACCAATTGGGCAGGACCGCCTGTCGATGACGGTACGGGAAGCCTGATCTCGGCGCTGGATGTGTTGAATGCCGCAGCGGTCGTCAGGCAGGGCAGATCGGTGCCACCGGCAAGTGCGGCGACGGAGAGGCTTCCACAAGCAGACTAATTTCGCAGTATCTTACAGAGAACTCACAGAAGTGATAGAACTCACAGATTTCAGAAAACCACAGGACTCCATGACGAACGAGAAGCCTTTCCGCGAACCCAGTCCCCTTGCTGCCACGACACGGCGGGCGTTTCTGAAAACTTCGGGCCTGGTTGCGGCCGTTTCCGCACTTGACCCAAGCGCGTATGCCCAACCCATCGCCACTGCCGCATCCGCACGCGAAACCGGGGCAGAACATGCCTCCATGCCGGGCAACAGCCCCGTGGATTTTGTGAACGTGTTGCAGGGCACCGCGTCGACACCTGTGTTTTCGCATGGCAACACCTTGCCCATCGCGGCTACGCCCTTCGGCATGGCGCATTGGACGCTCCAAACCAACGCGGAAACACCGTGGTTCTTTCAGCCGTGGAACCGGCGCATGCAGGGCTTTCGGTGCACCCATCAACTCAGCCCCTGGCTTTACGATTACGGCTTTGCCACCTTTATGCCCGTGAGCGGCAAGGTAAATGCCGAGGCCGGTCCGCGTTCGTCGTCGTACCTGCCGGAAGAGTTGAAGCTCACGCCGTTTTCGCTGGAAATGTACCTGCTGCGCTATCGCGCGAAAGTGGAGCTGGTGCCCACGGAGCGCTGTTGCGTGCTGGGGGCGAGCTACGATGCACCGGAAGCAGACCTTGCCCTGCACACGCCGGGGCTCGTCATCGACATTCCCGGTGTGGCCGGTGAGGTGGTGCAGCACAAGGAGCAACGCCGGCTGCAGTTTGCCTGCAACCAGACCTCCGGCGGAACCCCGGAAGACTTTGCCACCTATCATGTGGTCGACTTCGCCGAGGCTTGGGACACCTGCACCATCGAGCACCATGACGTCCACGGGAACAGCCGTGGTGCTGGTGCCCGCCAGGTGGTTACGGTTTCATTCAAGCCGGGGCGGCGTATGGAGGCCCGCATCGGCACATCCTTCATCTCCTACGAGCAGGCCGCTTACAACCTCCAGCAGGAGGTCGGCACCAACAGCCTCGCCACGGTCAAGCAGCGCACGCAAGACGAATGGAACCGCATGCTGAGCCGCATCAGCATCGAGGGTGCCACAGCGGAACAGTCGCGCACTTTCTACTCCTGCCTGTACCGCACACTGCTCTTTCCCCGCACCTTCCATGAACCTGTACCGAACGGCACCGGCGTTCACCACTACAGCGCGTTCAACGGCAAGGTCGAACCCGGTGTCATGTTTGCCGACCACGGCTATTGGGATGTGTATCGCGCCTGGTATCCGCTCGCCAGCATTTTGTTCCCCGAAAAACTCAGCGAAATTCTGCAAGGATGGGTGAACGCGTTGCACGAGGGCGGATGGTTTCCGCAATTCCCTGCCCCGGGCTATCGTGCGTGCATGTCCGGCAGCCTCATCGATTCGCTCTTTGCCGATGCCATCGTCAAAAACATCGGCTCGTTCGATCGTGAGGTCGCCTTTGCAGGCTTGAAGAAACACGCCACCCAACCGGGTAATCCGAGCAAAGGCTACGGCCGCGTGGGCGTTGAAGAATACATGCAGCTGCACTATGTACCCGCAAACAAAATCGAGCAGTCAGTCGTGGAAACGGCCGATGCGGCGTATGGAGATTTTTGTATCGCGCAGATCGCCAAGGTGCTGGACAAAAAAACGGACTACGACGCATTTATGCGCCGGTCGAGCTATTGGGAAAATGTGTACGACAAGCAGATCGGATTTTTTCGCGGAAAAAACGCAGACGGCACCTGGGTTCCCTTCGAGCAGTTCACCTGGGGCAGCCCCTATGAAGAGGGTTCAGCGTGGCAACACCGTTGGGATGCACCGCATGCCGTACCGCAATTGATCGAAGCCATCGGTGGCCAAAACGCCGCTGCCCATGCGCTCGAAACGATGCTCAGCACGCCACCCATCTTTGAGGTGGGTGTGTATGGCGATGAGATACATGAAATGTCGGAGATGGCAGCCGTTCCGTTTGGGCAATATGCACATTCCAACCAGCCTTCCCACCATTTGCTCTATTTATTTGCGCATACGGGACGGCCGGACCGCCTGCAGTTCTGGGCACGGCGCGTGATGGACGAGCTGTACTCGCCGGATAACTTCGCCGGCGATGAAGATACCGGCTCCATGGCGGCGTGGTACATTCTCAGCGCGCTTGGCATCTACCAGGTCTGTCCGGGAGTGCCGGATTACACCTTCGGCAGCCCGCTGTTTCCGCGTGCCACGGTGCATCTGCCGCAAGGCAAAACACTGGTGGTGGAGGCTCCGGCCAACAAGCACGAAACCGTATACGTGCGGCGCATCGACTTCAACGGCAAGCAGCGCACCGGTCCCACCATTACGCACGAGGAGCTGGTCGCGGGCGGCACACTGCGCTTCACGATGAGTACGCAAGCGCGCGTATGAGCGCTTCCATGTCTTGTGTTGTTATCCCGGCTTTTGAGCGAAGCCGCGGAGAGTTACTTTCTTATCTTGCGTAAACATACAGGATCACCTGAGGATGTGCAGGTGATCCTGTGTTAACCGATATCTCGTTTTTGTACCATGGATAACTCTCTTCCGGCAGGTTCAGCTTTGCGTTGCAAAGGTGCCGCTAATGAGTGTCATGGGCCAGATTGATGGCGTACAAATTCCCGCTACCCACTTTGGGCTCAATCATGGGCGAACCAGCAGGAGTGACGCCGCTGAGCAAATAGTCGTCCGCTGGCGGTAAGCCTAACCTGGAAATATCGCCCACGGGTTGCGCGGTGCCATTCAATGTGATGCGCATGATGCCCGAGTGCGGCTCAGCGAAGGCATGAAAAAACAGGGACTTACTATCCGAGCTCCACACAGGATCAGCCGCGCTGCCTGCGTATAGAGTGCGCCAAGAAAGATGCGCTGTGTCGAATAACATCAGCCGCGTTTGGTCCAGGGAGAGCGCCACAATCCAATGGCCATCCGGCGACCAACGCGGGCTGAACAAACCCTCCGACCCGGGCAGCGTCCGAAGCGCATGGGAGTTCATGTCGAAGGTTTGGAGCGTATGCGGTCCGCCTTCTTTGCCCATCAGGTCGCCTTCACGCCCAAAGACGATAGTTTGGCCATCCGGCGACCAGGCCGGGTCGGCCAGGTTGCGCTCATCGGTGAGGAAGCGATGGAGCGCGCCCCCGCTGGCTGCTACCGTGAACAGCTGCCATGTTTCCCCAGGCTTGTGCGCCATCATCACGAGCTGGCGGCCGTCGGGCGACCACTGAGCCAGGTACACATCGAGGTCGTCTTCCGTGAGCCGCAGCAGCCCGGAACCGTCTTTGCTGCGGGCACGCCAAAGCCAGCCGTGGGTATCGGTCCAGGCGACCCAGGCGCCATCCCGGGAGTAGGCAACTCTTCGGGCATCGTTCAGAAAAGCCGGGGAAGGTACAAACTGCTGCGTCGCTTGATCCAGGGTGCGATTCCCTGCCGGCCGATCCAGGCCGATGAAGTAGAGCATGCTCTCGGCACGGGCCGGCAACGGCGAAGCATAATCCATGGGCCCGTTCGTAAGCTCGGTGAGTTGCGGCCTTTTGCCTGTGCCGAGCGACCAGATATTGCTTTCACCACCGCTATCGGCCTGAAAGATGAAGGCAGTGCCGTCTGCGGTCCAGGATCCGCAACAAAGGGAAAGCCCTGCAAGCTCAGCAATTTCCAGTGGATGTGGATGACGGGTGCGGGCGTCCAGCTCCCAAAGCGAAGTGGCGTGGCTCACCGGATCAAGCAGGGTGAAGCGCAACAGCCTTCCGTCCGGCGACCAGCGCGGCCAAAAAGCCCGGCCGGGTAAGGCCGCGTAACTTGCTTCGGCACCGGTGGCCAGCTGTAGGATCCGCAACTCGTTGTCGGTTGCGGTAAGAATGCTGTCACCCCTGGGCATCCAGGTAGCGTCGTGCGCCAGCACCTCGCCAGCCCGCAGGGCGCTCGCGCCCGTCGTCGGCACGATCCAGAGTGGCTGCTCCGACCCGCGGGAGTTTTGCCCGCGCACAAGCAAGCGCGATCCATCCCGCGAGATGTCCGTTACGGTCACCGTTCCCAACTCGTCCGGCAGGCTGACGGGCTGGATCTGCGTCCCGTGCAGGTCCATGGAGGCCAATTGAGAACGGCCCTCTATCAAAAAATTCGTATAAATGCGCGGGCCATCGGTAACGAGTCGCAGCAGCGTCTCCGGATTGGGTGGCCCGGCGTATATGGCGTAGGCCTGGCGCACCTGCTCAATGTGAGGCGGACGCGCCATGGTTGGCCGCTGCCAAAGTCTCGCCATGAACCAGGAAGCAACGCCCAGCAACAATAAAGCATTCACCCCGCACAGAGTCCAGAAAGTCCAGGAACTCCGAATACGCCGTGAGGGTGCCGGAAAAGTGGATACGCGCTGCTCAATCCCTCTATCTGCCATTGCGGGTAGTACATCCGCAGCTGCATGTGAGCTATGAGGGGACAGTGCCTCCAAAATGACGGGGGCGGACACCGGCTCGGATTGGGTGGCGGACTGAGCGGACGGCAGCTGGTCCACTCGATGCCCGGCTCCAGCAGGTGTGACGGGCAAACTCGGGTGCTCGAGCGCGACAGGCGCAATGAATCGATAGCCACGTTTGGTGAGCGTTTCAATAAAGCGGGGATTGTCGGCCGAGTCCCCGAGCGCCTCCCTAACCTTCTTGATAGAGCCCGAAATAGCCTGCTCGAAGTCGACGTTGGTATTGGAACCCCAAACACGCGCCAGGAGTTCCTCTCGCGTGACCACCTCACCAGGATGCTCTAGCAGGACGACGAGTACTTTAAAAGGTTGTCCCGAAAGCCGCACCCGGAAGCCGGCCTTCCACAACTCACCCGCCTGCAGATCAACCTCAAACATCCCGAAAGCGATGCGCTGCAGCCCTTCTACCATCGCCACAGTGCCTCCCACGACGCTCCCACAGCATACATCTGTGACGGCGGACATGCTGATCCGGGATAAAGACCATGGTGCAATGCGTTCATTTTAAGGCAGTTAGCTGTAAATGCGAATTCAAGATGAAATAGAGAGGAAATCCATTGCCTCCATTGTCAGCATGAGCGGATGGTCACCAACGATTAGCAACGCAGGCAGAGGCACCTTTACAGATGCCTCACCTGACGCACCATTTTAGGAGACCACGCATGATTCGCTCATCACTAAAAACCCGATCCCGGAGAGCACGGTTGCGGCCGGCAGCCCGAGTCGCCCTTCTTGCCTGCTTATCCTGTGGCGTGGCATCCCATGCCTACGCCCAGGCCGACTCTGGACGCGTCGTCGGCACCGTGACAGATGTCACAGGCGCGGCAATTCCAAAAGCGAACATCACTCTCACCAATAAAGCAACCGGATTAACGCTCACAGGCACTTCGAATGCAAGCGGGGAGCTGAACGTCTCGGCTGTCCCTGCGGGCAATTACACGGCTACCGTGACTGCACCTGGCTTTCAGACACAGAACCAGGCACTTACGGTTGTAGTCACTACGAGCTTGACGCTTAATTTTTCTCTGAAACCCGGTGCAGAAACGACGACCGTCGATGTTACGGGTGCCGTTTCCCTGGTAAACACCTCCGATCCCACCCTTGGGGAGACAATCGAAGAGAAGCAGATTACCGAACTGCCTTTGAACGGTCGCAACGCCGTCAGCCTCGCTTTGCTAACCCCAGGTGTCACAACGGGAACCTACTCAGAGAATGGACAGGATACTTCCGGCCGCCATGGGGATACCGGAGGTGGTGTCCTTGCGGTCAACGGGCTGCGTCCACAGGCTAATAATTTTATTTTGGATGGCGTGGACAACAACGACGGCCTCCAAAACGTCATTCTCTTCTTTCCGCCCGTTGATGCCACCCAGGAATTCAAGGTGACGACCAGCGTCGCGCCGGCGCAATATGGTCGCGCTGGTGGGGCGTTGGTGATCAGTTCCATCAAGTCCGGCACCAACCAGTTGCACGGATCCGTCTTTGAGTTCTACCGCAGCAACAAGTTCGCGGCGAACCCAAATTATGCGTTTCCGATTCTCGGTCCTGCCGGGCCGAAGCCCCCTTACAACCGAACCCAGTTCGGCGGCTCCGCCGGATTGCCGATCTTCAAGAATAAGTTGTTTCTTTTCGGCGATTACGAAGGAACACGTTTTCAAACGCCGGCCGGCAGTGGCTACCTTACCGTTCCAACAGCTTTAATGCGTACGGGTAATTTCACTGAACTGCTTGACCCGGTGCTCTCAAGTAATGGCGTTACCGGTACTCCTTCGTACACTACGGAGTACCCACGTTGTGTGCCGAACTACAATGTTCTGGATAACAATCTCACAACGACCAGTAAAGGCCAAATTTACGATCCGCTGACCTGCGCACCTTTCCAAGGCAACATCATCCCGATGGCGCGCTTGAATCCCGCTGCGGTCAATTATCTGAACGCCTTTCCTTTGCCGACGCGCACGGATCGCTTGCAGAATAACTACTTCTATCAACAGAACCAGCTGAACAAGACAAATACCTTCGATGCGCGTACCGATTGGAATGCCTCCCGCAGCGACCTGTTCTTCTTCCGGTTCTCTTACGACAATACTTCTCAAAATACGAACTCCCAACTTGCGCAGAATGGCACGAATCCATTGCTGAACGCGAATGGTGCGCATAACTACCTGCACGCCCGCGGCTACGACCTCGGATACACGCACACCTTTTCTCCTCGCGCTGTAAACGAAGCCCGTATCGCGTACAACCGGGACAACTACGGCTACCAACCGCCCAATTTCGGCGCTTCGGTAGGTCAGGAACTGGGCTTCGCCGATACAGCGCTGGGGTCCGCGGCCGGCACGGGCGGACCGTTGACCGGTGGCGGAAACAGCGAAATGACGTACACGGGCGACTTCGGCGCCTTTGAAGTACCGCAAAATGTCTACGAAGTTACCGACACGCTCAGCCTCACGCGCGGGAAACATCAAATCAATGTCGGCGGAACGCTTCTTCGCCGTGTGACTAACTACTACCGACCCATTGAAGGTAAAGGCGGCTTCTTCTTCAACAATCAGAACTTCACCGGGTACGACGAAAGTGAGTATCTGGTAGGCGGCGTCAACCAATACCAGATCGGTGCACAAATCGGGTTTTTCTCGAATGTCAATCAGGAAGACGCTCTGTTCGCGCAGGACGACTGGCGCCTCAACTCAAGGCTCACCCTCAATCTGGGTGTTCGCTATGACCTGATCACCTGGCCGTATGAAGCGCACAATCAGCAGAGTTCATTCAACGTGGACAATGGACAGGTGCTGTTGGCCGGTGTCAATGGGGTTCCCAAAACCATCGTCAATCAGGATTATCTGAATTTTGCTCCTCGTGTCGGGTTTGCTTACGACCTGTCCGGGAACGGTAAGACGGCCCTGCACGGCGGTTACGGAATCTTCTACTACCCTGACTACGGCGGTATCAGCAACCAGCTTGGTCAAAATGGCCCATTCAGCGGTAACAACTTCTTCAATGCAAGTGATGGTTATTGCATCACGTTGACCGGGCAAACACCGACAAAGCCGGGACCCTATTCGTGCGCGGGTTATACAAGCCCTGCCGCCGTCACCTCGCAGCTCCCACTCCCTCCGTCAATAGCTACGTTTGATCCGACCCATACGCCCGCGGGTTTCGGCGGCACCGCCGTCAACGTGAATAACAAGCATAGTCGTGTTCAGCAGTACAATCTGCAATTGCAACAGCAACTCTCTCCCCGGGACGTCTTTAGCATGGCCTACGTCGGCACGTACGCGGATCGTCTCTCCACGTACTACGACCTGACTGCTTATCACTTCGGAGCGACAACGCTGCCGTATGAGAATCAGCAAGGTGATAACAGCATCCGGTACAACGAATACAACGGCAGCGCCAATTACAACGGCTTGCAGCTGCATTTCGAGCATCGTACGTCTAACTTGTTGGCTACGTTCTCCTACTCCTGGTCTCACGCGCTCGATAACACAGACAGTCCCTTCAGTGGTACGCCTGTCGTCGTGCTCTTGTACTACGATCAGGCTGCGAATTATGGCAACTCGAGCCAGGATGAACGGCATATCTACAGTTCGTCATTCGTCTACAGCCTGCCGTTTGGGCGCGGGCAAAAGTTTGGTAGTGGCGTGAACCGCGCCATGGATCTGCTGATCGGGGGATGGCAGGTGAACAATATTGTGCAACTGTCGACCGGGCAGCCCATCGACATCCAGGCAAATGGAAGCGCAGCACCTGCCAACCGGCCGGATCTGGTAGCGCCCATCAAGTATCCAAAGACCCTAAGCCACTGGTTCGATCCTTCCTCATTCAGCTACACAAACCTTCCAAGCCAAGCCGCAACGGACATACCCGGCAATTTTGTTTATCAGCGCGTGGGTACTTTGGGTCGCAACCAGGTTTATGGTCCCGGATTCAGAGACATGGATCTTGGCCTGCAAAAAAACCTGCATATCGCAGAAGGTAAGCAGTTGGAACTGCATGGCGACGCATTTAACGTAACCAACACCCCCAACTTTGCTCAACCGGGCAACTTCGATTTTGCTAATGTCTTCTTCGGTGCCATCACAGGCACTCGCGGCAATGCACGCAAGATTCAGTTAGCCGCACGCTTAGTGTTCTAACTCTTGCGCAACCAGTTGTGGAAAGCCGGGCTTGAAAGCCGGCTTTCCACAATGCTCCGCATGCAGCATGACCCCGCAGATCACAAAAGCTTAGGATTGTAGCTTTTGTGCCACCATCACGCAATCTCCTATGGCCTCGCACCAGCACACATCAGCGAACGTAGATGTGCTTGACCATTCTCTTGACCATCCTGAAGACGTGCTGCTATGTTGTTCCTCTCAAACCACGCAGCGACCACGACGACTTCACGATTGAACTCTAGAGAACTTATTGCCTCCAGTGTTTCGCGTAAGTTGATGGTCGCAATCGATGAGTAACGCAGGGCAAAGGCACCCTTCACTAGATGCCTCGGCTGAAGCACACCCCTTAGGAGACCACCCATGATTCACCCATCCGTAAAAACCCGATCCCGAAGAACACGGTTGCGGCCAGCAGCCAGAGTCGCCCTTCTTGCCTGCTTAACCTGCGGCGTGGCTTCCCGCGCTCACGCCCAGGCTGACTCGGGACGCATCGTCGGCACCGTTACCGACGCAACCGGAGCGGCGATCTCCACGGCAAGCATCACCCTCGTCAACAAGGCTACGGGATTGACCCTGAATGGCAGTTCCAACGGGAACGGTGAACTCAATGTTCCCGCCGTACCTCCCGGGGACTATGTTGCGACCGTCACGGCGGCGGGGTTTCAGACGCAAACCCAGTCACTCACGGTTGTCGTTACCACCAATCTGACGCTGAACTTTTCATTGAAACCGGGCGAAGCCACTACCACAGTCGAAGTGACAGACGCAGCCGCGCTGGTAGATACCTCGCAGCCGACGCTGGGCGAAACGATTGAAGGCAAGCAAATCACCGAGTTGCCGCTGAACGGCCGCAACGCGCTGAACCTGGCCCTACTCACCCCTGGTGTAACCCCTGGGGTCTATGGAGAGGCTAGCAACCACCCCTCGAGCCGTAACGGTGAAAACGGCGGCTCGGAACTCTCCATCAATGGGGCCCGGTCCCAGGCGAAAAACTACATTTTGGCCGG
>CAXTRN010000071.1:0-16805 GCA_964246645.1 uncultured Acidobacteriaceae bacterium
ATCCAAGCTTCCACCACAGCAGGGGTAGCGCGAGCAGCGTGAAAAGGAGCAAAAGCCGGATCGCCCGCAGGATCGTTTCGCGAAAATCCTTATCGCTGAAGTTTTCAAGCGCGCGCACCGTCAATCGCCTCGCTTCAGGTAACGCGAGGCCATCAGGAAAATTTGCACAAATCCGCCTACCGCACCCAGCAGGATCCCCACCACCCCGATCCAATGCTGGTGAAAGTGCCGGTCGAGCGCCGCCCCAATCAGCCAGCCGATCACGCATCCCGCCGGAAGCGCAATCGCCAACTGAATGAAGGACTCCGCTTTCACCAGCTGCCCCAAAGCGCCGCTGTCCTGCGACGAGCCGCCCCGGTTTCCCCTCGAATTGTTGTTTCCGATCGCCACCGCCTCACCGTACCATCGCCAGGCCGCCCAGCACCAGTCAAGTTTCTCCAGCCTCCAAAAGCTCGCTCGCTATACTGACCAAAGACACTGCACCGTCCCGAGCGAGCACATCGCCGTTCGTGCTCATCGCGCTGAGTCCTCCATTCTTTCCAAGTGAGTCTGCCTTGCCCCAGTTTGAAAGCGAATTCGAACAATCTTTGTATCGGCAGCGCCAGGAAAAACTTGAGCAGCTAAAAACGATAGGTCAGCGTTTCGGCCTTTCCGCCGCCGAGGCCGTTTACCCCAATCGGTTCCCTTCCAAAGCTGAAACGCTCGAACTCACGCAAATTCCTGATCTGCTCGCCCGCTACGACAGCGCGAGCGCTCCCGTTTCCGCCGAGCAACTCGAAGCCGACCGCCCTGAGGTCGCCGTTGCCGGCCGCCTGATGAGCCACCGGTTGCAGGGCAAAGCCGGCTTCGCGCATTTGCAGGGCGGCGGCAAACGCCTGCAACTCTACATCCGCAAGGACGACGTCGGCGACGATGCCTTCGCCCTTTACAAGCTGCTCGACCTGGGCGATCACGTCGGGGTTCGCGGCATCCTGATGCGCACCCGCACCGGCGAACTCACCGTGAAAGGGCTTCCGCTGAACGGCCAGCCCGCGATCAGCTTTCTCGCCAAAGCCATGCTCGCGCTGCCCGACAAATACCACGGCCTTGAGGATGTCGAACTGCGCTACCGCCGCCGCTACGTCGACCTCATCATGAACTCGGGCACCCTCGCCAAGGCCGAGCCTCCACTCACCAAGGTCGACCCGCCACTCACCAAGGCCGACCCGCCACTCGCCTCAAATCCGTCATCTCGACCGGAGCGCAGCGCAGTGGAGAGACCTGCAGTGGCTGACGCCACCATCCTTCCCCCCGGCGTCTCCCCCGTCACCGACACCGCTCTCCCCAACAACGAACACAACGACGCCCCCCGTAACGTCCGCGAGGTCTTCGTCAAACGCGCCGCCATCCTCCGCGCCATCCGCAAATTCTTCGATGACCGCGGCTTTCTGGAGGTCGAAACCCCTATGATGCACACGGTCGCCGGCGGCGCCGCGGCGCGGCCCTTCACCACCCACCACAACGCGCTCGGCCTGGATTTGTCGCTACGCATCGCCCCCGAGCTTTACCTGAAGCGCCTGGTCGTCGGCGGCATGGACCGCGTTTACGAAATCAACCGCAACTTCCGCAACGAGGGCGTCAGCACCCAGCACAATCCCGAGTTCACCATGCTCGAGTTCTACCAGGCCTACGCGAACTACCACGACCTAATGGACCTCACGCAAGAGCTCATCCAGTTCGTCGCGATGGAAGTCAACGGCACCACCAAGACATGGTTCAACGGCACAGAAATCGATCTCGGCAAGTGGCAAAGGCTCAGCATGCGCGAGGCGATCGTCAAATGGTGGCCGGAAGCTGCTGGTGAAGCTCCGAATGCTGCTGATTTTGCTGATGCAGATGCACTCGCGACCTGTTTCGAAGTGGCACACGAGGCGATGTTGTCGCACCGAGCGAGCCTCGGCGAGCATGTTGATCCAATCTGGATCGAGAACGAGACAGCAGCCGTTCAGAAACCTGCAGATCAGCAGATGATGTTCGAAGCATGGTCGATGGTGCTTCGTAAATATCCCGACCGCCTCGGCAAGATGATCGCAGACGCGTTCGAAGTCCTTGCAGAAGAACATCTGATCCAACCCACCATCATCTACGACTTTCCCCTAGCCGTCTCTCCGCTCTCCAAACCCAAACCCGATGAACCCGACTGGGTCGAGCGCTTCGAGTTCTACATCGGCGGCTTCGAGGTCGGCAACGCCTTTTCCGAGCTCAACGACCCGCTCGACCAGGAGCGTCGCTTCGAAGCACAACTGGATGCCAAGGCCAAGGGCGACGAAGAAGCGATGGCCGCCATGGACACCGACTACGTCCGCGCCCTCGGCTACGGCCTACCGCCCACCGCCGGCGAAGGCATCGGCATCGACCGGCTCACCATGCTGCTCACCGGCTCGCGGTCCATCCGCGACGTCATTCTTTTCCCGCTCATGCGTCCCAAGGCGGATGCACACGAGACACCCGGTGACCCCGCGAATGAGCCCTCCTGAACCGCAACCGGGCCCCGGGTGTACCTCCTCCGAGAAAGCGCAGAAAAGTGTTGCAGACGCCTGTTCTTCCGCTTACGATGCCGCCATGCCTCTCACGACTGCATCGCCTGTCGCCTTCATCCCCACCCGTCAACCGGAACTCGCACTAGCCTTCTACCAGGGCACGTTGGGCTTACGTTTCGAGGGCGAGGAACCCTTTGCGCTGGTATTTAGTGTGGGCGCCGACGGAGATGCCGCATCGCGTGCCGAGCCAGATGCCGAGCCAGATGCCGAGCCGGACACCAGGCAGGGCACCGTCTTGCGGGTGGTCAAGATGCCTGAACCGTTTACCCCGGCGCCATCCACGGTGTTCGGCTGGGAGGTGGCCGACATCGAAGAAATCGTCGATGAACTTGTGCGCAAAGGTGTCACCTTCATGCGCTACGGTTTCCTCGAGCAGGATGATCGCGCCATCTGGCACGCACCCGGGCGTGTGAAGCTTGTCTGGTTTCAGGACCCGGAGGGCAACACGCTTTCCTTATCGCAACACAGCAGCTGACGTTTCGGAAGCATGGAAGCTACGTTCCGCGCTGCAGCCGGAAAGCTTGGGGCAGCAGTTCCCCCAGGGTGGTCTCATGGAGTTCCCCACGCTCAGTCGGGTAAAGAATCGTGACGTAGTCGTCGCCGAACTCCGCCAGGGTCTGCCGGCAGGCCCCGCAGGGGGTGGAGACTGCCTCATTCAGGTTCGCTAAAGCTACTGCTCGCAGCCGGAGAGCTGGTCCGTACTCGGCCACGGCACGCGCCACGGCTCCCTGCTCTGCACAACTGGTGAGGCGGTAGGAGGCGATCTCCACATTGCAACCCACAACGATCTCGCCGCCTTCGAGCAACAGAGCGGCCCCGACACGGTAGCCGCTGTAGGGAGCAAAGGCGTTTTCAGCCACGCGCCGGGCTGCCAGATAGAGCGCCTTCCTGACCTCCGGGGAGAGCGGCTGGGGCGGCTTGGTTAGCTGTGCGCGCGAAGAAGCGTGTTTCTGCATGGCGAGGATTACGGTACGGTTCTTCGCCGCATACTGCAAGTGCCTGTTGTGCAGCCACTTGGTTCACACTCGGGTTACCATAGATCAGCGGAAAAACACCATCGTGTACGTTCCTCAAACCAAGGTTGCCTCGCCTTTCCGCTTATCATGACGTATGCGTTCGTATGCTCGTCTTGCTGTTCTTGCGCTATTTGCGCCAGTCCTCGCCGCCAAAGCGGATACGGTTTCCACCTTCAATATCCAGGGAGCCAGCCTGTTTTTCGGCATGGGCGGGGATACCCAAACCGTGAGCGGAAGCACGACCATCGACATCACGACCGGCCTGATTCAGGCGATCTCCTTTACCGCTGGGGGCGTGGTCGAAACCGGTGTGAACGCACAAAACGGCACAGATGTTTATGTCGGCATCGACAACGCCCATTTCACCTTTTCCGGGGTGACTTTGGTCGACTTCCCGGGCGATAACTTCAATCTGAACGGTCCCAACGACCTGTATGTGGGTCATGTGACCCTGACGGGATCGACCGCTGACCCCACCGCCAATCCGACGACCGACCCGACCTCGGATCCCGGCACGGGCGGGAACCCGGTTTCCGCTCCCCTGGCAGTGACCCCGGAGCCGGCCAGCATGCTTTTATTGGGAACCGGCCTGGCGGGCCTTGCCGGTTTCGCGCGGCGCCGTTTTGTATAAGCCGGTTCCTCGGTGTCTCAAACTTTCCGTTCCTTGCCTCAAGTTTAGTCAAGCCAGGGCAAGCTAGGGGTTTGTGGAGCGGCTCGTAGAACAGCGCCGATGCCTTTGCTGCCCTTGAGCATCTATCCTTGAGCTCTTGTCCATATCTGCAGGTAGGTAGACGAGTAGATCAATCTTTGTGATGAAGCCGACCCAGCTCGAAGGCGGACGCCGGCGCGCCCCGCGCCGCGCCGCCACTCGTCCTGTGGACGAAGCAGCGCATGGTCCACAGGCCGTGCCGCCATCCGGCGATCCACTCGAGCTCTTTCATCCCGTCACCGCTGCCTGGTTTCGCGCGGTTTTTGAAGGCGTCACCCCGCCCCAGCGCGAGGGCTGGCCCGCTATCGCCCACGGCGATTCCACCCTGATCCTCGCACCCACGGGCACCGGCAAAACGCTGACCGCTTTTCTGTGGTGCCTCGACCGCCTGATGCTGCAGCGGCCCGCGCACTATGACGCGCAGCCCGGTTGTCGCGTGCTCTACCTCAGCCCGCTCAAGGCGCTGGCCGTCGATGTGGAGCGCAATCTTCGGTCGCCACTTCAGGGCATCGCCAACATGGCCGGGCGTGAAGGCGTTCCCGTCCACATTCCCGAGATCAGCGTGCGCACCGGCGACACCAGCCAGAAAAACCGTGCCCGCTTCAAGCGACATCCCGGCGAAATCCTGATCACCACGCCCGAATCGCTGTATCTGCTGCTTACCTCCGACGCCGGCGAAAGCCTCCGCTCCGTCGAGACGGTCATCATCGACGAGATCCATGCGCTCGTTCCCACCAAGCGGGGCGCGCACATGGCGCTGTCGCTGGAACGCCTCGAAGCGCTTTGCGGCCATTCCCTGCAGCGCATCGGGCTTTCCGCCACACAGCGCCCCCTCGAAGAGGTCGCGCGCTTTCTTGGCGGCGCCGAAGCGCAACCTAAGTCCTTTTCTCATTTCACTCAAGACTTGTCATCTCGACCGGAGCAGACAGCTTCACCGTCTGCGCAGTGGAGAGACCCGCAGTTGCACGGCTCCCAAGTTCCATCGGAATCCGAACCAACAGCAGGTCTCTCCACTGCGGCTGCGCCTTCGGTCGAGATGACAAATCTTGAGGATGTTCGCGCCCATCATGCGAAAGCCACGATCGAGGATTACACCTCCGCCGAGGCCGCCGAAACCGACCCGAACACCAGCGAGGCCTCCGTTCCCCGCTTCCGCCCGGTCACCATCATCAACGCCGGCGCGCGCAAGCGGCTTGAAATTCGAGTCGAAGTGCCGGTGGAAGATATGGCCAGGCTCGGCGAAATTCAGGATCTGCCCAGCGGCCCAGCCTCACAAGGGCCCAAGCGCACCAGCATCTGGCAGTCGATCCACCCGCGTCTGCTCGAGATCGTCCGGGAACGCACCTCCACGCTCATCTTCGTCAATGCTCGCCGTGTCGCCGAACGCTTGGCGGGTGCGCTGAATGAGCTTGCGGGTGAATCGATCGCCCGCGCCCACCACGGCTCGTTGGCTTCCGCGCAGCGCTCCGAGATTGAAGAGCTCCTCAAAGCCGGCCGCCTGAAGGCCCTCGTCTGTACCTCCTCGCTCGAGCTCGGCATTGATATGGGCGCCGTCGACCTCGTCATCCAGATCGAGGCGCCACCCTCGGTTGCCAGCGGCCTGCAGCGCATCGGCCGCGCCGGGCACCAGGTCGGTGCGCCGTCCAACGGCATCATCTTTCCGAAATACCGCGCCGACCTGGTCGCCTGCGCCGCCGTTACGCAGGCCATGCACGAGGGTCACGTCGAGCACACCCGCTTTTTGCGCAATCCGCTCGACATTCTCGCGCAGCAGATCGTCGCCCTCGTCGCCCAACCCCCGCTGCCGCTCGCTGAAGTCGAGTCGCGCCACGTCCGCAAAAAGAAAACCGTCAAAGCCCGCCACCGGGGAGGCGAGCCGACAGGCTACGAGGCCGAACTCGAAGACGACGCCCCAGGAATCAGCTACGACGCCCTGTTCTCCATTGTCCGCAGCGCCGCTCCTTTTGCCGCGCTTTCGGTCGCCGTCTTTGAAGGCGTACTCGACATGCTCGCTGGTCGCTACCCTTCAGACGAGTTTGCCGAACTCCGCCCCCGCATCACTTGGGATCGCCAACGCAACTGGATTACCCCGCGCGGCGGCGCCAAACGCCTCGCCATCCTCAACGGCGGCACCATCCCCGACCGCGGCAGCTACGGCGTTTTCCTTTCCGGTGCCTCCAACAAGCCCATCCGCGTCGGCGAACTCGACGAGGAGATGGTCTTCGAGGCCCGCTCCGGCGACACGTTCATCCTCGGCGCTTCCACCTGGCGCATCGACGAGATCACCCAGGACAGGGTCCTCGTCACCCCTGCCCCCGGCGAGCCCGGCAAGATGCCCTTCTGGCACGGCGACCAGGCCGGCCGTCCGATCGAGTTCGGCAAACGCATCGGTGCGCTCGTCCGTACCCTGCGCGATATGCCCCGCTCAGTCGCCATCACCAAGCTCACCCGCGACCACGATCTTGACGAAAAGGCCGCCGAAAACGTCCTTCGCTACCTCACCGACCAGGCCCTCGCCACCGACCAGGTGCCCGATGACTGCACCATCGTGATCGAGCGCGTTCGCGACGAACTCGGCGACTGGCGCGTTTGCTGCCTTACCCCTTTTGGTTCCCGTGTGCACGCTCCCTGGGCCATGGCCGCGACCGCCAAGATCAAGGCCGCCGGCCTCGACGTAGAAACGATGTGGAGCGAAGACGGCTTTGTCCTCCGCTTTCCCGAAACTGACCAGCCACCCGACGCCGAACTTCTGCTGCTGGAGCCCGCCGAGGCCGCCGATCTGGTTCAATCCCAACTGGGCGCCACTGCCCTGTTCGCCGCCAAATTCCGCGAAGCTGCCGCCCGCGCCCTTCTGCTGCCGCGCCGCCGCGCCGATGGCCGGACACCCCTTTGGCAGCAGCGCAAACGCGCCTACGATCTGCTTTCCGTGGCTGCCCGCTATGCCAGCTTTCCGATGCTGCTCGAGGCCTATCGCGAGTGCCTGCGCGATGTCTTCGACATGCCCGCGCTTGCCGAAACCCTGCGCGCGATCGGTAACCGCTCCATTCGCGTCCACACCGTCAACTCCCGCACGCCGTCCCCCTTCGCCGGCGCGCTCCTTTTCAGCTACGTCGCCAATTATATCTACGACGGCGACGCTCCTCTGGCCGAACGCCGCGCCCAGGCCCTTTCCATCGATCAGGATCAGCTGCGCGAGCTGCTGGGCGATGCCGATCTTCGCGAACTCCTCGACCTCAACGCCATCGAGGAGACCGAAGAGCAGCTCCAATCCCTCGCCGACACCTACAAGGTGCGTTCCCTCGACGGCGTCCACGATCTTCTGCTCCGCCTTGGCGACCTCACCCGCGCTGAAATCGCCCAGCGAGCTTCAGGTCTGGATGTCGATGCAACGGTTGAGCGCCTCCTGCGCTCTCGCCGCGCCCTGGAACTCCGGATGGGCGACGCCCGCAGCGGGTCCCGAGGCGGCGAAAAGCGAGTCGTTGCGGTCGAAGACGCCGCCCGCCTGCGGGATGCCCTCGGCGTTCCTCTACCGCCCGGCCTTCCCGGCGCGTTTCTCGAGCCAGTGCCCGACGCCCTGCTTGATGTGGTCCGCCGCTATGCCCGCACCCACGGCCCCTTCACCACGCCAGACCTTACTATCCGGTACGGGCTGCCGAGTGAGAGCGTTGAAGCTGCCTTGCAGCGACTGATCCAAACCGGCAAGGTGATGGAAGGCGGTTTCCGCCCCGGCGGCCTCAACCGTGAGTGGATCGACGCCGAAGTGCTGCGCACGATCCGCCGCAAATCCCTCGCCCGCCTACGCAAAGAGGTCGAGCCTGTCGCCCAGGCCACCCTTGCCCGCCTTTTTACCCGCTGGCAAGGGGTCGTCCAGCCCCGCCGCGGCCTCGATGCTCTGCTCGATGTCATTGAAAATCTGCAAGGTGCGCCCATCCCCGCCTCGCTGCTTGAAACAGAGATCCTTCCCGCCCGCATCGCCGGCTACAAGCCCGCCGATCTGGATACCCTGGTCGCCGCCGGCGAGGTCACCTGGATCGGCCTTGCGCCCTTGGGCGAGCGCGACGGCCGTCTCGCCCTCTACCTTTCCGAAAGGCTGCCGTCACTCTGGCCACCCGACCGCGTCGGCGTGGGCGGACCCCGTTTCCAGCTCTCCGCAGCCTCAAGCGAGCCGCTCAGCGAGCGCGAACAGCAGATCCTCGACCACCTGAAGCGCTCCGGAGCCTCTTTCTTCCAGCCTCTCCACGACGCCCTCGGCGGCGGTTACCCCGGCGAAACCATCGACGCCCTTTGGTCGCTTGTCTGGCGTGGCCTCATCACCAACGACGCCCTCCATTGCCTGCGCGCGTACTGCGATCGCAGTGGCTCCTCTTCTAGCCGTTCCAGCGCCAAACCGGTACGCCGCGTGCACAATCAGACCGGCTTCCGCTCCCGCCGCACCACGCCGCCCACCGCCGGCGGCCGATGGTCGCGCAACGAGGTCGCTTTTGACGAGACCCGCGCCACCCCGGCCGGCCAGACTGCCTGGTCCCACGCGGTCGCCGGCCAACTGCTCACCCGTTACGGCGTCGTCTTTCGTGAGACCGCCCATGCCGAAGACCTGCCCGGCGGCTTTTCCGCCATCTATGACGTCTTGAAGCTGCTTGAAGAATCCGGCAAGATCCGCCGTGGCTACTTCGCTGCCGACCTCGGCGCCACGCAGTTTGCCCAGCCCGCTGCGGTCGACCTGCTGCGCTCGCTCCGCCCCGGCGAACGCAACGGCGCCGGCACCAGCTATGGCGAAGAAGGGCACGAAGCCGTCCTGCTTGCCGCAACCGACCCGGCCAACCCCTATGGTTCGCTGCTCCGCTGGCCGGGCAGCGCGCCGATACCCGAGACCGCGACAGATACACAGGTCAACCCTGCCCAGGACCTGTCCTCTCGACCGGAGGTCGCAGGCCGGAGTGGAGAGACCCCTGTCTTCCTCCGCCCCGCCACAAGCCCAGCCTCAACTTCAGCCACCAGAACCGGCTCCCTCACCCGCTCTGTGGGCGCCCGCGTCATCCTCCTCGACGGCGTTCTGACCGCCTACCTCCGCCGCGGCAACCCAGACCTCCAGGTTCTGCTTCCCGAAGAGGAGCCCGCCCGCTCCCACAGCATGCGCGCGCTCGCCGAATTTCTTGTGCAAACCGTCCAGCGCGCCGAGGCGGACAGCACGGACCGGGCCCGCACCGGCATGCTCATCCCGGCCATCAACGGCACCCCGGTCGCCGAGCACCCCATCGCCCGTGCGCTCCTCGATGCCGGCTTCCAGGCCGCGCCCATGGGCTTCAACGTCCGCCGCAACCTGCCGCCCGTACCCGGACGCGCGGCCACTGCGCCAAATCTGACCACCTAATGCCGAAACACAGGACCACTCTGTTTTGTCACCCTTTCAGGAAATCCGCGTCTCCTTATTGTCACCGTGGGCAACCGTGTTTCCCTTGTTTGTCATTCCCGTAGGGAGTCTGCGTTTCCTGCGGGAATAGTAGAAGAACTTACGTTCATCGTTGTAGCAAGTGTGTTTTGATTCTTGTAAGAACCTCTGATTTAAGTCCTCATCATCACTCGCCGACCGGTACAAAGCGCAGATTCCCTCCGGGAATGACAACAAGGAAAAATGCTGCCCGCAGATTCAATCAGAGATCCCTCAACAGGAATGAATAGGATCCCGTTATGCCTGAAGGCGACACAATCTATCGCGCCGCCCGCGCTCTTCAGAAAGCCATCGGCGGCAAGCTCGTCACCGCTTTTGAGGCCAAGGTCGCCACGCTCGCCTCGGTCGCCGATTCCAAAGGCATCGTCGGCCGCACCGTCGAAAAGGTCGAGGCGCGCGGCAAGTGGTGCCTCATTCACTTCTCCGCGCCCGCAAGCGGCGGCGAAGCACTGATTCTCGTCACGCACATGCTCATGTCCGGCTCCTGGCATATCTACCGTGTCGGCGAAAAGTGGTTTTCCCCTCGCAGTGCCATGCGCTGCTCGATCACTACCACCGACTTCATTGCCGTAGCCTTCAATGTTCCCGTCACCGAGTTCCACACCGAACGCTCGCTCGCCCGCTACTCGCAGGTGCCGAAGCTCGGGGTCGACATTCTTAGTGACGGCTACAGCACGGAAAACGGCGTGGCCGCCCTGCGCGATTACGGCGTTCAACACCCCGATGCCGAGATCGGCGTCGTTCTGCTCATGCAGCGCGTGATGGCCGGCCTTGGCAATGTGTACAAGAGCGAGGTGCCCTTCGCCGCGGGCGTCAACCCCTTTCGCCACATGGCCACGCTCACCGAACGCGAACTCGCAACCATGGCCGAGGTTTCCGGTCGCTACCTGCGCGCCAACATCAATGATGGCTCCGGCACGGGCAACACCGATGGTATCGTGACCTATTCCGGCAATCGACGAACGACCCACTCCATGAATGCCGGCGATCGTCTGTGGGTCTACGGTCGTCAGGGGCAGGAGTGCCGCCGCTGCGGCGCGCTCGTCATGATGCGCAAACAGGGCGAACAGGCCCGCTCCACCTACTGGTGTCCGCAGTGCCAGCCCTGGGTTGCCTCCGCGCAGCAGGCCGCCGCGGGCCTGGCGGAGCAGGCTCCCGTGGGCCGCATGGTCAAGGTGCTGGGCGGGCGTCGACGCGGCAGCTGCTGAGGGCGGCCTGCGTGACCCTACTGCGGTGGTGCTCCCGCATTTGGGTGCTCGTCTGGGTGTTCGTCCGGGCGCCTGCTCTTGCCCAGCCCCAGCATCTTTTGGAAGGGGTTGCGATGCCGGCTCTCATTCCCGGGCTGATTCGCCTCTCCCTGCCCGGCTGATGGTGCCGGTGGAGTTCGTGGCGGCACCTGTGGCGCTCCCGGCGTCGTGGGCATGGCCACGATCCCATCGTCGTTTGTGCCGTCACCATATAACTGCGTGCCGAGTGTTTGCGCGTCGGTGCCCATATGCGAACAGGTGCTTTGCGGCACGGTGCCGTTGAGAAACGCAACGCTGAAGGTATCGCTCGGACAACTTTCATCCGCAGGCAGATTGCTTGCCCGGTCCACGCGCACCAATTGGATTCCCTCCGGCGGCGCGGCAAAGGCCTTCATGTCCGAATACTGTGGCAACCGGATCGCCCGGTTCATAAACTCGGCCCAGATCGGGGCTGCGGCCTTGGCGCCTTCGAGATTCAGGTTCGTGTAATCGTCGTTTCCCACCCAAACGATGCAGAGCAGGTTGGAAGAATAGCCGGCAAACCATACATCATGCGAAGTGCCGGTTTTGCCGGCCGCCGGCGCGGTGAAGCCCCGCGCCCGCACTGCGGCGGCAGTCCCAAAGTTCATCACATTTTCGAGCATCGAATGCGTCAGGTAGGCTGAGCGCGGATCGAGCACCTGCCTGGCTTCAGGCGTGTAATCGGCAACAATATCGCCGTTGGTGTTGCGCACACTTGCCAGCATCCAGGGCTTCAGGTGAACGCCGTTGTTGGAAAAAACCGTATACGCGCCGGCCATATCGATCGGCGTTGCATTGTAGGTGCCGATCGCAACCGATGGGGTGCCGCGGGCGTTGGTGATACCTGCTGAACGCGCAAGAGCCGCTACGTTTTCAAACCCCACTTTTTGCGCAAGGTTGATCGTCGCGATATTGAGCGAATGGGCGAGAGCCTGGACGGCGGTGACCATGCCGGGAAACTCGCCACGCTTGAAGTTCCCGGGGGTGTAGTCTTTGCCCCCATAGGAAAAAGTGGTTGGATCGTCGTTCAACCGCGTGAGGGCTGTAAACATCCCGCCGCCGTCAAGGTCGGTTCCGTTGAGAGAGGTATTGAACGCAGCCGCGTACGCGAAGGGTTTGAAGATGGAGCCGGTGGGTCGTTCTGCCGTTGCATGGTTCAGCTGCGAGGCCGCGTAATTACGCCCGCCCACAAGGGCAAGCACCTGGCCGGTGTGCGGATTGAGCGCAATCAACGCCACCTGCGGCATCGCCGTCGAAGGGTCGGCTTTGCCGCGTTGCGCGCGCACCAGGGCATCCACGCGCACCATGCCCTGCTGCACCGCATCCTGCGCCGCCCGTTGCAGATCCGGATCAAGCGAGGTGTAGATCCGCAAGGATGAGTGCCCCGAATCGTAGTCGCCAATCCGCTGCACGATCTGGTCATGCACCAGATCGACGAAGTAGGGAGCCTCACTTGCGTCGACCTCCGCCGGGGCGAGCCGGATCGGATCGGCTTTGGCCGCTTCTGCTTGTGTCGGGGTGATCGCTCCCGTTTCAACCATGGTGTCGAGTACGAGGTTGCGCCGCTCCGCCGCCCGGTCCGGATGCCGGTAAGGCGAGAAGTAGTTCGGGCGCTGGATCATGCCTGCCAGCAGAGCACATTCAGCCAGATCCAGCTGTCGCAAATTCTTGCCGAAGTAGGTCTGCGCGGCTTCACCGAAACCGTTGATCGCAAAGGATCCACGCTGGCCGAGATTGATCTGGTTCGCATACATCTCAAAGATCTGCTGCTTATTGAAGCGGCCTTCAAGCTGGTACGTGATCATGATTTCGGCGATCTTGCGGGCATAGGTCTTTTCCGGCGAAAGAAAAAATCCACGCGCCAGCTGCTGCGTCAATGTGGAACCCCCGCAGCCCTTGTGGTGCGAAACCAGATCCTGCACCGCGCACTTCGCCGTGCGGACGTAGTTGATGCCCGAGTGCTCGAAAAAGCGCCGGTCCTCAATCGCGAGCACGGCCTCCACCATGCGCGGCGGAATCTCGTCATAGGTCACCATGCGGCGTTTGGTACGGTTTTTGTCTTCGCTGAGCGCGGTAATCAGCTGCGGTTCCAGCTTGTACGAGCTCAGTTCCGCACCGTTTTCCGCGGTGATCGAATCGACAGCACCGTCACTCGTATGGATCGTTGCGCCGTCAGTGGCAAGGTAGCTTTGCGCACCGGGCTTAATCGAGATCGAATCGTCGCTGCGCTGGTAGCTGCCCATCGGGCTCGCCTTCCCACCGCTGCCGTAGCCTGCTTTCCGCAGCGCCGCGGCGATGTTTTCCGCGGACAACCGCTGTCCTGGCCGCACCTCCTGCGGGGCGGCGTAGATCTGCGCCGTCGAGGAAAACAACGGCCCCTGCGCGAGCCGCTGATCCACCAGTCCCTGGTACTGGTGGTACTCATACGCAAAGGTGAGCCCGCCGACAACCGCCAGCAGCACCGCAAGCAGAAGCACAGCCCGCAGCGCTCGCCATACCAGCGAGTGGCGTGGCGTGGCGAGTCTTACGCGAACAGGCGAACGAAGGGTTGTGGACAATCAGCCTCCAAAACTTTCATGGCAAAACGAAACGACGGTAAACGCTACAGCGGTACTTTTCAAGAAAACTCCGCAAGCATCGCCTGCACGCGCGCCGTGAGTTGCTCCCAAGGTACATCCACGGTGACGCCGCTGAGCCGGTTTACCAGTTCCACCGACCCATCGGCCAGCTTTTTGCCGACATTGATGCGAAACGGCACCCCAATCAGCTCGGCATCCTTGAACTTCACGCCGGCCCGCTCGTCACGGTCATCGAGCAGCACGTCAACACCCGCGGCCTCGAGCTCCTCGGCAATCCGCTCGCCCGCCGCGGCCAGCTCCGCTTCCCGCACATTGGTAACGGTCACCACGACCTCGTACGGTGCGATCGCGGGCGAAAGCGTGTACTGCTCTGCTATAGGCTGCTTGGGTTGTTTGTCGGCCGTGGCCGTATTCGCCGTTGCTGCGAAATGGGCGGCGCTGGATTCGATCGCCGCTGTCAAAATGCGCTCGATCCCGATGCCATAGCTCCCCATGATCGGGGTCACTTCCTTGCCGTCGCGGTCGAGCACGCGCGCGCCCATGGCTTCTGAATATTTGTAGCCCAGCTTGAAAATGTGACCGATCTCGACAGCCTTGCCCAAGCGTAGCGGTTGCCCGTCGGTCGGATCAAGCTCGCCTTCATTCACGTTGCGAATGTCGGCAATCAGCGTGGGGGTGAAATCACGCCCGGGCGTTACATTGCGGTAGTGATAATCGAGCTTATTGGCACCGGCGATCAGGTTCGTGCGGTTCTGGAGTCCGGAATCTATGATAACGATAGTGCGCAGGCCCCAAGGCTGAGTTGTCCTCCAAGCCTGTTCAATCTGCGGCTCATACATACCAGTCTTTAGAAGACCGAGTGCATCTGAGGACATCACTTGCGGTATGCCGACTGGCCCCAAGTAGCCGGCTGGGCCACCTATGTGCATTTCCAGTTCTTCCGCCGTCATCGGTCGCAGCTCAGCAGTTCCCGCAGCCGCATTTAATTTTAATTCGTTTACGTGATGATCGCCGCGCACAAAAGCGACAACGGGGCGCAGCGGTGTTTCTCCAAGAGCGCCTGCAGCTGGACCCATGAAGGCCACGCACTTGATGTCCTGAGTCGGCGCGATGCTCAGGAACTCACATATATCGGCGATGGCGCCTTTTCCCGGTGTGTGGACCAACTCCGGCAGCCCGTCACCCGTAGGCGCAAGGTCCTCGACCGGGGCGAGCCGGCTCGTCGCCTTTTCCAGGTTTGCCGCATACCCCGAAGCCGAGCTCGCAATCAGGTCTTCGCCTGCTTCGGTGTAGACCATGAACTCCTGCGACTGCGATCCGCCCATGGCGCCGGAATCCGCATCTACGGCGACAAACTGCAGCCCGCACCGCGAAAAGATGCGCCGGTACGCTTCATCATGCTTCCGGTAACTCTCATCCAGCCCCGCTGCATCGAGATCGAACGAGTACGAATCCTTCATCAAGAACTGCCGCACGCGCAACAGCCCCGACTTCGGCCGCGGCTCATCGCGGAACTTGGTTTGAATCTGATACCAGATCTGCGGCAGCTGCTTGTAGCTGCGCAGTTCGTTGCGCGCAATCGAGGTCATGACCTCCTCATGCGTCATCGCCAGGGCCAGCTCCGCACCTTTGCGATCGGTTAAGCGGAACATATTGTCGCCCATGCCGGTCCAGCGGCCGGATTCTTCCCAAACCTCACGCGGGTTCAGCGCCGGCAGGTGAAACTCCTGCCCGATGCGGTCCATCTCTTCGCGCACAATGCGGACGATCTTGTTGAGCGAGCGTTGCCCCAGCGGCAGATAGCTGTAAATACCCGCACCGAGCTGGCGCACATAGCCCGCGCGCAACAGCAGCTTGTGACTGGCAACCTCGGCATCGGCCGGCGCTTCGCGCAGGGTGGGGAGAAAGAGTTGAGACCAACGATGCATACAGGATTTGATTGTAGTGGAGGCTCGCACCTACAGCAGCGCGTGCACGTATTCCCCAGCACGGAGCGCCTGCACGGAGCCTGTGCGCGTCGCCCCGCCGTCATCCTGAGTGCAGCGAAGGGGTTCTGTACTTCTCGCTTCTGTGATTTCGTGCCGTCAAAATCTTTCGCCATGCACGGAAACTCACATTTGCACCGACCCCAAGCTCCGCTTCCTAATAGAACCTCCGTCAGTTCACGGTTGTCCTGCCCCCAGCGAGTGCAGTAGATCGTGCATGTGCACCACGCCCAAGACCGTGTCCTCCTCCGTCCCTTTCACGATCAGCGACGTGATCTTGTGCCGCTCCATAATGGCCACCGCCTCATCGACGAACGCCTCTGAACTAATGGTTTGCGGCCTGCGGTGCATCACCTGGCCCGCGGTGCGATGAAACGCATTCGCCCCATCCCGCTCCATCAAGCGCCGCAGATCCCCATCCGAAATCAGCCCCAGCAAGCGCCCATCTTTCTGTACGGTGGTCATTCCCAGCCGCTTGGCGCTCATCTCGTGCATGATCTCCGGTAACGCTGCATCGAGGGCCACAATGGGCACCGCTTCGCCTTTGTGCATCACCTCGCGGACTGCGGTCAGCCGCCGTCCCAACTGCCCGCCCGGATGCAGGTCGGCAAAGGTTTGCGGCTCAAAGCCCATGCGACGGCTCAGCTCCACCGCCAAGGCATCGCCCAACGCCAGCATCGTCGTGGTCGAGGCCGTGGGAGCCAGTTGGTGGTGGCAAGCCTCGCGCGCCACGCTGATATCGAGCACCACTGCGCTTCTTCGCGCCAGGGTCGAATCGGCACAACCGCAAAGACTCACCAAGGTTACCTTCATCCTCTGCAAAGCCGGCAAAAGTCGCAGCAGTTCATCCGTCTCGCCCGAATACGATAATGCCAGCAGCACATCGCCTGAACCAAGCAGCCCCAGATCGCCGTGCAGCGCCTCCGCAGGATGCAAAAATGACGCAGACACACCCAGTGACAGCAACGTCGACGCGATTTTACGTGCAATCAAACCACTCTTTCCCATACCGGAAAGCACGATCTTCTTTTCACGTTCCAGAACTGCTGCCAAGGTGTCCAGGGCCAGTGCAAACGCCTCGCTTTGCCCATGCTCCAGCCGTTGCGCCAGGCCTTCGAGCGCGGCACCCTCGATCCGCACCAGGGCGGCCGCACGTGCCCCCGCCCCCGCTTGCGATCCGCTCGAAGTCATCGAACAGCATGCTAGCAGAGCCCGTGCGG
>CAXTRN010000072.1:0-16787 GCA_964246645.1 uncultured Acidobacteriaceae bacterium
CACATCCCGAAGATCAACATGATCAAGGACACGGGGCCACCGCCGCCGCCGAGCTCGAATAATGCGAATTTCGCCAGCACAGCCGGTGGAAACCCAAACTCGCTCTTTGGTGATGTCAACGGCACGGGCTCCGGGACGGCAACCGGTCCTGTGGTTGCGGTCAAAAAGCCCAGCGGTCCGGTGCGTATCTCGGGCGGTGTGATGCAGGGACAGATCACCAACCGTGTAAATCCCACCTATCCGGCCATTGCCCGTTCCGCCCGGCTCAGCGGCACTGTCGTGCTGAGCGCGCAGATCTCGAAGACGGGTACCATTGAGAACCTGAGCGTCATCAGCGGTCCGGCCATGTTGACCGGTGCCGCCATCGATGCGGTGAAGCAGTGGCGGTACAAGCCCTATCTGTTGAACGGCGAACCGACCGAAGTGAACACCACCGTCACCGTGAACTTCAACCTGAACAGCGGTGGGTAAGACCAACGCGTGACCGGCTACCCTGCTCGTGGGATGGGACACCCACTGCGAGCAGGGTAGTGTTGTTCCAGAACGCTCTGCGCCCTGGGCCGACCTTTAAGTTTTGCTTTCCGCAGCCGCCGCGGCATCTCGTTTTGCCGTTTCGACCTCACCTCCCGTTCACGTCCGCTTCGGCGCGAACCGTACTATGGCATTCCCTTCGCACTCAGCGTCAGTACTCAGCTTAGGACTCAGTTTCAGGAGGAAAGAAACATCGTGATTCTCGCTCATCTCGCCCAGTCTGCCCACGTCTCCGTCGCCTCGCTCGCCCTGCTTCTGCAAGACAATGCAGCGGCCGGCCCCCAGGTGGGCTTTAGCCCCATGCAACTCTGGGGCAACATGGGCATCCCCGCCAAGGGTGTTGTTCTGATTCTGTTCATCATGTCGATCTGGTCGCTGGCCGTGATTATTGACCGTGCGATCTATTTTTCGGCTGCGCGGAAACAGTCGCGTGAGTTTGCGCCCCGTGTGGCGAATGCTCTGAAAGAAGGTCGCCTGGATGAAGCGATCAAGGTCGCCGACAAATCCAAGAAGTCGCATCTGGCCGAGGTCGTCACTGCCGGTCTCACCGAATTCCGCTCGTTTGGTTCGGGCGGCGCGATCACGGAAGAGCAGGTGGAAAGCTCCAAGCGTGCGCTTGAGCGCTCGGAAGCCATTGTGCATGCCAAGCTGAAGAAGGGTCTGGGCGGTCTCGCGACCATTGGTTCCACGGCTCCCTTTATCGGCTTGTTCGGCACGGTGGTCGGCATTTTGAACGCCTTCCAATCGATCGCCAGCTCCAAGGCAACCGGTATCGGCGCTGTGGCCGGCGGTATTTCGGAGGCCCTGGTCACTACGGCTTTCGGTCTGCTGGTCGCCATTCCCGCCGTCATGTTGTTCAACTACTTCACCAACAAGGTTGAAGCCTTCGACGTGGAAATGGATAACAGCTCGTCCGAGTTGCTGGACTACTTCATCAAGCAGGCTCACCGCTAAACAGCGGTCCTGCGGGGTACACCCGTAGCCGGATGTGAAGAAAGCACACTTCGCATCCGGCAAAACATCGCGCCGCGCAAAGCGGCATCCACCGGGGGATTGAACCCGGACGGAGTAGACGTTATGGCAATGGCAACGCGGAATGAAGGCAAAAAGGTCAACTCCGACATCAACGTCACCCCGATGGTGGACGTGATGCTGGTGCTGTTGATCATCTTCATGGTCGTCACCCCGATGTTGAACAACAAGGTCAACGTGGATCTGCCCGTGGTTACGGCAGCCACTGTGATGGACAACGCGAACAAGGAAGATGCGATCAACGTCGCGGTCACGCGGGATGGTGGGATCTTCGTCGGTGGCGACAAGGTTACCAAGGACTCCCTCGGCCAGAAGGTCGCCGATCTGGAAGCCAAGAAGAGCAATCCCGGCGATGACAAGTCTGTGTATTTTCGTGCGGATACCCGTGCGAACTATGGCACGGTTATGGATGCGATCGATGGATTACGCACCGGCGGCGTCAGTCAACTGAACCTGCTGACGGATTCCGTCAACGAAAACCACTAAAGCCGAAGCAACGGCGCACACCATGCGCGGTTTGCGATTGAGGGAGGTACGACGATGGGAATGAGTGCAGGTGGTGGCGGTGGCGTTGGTGCAAACATCAATGTAACGCCCTTGATTGATGTCTTGTTGGTGTTGTTGATCATTTTCATGGTGATCGTGCCGAACAATCCGAAGGGATTGGAAGCGCTGGTGCCGCAGCCACCGAAGACCAAGGCTCCGGATGTGCCCAACCAGCGCACCATCGAAGTTATTGTCCAGCCGGCCGGCAACGGTCAGCTCTCGTACAAGATCAACGATGAGGCGATTGCCAAGCAGGACATCACGTCGCGGTTGCAGCAGATTTTTGCGATTCGGCAGGAGAAGGTGATGTTTGTGAAAGGCGATCCGAAGCTGGATTTTGGTCCCATCGCTCAGGTCATCGGCTTTGGACACTCGGCTGAAGTGACCAACATCGGCATCATCACACCGCAGGTGGAAGCAGGTCACTAGGGGTAAATGGGGGCGGCAGGTTCCCGCTTCGCAACATAAGCAATTGAAACAGTTGAAGAAACACTCGACCGGCAGCAGAGAATCATCTCGGCTGCCGGTCGTTTGCGTGTGCGGGGGTGAGATCAAAGCGCAATCCAGCCGATGCGAATCGCCGCTAGCGACAAACTGGCTACAACGATCCAAAGAACAACGCCCTGCACCATGGGGCGAAGCCCCACCCGGCGCAGCAACTCTCTCGAAAGGCCGGTGCCGATCAGATAGAGCACAACGGTGAGCCCATCCCGGCCTGCCAGCGTGAGCTTTGCGTACAGCGGCAGAAGTGCCGGAAGCAGCGTGCGACAGGCAGCGGCGAGCACAAACAAGCCAATAAACCAGGGTATGTTCACCCGTGTTGCCGCCCCGCCTTGTTCCGGGAGGCCAGCACGGCGGCCGCGCAGAAAAACAGCTGTGGCGAGCGCCACCGGCACGATCCATAACGCGCGCACGAGCTTCACAGCGGTGCCGATCGCGAGAGCCTGGGGACCGAAACGGGCGGCGGCGCCGACGACAGAGCTGGTGTCGTGGATGGCCAAGGCCGCCCAAAGGCCGAACTGCATTTCGGAAAGATGGAAATGCCAGCCTATGGCTGGAAAAAGCAGCAACGCAAGTGCATTCAGGGTGAACACCGTACCGAGCGAAACGGCCATATCTTCTTCCCCGGCGGCGATAACGGGCGCAAGTGCAGCGATGGCGCTTCCGCCGCAGATAGCCGTTCCGCAGGTGATCAGAAAGGCTGCCTTTGCGGGTACGCGCAGCATGCGGCCGAGCGCCCAACCCAGCGCAACCGCCATGGTGATGCTGATCGCGGTGTAGGCAAAGCCATGGCCGCCGGCATGCAGCACGACCTGCAGATTCATCCCGAACCCCAACAGTACGACCGAGGCCTGCAGCAAAAAGTGTGTAAGGGTTCGGCTTTGCGCTGCAAAAGGGTGCGGCAAGGAAAGGGCAAACGCGATGCCACCCAAAAGCGCCACCGGGGAAGGAATCAGACCTGTCGCCGACAACACGAGACCGAGCAGAAAGATGAGTGGGGGATTCAAGAAAACCTCGGTCTCCAGTGTCGAAGCATTCTTTGCGGCGGTCCAACAAGAAACGGTGATGGTCGATAAGCTGTGCTTATCGACCGGGTGGTACGGAGTCAGGCAGGCTCGCCCGTTTTGCCGAGCGCCGACGCGCATAGTCTCGTAGAAAATCGGCAAAGGATTCGGCAACGCCGGCGGTCTGCGGGCCGCGCTGACGGATGACGTGCAGCGTGCGACGGACACGTAACCCGCGCACGCGGACGACGGCCAGGGTGCCCAGACGCGTTTGGCGACGAAGGGCGAAGCGAGAGGCAAAACCGACGCCCAGGCCGGCTTCGACGCAAGCTAATAGCGCTTCGGTAGACCCGAGCAGCATGGAAACGCGCAGAAGATCGAGTGGTAAACCGGCATCGCGCAGCGCGGCTTCCAGTACGGCGCGTGTTCCCGAACCGTGTTCGCGAAGCAGCAAGGGAACCTCGCGAAGCGAGGTGAGACCGATGATGCGTCCCGCCCATGCGTGGCCGCGCGGAACCACCAGGACGAGTTCATCGTTGATCCACGGTTCCATGAGCAGATCCGCGCGGTGGGCTGGACCTTCGATCAACCCGAGAGCCACCGAGCCTTCCGCAACGCGCGCCACGACCCCGACCGTGTTGGCGCTCTCCAACTCAAGCGCGACTCCAGGGTTCTGGCGACCGAACGAGGCCAAGAGGTGCGGCAACAGGTATTGGGCGATGGTTGTGGAAGCTGCCAATCGCAGCGTGCCTCGCACTTCGCCGTCCAGCGCTGAAAGCGCCTCGGCGGCTTGTGTCAAAAGCAGTTCGGATTCATTCGCGAAGCGCAGCAGGGTTTCCCCAGCTGCGGTCAGGCGTACCGTTCCGCCGCTACGGTCGAGCAGTTTGTGACCAAGTTCCTGCTCCAAAGCCTTGATCTGTTGGGTAACTGCCGGTTGCGAGATGAAAAGCACCTCGGCCGCGCGCCGGAAGTTGTGCTGCCGCGCAACCTCGCGAAAGACGCGCAGGCGAAAGTTCTCAAGCATCGTAGAGCCAGTATGGGGGAACAGCACGGGGCAAGAACACGGCAGGTGCAGAGGCGATATGAAGTCTGTTAGGAAACGCAACTGATCCGGATTGCGCACAGACGCTCAGGATTTAGCGCAAGGACGGCGGTTGTTCTGTGAAGCCGCAAATCCCTGCCCGTTCCGGCCAGCCAAAGACATGTCCCGGGTGGTTGAGCCGTCGCGTTCGGTGCCAGACTCGTACCCCCGGCCCATACACTGAAAGCCATGGATGGTTGGAGTCAATGGAGTTTTTGGAATCGACGGAGTTGCTGGAATCTTTGCAGGGTAGGAAGGCATGGGAGTCAATGGGCTTTGTGGGCAGTGATGCTCTGGAGCGGCGTTTCCCTATCCGGGGCGGTGACTCCGCAAGTGCAATCTCAAGGCCCGCAAGCTCAAAGCCCACGAGCTCAAGGCCCACAAGCTGAGCGAATGCAATCGCAGGGGAGCCACTCTCCAGGGACCCAATTTCCGGAGGCGCAACCTCAGGTTGCCTTCACCTTCGACGATCTGCCGGCGCACGGGCCGTTGCCCCCGGGCATGGCGCGGCCCGCGGTAGTGGCCAGTATTCTCCGCACCCTGCGGCGTGAACGGATGCCGGCCGTGTATGGCTTTGTGAATGGGTTTCGAGTGGCGCGCTTTCCGTACCAGATTCATATTTTGGAGGCATGGCAAGCGGCGGGCGAACCCTTGGGGAACCATACGTGGTCGCATCCGGAGCTCGATAAGCTTTCCGCCGCTGCGTATGAGGCCAACATCGCGAGGAACGAGGCCTTGTTGCAGCGAGTGGCCCCGCAAGGAAATTGGCACTGGTTCCGCTATCCCTTTCTGGAAGAAGGGGACACGGTCAGCAAGCGCGAAGAGGTGCGGAGGTGGTTGGCGGCGCACGGATATCAGGTGGCGGAGGTTTCCATGGATTTTCAGGATTATCTTTGGAATGAGCCCTATGCACGCTGTTCCGCGAGGCATGACGAAGCGGCCGTCCGCACGCTGCATGACACCTACCTGGCAACTGCCGGTGAGTATATCGACGTGTACCGCGAGCTTGCACACCGTTTGTACGGCCGCGATGTGCCCTACGTCCTGTTGATGCATGCGGGTGCGTTCGACGCGCGCATGCTGCCGGAGTTGATTGCGCTTTTTCGCAACCGGGGCTTCGCCTTTACAACGCTCGAAATCGCGATGGCCGATCCGGTCTATGCCGCCGACCCGGCGGTGCCCTCGCCTGGCGGCGCGACATTCAATGAACTCGTCGCGGGGGAGCGGCATATCGCTGTACCGGACGGACAGGAACCGGAGGCGCAGCTCGACCGGCTGTGTCGCTGAACGCCGCATGAGGACGCACTGTGACCCCAGGGAAGGGCTTGTCTGTCGCTCGCACCGCACCCGGAGCGGCGTCCGGAACGCTTTACTGGACGGTAAGCCTGTTTGCCGCGGTTGACGCTACAACAAAGGTGCTACGCGATACGCAGGACGGGGGAGCATCCTTGCCGTGCAAAGCTCGCATCACAGGATCATCAGCACGTTCATACCAGGCGTTAACGCTGTACGGCTGGCACCTTGTAGATTGATTGGTCGGTAGGTCCGTTATGGGTTGCTTTTCCCATGGAGGGCAAATCAGCGCCGCACCTTTAGTTTTGCCGCTCGCAGACGGCATTGGAGATTGCATTCATGTTTAACGCGAAGTTCAAATCGCTACTTTGCCCAGGTGAAATGGTCACCGCGGAGCAGCTCGAAACAGATCGCCAGATTGTTGCGTTTGAGCCTTCTGTTGCGCATCTCAGCCGTCGTCGCTTCGTCGGCGGCTTGACCGGTGCTGTGGCGCTTGCCGCGGGTGTCGGATTGGTGGATGTGCCGACCGCCTTTGCCCAAACAGCAACGCCCGCCATTACGGATGTGCTCAACTTCGCATTGAATCTTGAGTATCTTGAAGCCAATCTGTACTCGATCGTAACGACCGGCAATCCCATTTCGGCGACGCTGATGGGCTCCACGCCGGGGACGATCAATGGATCTCCGGGTAAGCTGACCCTGGATGCCACCACGCTGGCTCTTTTTCAGGCGTTGACGAATGACGAGATCAACCACATCAACGATCTGCGTTCCGCGATCGCATCGTTAGGTGGTACACCGATCAGCATGCCGACGATCAACTATGCCGCCAAGGGAGCGATCACGACCCAGGCGCAGCTGCTGGCTACCTCACGCCAGTTCACAGCCGTCGGTAATGGCGCCTATGCCGGTTCGGCGCAGTTCCTGGTCAGCAATCCTGCCGTTTTGACCACCGCCGGCCAGATTCTCGCCGCCGAAGGCCAGCACATGGGTGCGGTCAACTATCAGATCATTCAGCAAAATGTAACAGCCGGCATGGCCACCAACGCTGCGGCAGCCGTGGATATTCAGGATCAGCCGCCAACACCGACACAGTACTTCACTGTATTCGTCACTGGAAACGCGAGTGCCTCGCCGCTGCTGGGCTTTTCGCCCCTGCGCACGCCTTCGCAGGACCTCGGTATCGTTTATGGTGCCTCGCAGCCAACGACGTTGAACCCACCCACGGGTGTCACCAGCGGCGGGTTCCTTCCGCACGGCGCAAATGGTGCGATCACAGTAACCTAGCGCGCTCGCCGCGCGTTCGCGCTGCCTTTGTGGCGATGGCCGCACTTTACGCCTCGCCAAACTTTTCCGTCAGTGCACCTGGAGGATTTTCGAAGTGTCCAAGTATCTTGATTCCACGCTTTCCGCTGAAAGCGAGCATTCCACACCATCCCACGAACGGCTCATGCAAGAAGCCGAGCAGTTCCAGCAGGAGCGTTCCGCTACGCGGCTAAACCGCCGCAAACTCATCACCAATCTGTCCATGGCCGCGGGTGCGGCAGGCATGCTCGGCGTTGCCGGCTGCAGCACTGCCGGTCCGGTTGCGGTGGTCAGTCCTGCGACGACCCCCACGGTGCTGGATATTCTGAACTTCGCCTTGAATCTGGAGTATTTCGAAGCGACGTTCTACTCCTACATCGTGACCGGTTCTGGTTTGGCGACAGCCGATATGGGCCCCAACCCGGGAACAGTGACTGGTGGCGCCAAAGTTACCTTTACCAACAGCTTCGTCACCAATCTCGCCATGAACCTGATGACGGAAGAGGTGGAGCATGTGCAACTGCTCCGGGCGACGATCCAGTCGGCCTTTGGGGTGGCTCCGGTATCAATGCCTTCTTTGAGCCTTGCACCCTTGCCGGCTCTCACCGTGACCAACGATGCGACCTTTCTTGCGATCGCTCGGCAGGTCGAGGGTGTGGGCGTGAGCGCCTACATTGGTGGCGCGGCCTACCTCACCAGCAATCTGACGGCGCTGAACTATGCTGCGCAGATTCTGGACACGGAAGCGCAGCATGCAGGTGCGTTACGGCAGGCCTGCATCCAGCTCGGTGTCACCTCGCCGGCTGCGGATGCTCTCGACATGCCGCCTACCGCAACGCAGGTGTTCAATACCAGCAACACGACCGGTTTGAATCCTGTGCGGACCATCGGGCAGGTGCTCAGCATCGTATACGGTGCGTCGACACCCACGTCCACAACGCCGCCCACGGGTCTTGTAAAGGGTGGATTCTTCCCGGCCGGCTTCAACGGCAGCCTTTACAGCACCACCTAAGCACCATTTGATTCTTGATTTGCAGCAATGCCGCCAAAGCCCACGCTTTGGCGGCATTGCTGCATCCGGCGTACACCGGACCGCAGAAGCGTTTTGCCTGAATCGACAAGCGCGACGACACCTGAGAGCGCAACGAAGCATCCGTCCGAATCGGCATACTGTCCGTTCCCCCGCCTATACGTCCAACCCGATCAGGCGCATCAGGTCGAGCCCATTGCTGCGCGTGACGACGCCTTCGCGCAGTTTGTAGTCGAAGACGAGCCGGTTGTCGATCACGCGGTCTTCGAAGTGGGCGTTGCGTACGGCTTGCCGCTCGGTTTGCCGCTCGCTTTGCTGCTCGGTTCGCTGCTCGCTTTGCTGCTCGGTTTGCCGACCGTCCCGATCCGTCCCGCCCGCACCGGTCAGGGCCAGGTCATGCGTGCTGAGCAGGCCAATGGCGTTCGCCGCCATAAGCGCGTGCACGATGCCGGTCGCACCGGCTAGACGGTCATGCGAATTGGTGCCTGCCAGCAGTTCGTCCAATAGGAACAGCACCGGTGGATGCGTGCGGGCGATTTCGCACACGGCGCGCAATCGCAGAATTTCCGCGTAAAACCGCGATCGACCGCCCTGTAGCGAGTCGTTAACCTGAATGCTGGCGGCGATCGTCAACGCGGTCAACCGAAGACGGCTGGCGCGCACGGGTGCTCCGGCCATGGACATGACGGCGGCGGTGCCCACCGAGCGCAGCAGCGTGCTTTTACCGCTCATATTGGAGCCGCTGATAAGCAGCAAACGCGTGGTCGCATCGAGCGAAACGTCATTGCGAACGCAGGCAGTTGCTGGCAGCAGAGGATGGCCAAGCGCGGCTGCGCTGAACCGCGTCTCCTCGCCCGAAGAGGCGAGGAGTTCCGGAAACGGGTCTGCGGGATGCTCGAAATGGTAGGCCGAAAGGGACAATAGGGCTTCCATTTCGCCCAGCGCACCAAACCAGCCGGCCAGTCGCGCGCCATGGCGTTGCCGCCAGGCTTCGACCAGCAAACCCAGTTGGACGGAGTACAACAGGGGTACATTGAACAACGCCACCGCCCCCCGTTGATCGATGGCTGTGGACAACCGTGCCAACCGCCGCAGTGACGCCGACGCAGACTGCGGCCCGGCAAGCAGGGCCGCCTGCAGGGCCTGCAAACCGGGCGTGGTGAAGCGTTCGTGTTCCAGTTCTTCAAGGATGCCTGCGACCAGCCCAAGCTGTGCCGCCGTGTGCTGTGCTTCGTCGAAGAGCGGGCGGAGTCGGCGCTGCCAGAAGAAGTTGACGGTGGCGTTGATTAACAGCAGTGGCAATAGCAGCAAAGGTGAATGTCCGCTGAGCCAGCGCAGCCCGGCGGCCGCGGTCAGCAGAGCCAACAGCGGCGCCAGCCATCGCAGAGCAAGGGGCAGAAAGGGCGGCGCCTCCGCCCACTGCAGCAGGGGCAACTGGGGCAGCCTTACCACCTCCGGCCCCGGCAGGCTGGCGATGCGCTCGCGCAGACCGAGATGCGAGCGCAGTTCCGCCACGGCGTGCTGGCGTTCGCGCACCGTGGCGACCGGCGCGGCTTCGAGTAGAAAGGAACCGAGGGTTTCCTCCCCCAATGAGGTGCGTGCCGAGCAGAGCAGCTCAAACAGGCTCGCCGGGCCAAATAGATCCAGGTCGTTGGCAAAAAGGCTCGATTCCACCTTGAGTTGCAGATCCGGCGGCAAAGGCCGGGGCCGCCGACCCGCCCACCGGTCTTCTATACGCGCCAACCCATGCTCGTACCAGCCGATCGCCCGCTCCGTGCGTGCACCCGCGGCGAGCACCTTTGCATGAAACCGGGCCGTGATCGCGAAGCCCACAAAGGGTAAGACGATCCACGGCCAGGCAAAGAGATGGCGCACAAAAGCAAACCAAGCCGCGGCAAGCACCGCGACCGCCCAAAGCAGCCGCAGATACCCGAGCAGCACGTGCTGCCGCCGTCGCCGGGCGGCGTCCTTGCGGCAGATCGCGAGGCGGTCTGTGTAGCTTGCGTAGCTATTGATCGCGCCCGGGGAAGATTTCTCATTCGGTGAAAGCTGACTCATCACAGGACAGTGCGCCGCCGTTTCCTGCGCCGGGATGCGCAACTCATAGGCTATCCTGAAGCTATGCCGGCTACCGCAGAATCGCGCCTTGCAAATCCCGTGCCTCCTGCCGCTGAGCCTTCCACCAAGCGCTCGGCGCCGTCGGACGCCTTCGAATCCTGGGGCCGCTATCCGGTGTATGAGGCGGAGGTGCATAACCTGCATTGGCAAAGCGACTTTCCGCGCGCCATCGCCGGTGTTCACCACGGAGCGCTGCCGGTGGGCATGGGCCGCAGCTATGGGGATGTGTGCCTGCTAAAAGACGGCACCCTGCTGAAGACGACCGGCATGAATCGTCTGCTGAATTTCGATGCCGAAACCGGCCTGCTTACTGCGGAAGCCGGCGTGACCCTGGCGCAGATCCTGGATTTTTCCGTGCCGCGCGGATTCTTTCTGCCGGTCACGCCGGGAACGAAGTATGTGACGATGGGCGGCGCGATCGCGAACGACATCCACGGCAAAAATCACCACATCGCCGGAACCTTCGGCAACCACGTCACGCAGTTCGAGCTGGTGCGGTCCGACGGCGCGCACATTCATTGCTCGCCGACAGAAAACCCAGATCTGTTTTCGGCGACCATCGGCGGCATGGGCCTTACCGGGGTGATCACCTGGGCACAGCTGCGGTTGAAGCCGATCGCCAGCCGCATGGTCGATTATGAGGGCATTCAGTTTCATGGCATCGACGAGTTCCTCGACCTCACCGAAAAATCGCAGCACGTGGAATACACGGTCAGCTGGGTGGACGTGAACTCGACCGGCAAGAACTTTTGCCGCGGCATTTTCATGCAGGGCGATCACTCGCAGGTGCCGGGACCGCTGAAGCCTTCCGCGGAACCGAAGCTGATTTTTCCGGTAGAAGCTCCAGGCTGGGCGCTGAACAGCACCACGGTGGGCATGTTCAATACACTCTTCTTCCACAAGCAGATCAAGAGCCGCGTCACGGCGCTGCAGGATTATGAGCCCTTTTTCTACCCGCTCGACATCATGCTGAAGTGGAACCGCATGTACGGCAAATCCGGCTTGTTGCAATTCCAGTACGTCATTCCCTGGGAAAACGCGCGGCAAGGAACGGTTGCGATCCTGCGCGAGGTGGCGAAGTCCGGTCTGGCAAGCTTTCTGGCTGTGCTGAAGGCCTTCGGGGACGTGCCTTCCCCGGGCATGATGAGCTTTCCGAAGCCGGGCATCACCTTGGCACTCGATTTTCCGATAAAACCCGGCAAAAGCTTCGAGCTCTTCGACCGCCTGGCGCAGATGACGCATGAGTTCGGCGGGCGCCTGTACCCCGCCAAGGATGCCCGGATGACGGCGCCGCAGTACCAGGCGTTTTACCCCCAATGGGAGCGCTTTGCGCGCTATAAAGACCCGGCCATCACTTCCAGCTTTTGGGAGCGCGTTGTCGGCGAACGAGGCCTGCCGCGTTGAGTCCCGCACCGATTCCGACATTGCCGGGGGCTGATGCCACGGCTGAGCCACCGCCCGCGGCTTCGCAGCGTGAATCCAGAGAACGTGGGTCTCGAGAAACTGTGTCCAAAGAACGCGGTGCCGGGCAGCCCGACGCACAGGGTCATCCCGCGTTTGGTGGCGCATCCGTTTCGCGCGTGTCGCCGAAGCGCATCCTGGTACTGGGCGCGACCTCCGGCATTGCTGAAGCCACCATCCGCATCTGGGCCTCCCGCGGCGACAATCTGTTCCTGGTCGCACGGAATGCCGACCGTCTTTCCGCGGTGGCGGCCGATGCGCGTACGCGCGGGGCGCGCCTGGTTGAAACGGCTGTTACCGATCTGGACAACACGTCCTACCATCCGGAGCTGCTCGCCCATGCCGTAAACGCGCTGGGCGGTTTGGATGTGGCCTACGTTGCTGTGGGGCTGCTGGGCGATCAACTACGCGCCGAGCGCAGCTTCGCCGAAGCCGGACAAATCCTGCACACCAACTTCGTTGTGCCTGCGAGTCTGCTCACCTGGCTTGGAAACCATTGCGCCCAGCGTCACGGCGGCACGCTTGCGGTCCTCAGCTCTGTTGCCGGCGAGCGCGGCCGTAAGTCGAACTATGTTTATGGTTCCTCCAAAGCCGGGCTCACTGCATTCGTCGACGGGCTGCGCAATCGCATAGACCGTGAAGGCGTCCGCGTGCTCACCATCAAGCCCGGCCCGGTGAAAACCGCGATGACCGAAGGCATGAAGGGCGAAGGAAAGTTTGCCGATGTACAAAAGGTCGCCGCGACCATCGTGAGCGCTATCGACAAGGGGCCCAAGGGCACGGACGTACTGTACGTGCCGGGCATCTGGCGCGTCATCATAGGCGTCATCCGCGCCATTCCGGAAAGCCAGTTTAAAAAGATGAACCTGTAGCGGCTCGTCGTTGATGCCGGCTGCAATGGTATGCCGAAGCGGAGCAAGGCCATGCGGCTCGCCCATAGGTTTGCTCCTGCAAACCCCTGTGATCTATTTGCTGTAAGCAGACATACATCCGTCTGGAAAAACGCAGAGCGTAGCTATGAATTTTCGGATTGATCGCACACCTGTGTGATCGGCGTTGTACGAGAGGCCCTCACTTTTCTTAAAAACACGGTGTGCAACCGCCTTCCTGAACCGGTTGGCGTTTGGCCCCTTACCTGCATAGTGCTTCCTCATACAAACCAAAAGTTGCACCTCAGGCACTGAAACATGCCGGGGAACTTTAGTCTCCGAGGACGAATGCATGACGCTTTTTACCCGGAAGCCATCAGGATGGCTCCTCCTTTGGTTAGGTGCTGTTTCTTCGCTCAGCTTACAACTCAATGCCCAGGGCATTGTGACAGGGTCGATTACGGGAACGGTAGAAGATCCCACCGGAGCCGTCATCTCAGGCGCAACGATCGTTGCGAAAAACATCGCGAGCGGTATAGAGGTGAAAGGGACTTCGACCGGGTCAGGAAGCTTCCTGCTCTCGAATGTTCCCATTGGTGATTACACGATCTCCATTGCGCAGGGTGGCTTTTCTGATTTGAAGTTGGAACACGTACAAATCGAAGCCGGCAAATCGACCGGTCTCGGGGCCGAAAAGCTAACTACAGGTGTTGCGACTGAGACTGTTGAAGTAACAACTGCACAGAATCTTCTGGAAACGGTGCAGTCGCAAGTATCGACGACCTTCGACTCTCAACAGGTGCAGGATCTGCCGACCGGAGGTGGTCTCGATGAATTGGCCTTGCTGATTCCAGGCGTCGTCAGCACGCGAGGCAACAATTTCTCTAACACGAACGGAGCAGGTATCTCTTCAAACGGCCAGCGAGGGCGTAACAACAATTTCGAAATCGACGGTCAGTCGAATAACGACAATTCCGTTGCCGGGCCTCAGGTCTTCTTCCAAAATCAGGATGCCATTCAGGAGGTGCAGGTCATCACCGATAACTTCGGGGCCCAATATGGGCGCGATGCGGGCTCGGTGGTGAACTACCTGACCCGATCCGGTACGAACCAGTTTCACGGCACGGCATTTGAGTACTACGCGGGTTCCTTCCTCAATTCTTTGTCGCAAGGACAGAAATCTCCGTTTCAGAACTTTTGCCCGCCCGGTGTAACGACCAGCACGGCGAATCCGTGTATCCCCGTGAAGCTTCCTCGTTACACCAACAACCAATACGGGGGATCGTTTGGCGGCCCGATCCTGAAGGACAAGCTGTTCGGGTTCGGTAGCGCGCTGTTTGACCGAACCTTCAATGGCAGTTCTCCGTCCTTATCGGGAACCGGTACTTCCGGATACTTTCCTACACCGGCGGCTATTGCTCAGTTGGCGAGCGCGTACCCAAACAGCCCCGGTATCAATCGCTCGTACTTTATAACCCGTACACGATTGCAGCCGGCAACCCAGTACCGGTGGGTGCGCCAAAAACCATCACTGTGACGGACGGCAACCTTCCTCAAACCATTCAGGTTTCTCAATACAGCCGATTCCTTCCCAGCTCCTCTACCGATGAAGAAGTGCTCGGCCGCCTGGATTATCAAGCTACCCCGAAAGATCGTTTCTTTCTGCGGTACTTTTACCAGTTGAACCCAACATTTGCGGGTAGCGGCACCATCTCTACGGGCGGCTTCGTCAATGTAACCAATCGTACGCATTCCGTAGGCGCTGACTGGACCCACACCTTTTCGCCTCGCCTCACCAACCAGGTTCGTTACAGCTTCCAACAATCTGCTCTCGTTTTCGATGGAGGAGGTTACTCCGCCTGTACGGTTGGCAATCTGTCCGCATGCCCTTCTGCATTTACGATCTCCAACGGAACGCGCACGACCACGACCGGCGGAACCCTCAGTATCGGCAGCTTCGGGCTTGCCACGAACCTTCCGCAAGGACGTATCGTCAAGGATACGCAGGTGCAGGACAACGCAACCTTTGTCGTAGGCAAACAAACCATTCTGTTCGGAGGCGCCTTTGAGTACCAGAACTCCCCGAATGTTTTTCTGCCGACCATCAGCGGCGGTTATAACTTCGGGTCGACCGGTTTTGGAAGCTCGATTCCGGGGCTAAACGGCTTGATCCAGGGCGTAACGACACTTTCTCTCGCAGCCGGCAGCCCGAACATCCACTTTACCGAGCCGGATTGGGCGGTGTACCTCCAGGACGACTGGAAGATCAGCCCTTCCTTCACGGCAAATCTCGGCATGCGGTGGGAGTACTTCACCTCCAGCGTCAACCTCCTGCATAACATCAGCGTTGCCAATCAAACAGGATCAAACCCGCTCTTCAACACAGCCTTGCCGCTCTCAGCAACAACGTTCCCGTCCGTTGCTGAAGATTACAAGCATTTCGAGCCACGGATCGGCTTTGCTTATAACCCAAACCAGATGAAAGCTCTGGTTGTTCGGGGTGGTTATTCCGTTAACATCTCCCCCGCTTTCTATAATATCTTTCTGAACTCTTACGGTTCTGCTCCTGTCGTTCTGTCGACGACGATTACGAACTGCAGTAATACGGGACTATCGTGCGTACCGACAGGTGGATCGAATTCCACTTCGGTTCGTAGTCAAGATACCAAGTACCTGCCCAAAGGACTCAATCCTGGGCAGTTCAATCAAACCCTGGTTCCAGGCAATTTCCGTCAACCCTACACGCAAACGTATTCACTCGGCGTGCAGTACCAGGTGGGCGCGGCAGCTGTTGTGGAGGTGCGGTATGTGGGTGCGCATACGACTGGAGATTTTCAAAGTCTGAACACCAACCCTTATCTTGCGAATGTTGCCGCGGCTTTCCCGAACGTGGTTGCTCCCGGCAGCCTGTGTTCGGCGGCGACCAGCACGCTTCCGACAAAAACCGACATAGGTCATTTAAACTGCGGGCAAACCAATGTGCGTACCCGGGCCAACACGTCGTTTTCGGTGTACAACGCGCTGCAAACGCAGGTAACAACACGCAATTTCCACGGTCTCACGGCGAATGTGGCTTACACCTTCAGCCGAGCCATCGACAATGCGAGCGAGATATTTAATACAGACGGTGCGGGAACGACGATTGCTTTCTCACAAAATCCGCTCGATACAAACGTGGGGGAAAGAGCGGTCAGTGGAAACTCGTTTCCTAACGTAACGTCTGTCGGGCTTACGTATGTCGATCCACACTTCAAGCACACCCACTCCTTTGTCGGCCGCACTTTGGGCGGTTTTCAACTCAACACCATCTATCTTTTCAACAGTGGGCAACCGTATACGCCATTCCAATCGATTGGAGATTCCGGCGGCAGTTTTTGTGATTCCCGCTTTAACTCAGCATTTATCGGTTATGATTCCTGCCGGCCTATCCTTGTAAACGCAAGCGCTCCTTTGGGTAATGTTGGGTATAACTCAGGAAAGGGCGTTTATCTCGACAAAGCCACGAACACTCCGGTTGCGCGAAGCGCGGAACACTTCCTTATCAACAACACAGCGGAGGCCCTGGCCCTGGGCAATCCGTTCCCGGGTGTGGGACGCAACACCCTGCGTGGGGACACGTACAACAATGTGGATGCGAGTATCTACAAAAACAATCAAATTACCGAGCGTCTCAACGTGCAATTACAGTTCCAGGCTTTCAACGTCATGAATCGCGGCTATTACGGTGCTCCCGACGCCTTGATTGACGACGTAGGAGCGAACGGCACTTTCGGTAACTACCGTGGCAATGCGGGAAGCAATCGCCACGTCACCCTTGGTGCAAGACTGCTGTTCTAACTCCGCCATTTTGATCATGGTGGCTGGTACTCAAAACGGGTACCAGCCTTTTTCTCGCGTTGAGCCTCCAGTGACCTACCAAACCTGTTCTTAGGGCTCCTTTGCGCCTGTTGTGACGCCTGTCGGTGCGTTTATTGCTGCGCTTGTTGGTGTTGCCGGCGGGGTGGTGGGGGTTGTTC
>CAXTRN010000073.1:0-16309 GCA_964246645.1 uncultured Acidobacteriaceae bacterium
GCTCTGCGCTCCGGTCGAGATGACACCGTGTAGCTACAGGTAAAAGAGCTCCAAGGCTTCGGTTATATGCTTCAGGCCTTCGGTTCTATGTGGATACCGACTAGGCCGCGGAGCCCAGATTGTGGAGCGTCAGAAATCCGAGGGCTGAAGGCCCGTCCTACTGTTTTCGGACGGGCTTCACCCTCCATCATGCTTGCAACAACCGCACCGGGGAACAGATATCGCATTGCAATGCGGCGCTCAAGGCGGCGTGGATCTGAACCGGCGCTATGCCCGTGCCGCCTCTGCCACGGCGGGGGCAAACTGCCCGGTAACCTCCGGCAACGTCGTTTTCCCGTAGTCGATCGCTGAAGTGCCACCGGCCAGGATGATGTTCACATCCGTGATGCCGATAAAGCCGAGAATCTGCTTTAAGTATGCGCCGGCGACGTTGTAAGTTTCCGTGGGCGACCCTGGGGTATATACCCCGCCGGATGCAAGAATCACGGTCACCTTTTTACCCTTCACCAGGCCTTCATAGCTCGGGGTAAACGTCACGTTAATGCGCACAATGTGATCGATGTAAGCCTTCAAGATTGCCGGTACGGAGAAGTTATAGAGGGATGTGCCGATAACGATCTGGTCGGCGGCCATCAGTTCGGCAATCAGGTCGTTGGAAACCTTGATCGCGTCCTGGATCTCCGGAGAGTGCTGCTCGGCGGGGGTGTAGGCGCCTGCGATCCAGGGCGCATCGACAAACGGCAGATGCGTCTTCTGGAGGTCGCGGACGGTCACGCTGCCGCTGCCATGCTGCTTCTTCCAGTCTTCGATGAAGTTGTTGGTAAGGCTACGGGAAACGGAGCGGTCACCGCGGGGGCTGGATTCGATGGCAAGCAGGCTGGGCATAGATTTCCTTTCAGAAAGGGGGAAGCGTTGCGGGTGATCGGCGGGAGCCGAAGCGGAGGGAGAAAAGACCTTTGCGGCGAGGCGTTCGAGAAAGCCCATCACTATGCGTCCGCCGGTATCGTTTTCGCGGCAAAAAGCCCACGAAAATACGATCGGACACTGAAGAAAACAACAAGCCAGAGTAGAAAGGCGAGCAGGCCGGCGCCGATGCCTTTGGGGTCCATCGTGCCGTGATAGAGAAGGATGTTGGCGATCACGGGCGCCAACAAGGCCAATGCCAGCGGCACGAAGCGGTTTGCCAGCAAAAGCAGCCCCGATACGAATTGCAAAAGATATACCGGCACGAAATAGTGCGTGATCGTCAGCACCGTCAGGTATTGCAGCGCAACCGGGGATGCGGGTGGCGGTTGGGGAATGAAATGCAAAAAGCCATTCAACCCGAAAACGGTAAACATCAGGCCGAGAAGAAAACGGGCGATGGTAAACGCTACTTTCATGCACACGCTCCTGGTTAGCTGCCGGTTACCCAACAACTGTTGGCTTTATCTAAACACGACAGGTGTTGTTTGAGCAACATTCGGATAGACTTGAAATTGCCATGGTGCAGCTTCCAGACTCGCTTACACCAGCTTGGGTTGACCCGCGCGTCCGGCGCACGCGCCATCTTCTGCACGAGGCGCTTGAGAAATTGCTGGAAGAAACGGCGTTTGAGAACATTTCCGTCGGCGACATCGCGGAAAAAGCTACCTTGAATCGCGCTACCTTTTACGACCATTACCCGGACAAGTTCGCGCTTCTCGAAGGTCTGGTGTCTTGCCGCTTTCTGTGTTTGCTTCAACAGCGCCATGTTGTGTTTACCGGCGATTGCCCCAAGGCCATCATGGCGATCGCGCTGGCGATGTGCGACTACATGGTCGGCATCCCGGGCATCGAGTGCCGGAATCGCCGCCCCATGGAAAAGCATCTCGAAGCGGCGTTAACGGCCGTGGTGCGCGATATGCTTTTGCGCGGCATGGAGCGTTTTCCCCCACCAAATGCCGTGCCACCGAGGATGATGGCCGCTGCCCTCAGCGGCGCCATGTACAGTGGCGTGAATGAATGGTTGCGCACCCCGGACCGCTGCCCTGCGGAGGAGATCGTCACCACCATCTTCCGCCTGATCTGCCCCATGCTGGGCGTCGATCCTCGCGTGCTGGAAATGTACGAACCCGCCGTGACGGCCTGATCTGTGACGGCCTGATCTGGGAGGCCTGATGCAGTGACGGGGAAGGTTTTATGGCGATGAAGGTTCTGAGGCGATAAACACCCTATGGCGATGGAGCGAAAAGACGCATTTCGGCTGGCCCTGGAATCCCTTTGGGCCAACAAGCTGCGTTCCGTGCTCACCCTTTTCGGCGTGGTCATTGGCGTGGCTTCGGTCATTCTGGTCGTCACGCTGGTCAATGGCGCCAACCGTTTTGTCGCTTCCAAGATCAACCGCTTCGGCGCGGATGTGTTCACGGTGACGCAGATGCCCGCCGTGGTGACCGACTACGACGAATACATTCGCTACACCAAGCGCAAGGTGCTCGGCCTGGATGAGTACCACGCCATCCAGGGGCAGTGCCACACCTGCCGCCTGGTCGGCGCGAGTGAAACCACCAGCGGCACGGTGGTCACGGGCAAGCAGTCATCTTCCGGCACGCAGATTCGCGGCTACACCGCGTTCATGCCCGAGCTCACCAATCTCAACATCACCGAAGGCCGCGGCTTTACGCAGGCGGAAGAGGACCACGCCACCCACGTCGCTATCATCGGCACCGACATCGAAGAAAATCTGCTGCAAGATGCCGATCCGCTGGGCAAGGAGATCCGCGTCGGCGGCGTTGCTTACACCGTAATCGGCCTTGGCGAAAAACAGGGGAAGTCGCTCGGTGCCAGCCAGGACGACTGGGTCGCCATCCCGCTCACCGCCTACCAGCGCACCTACGGCACTGCCGGCAGCATCAACATCGCGGTGCGCGCCGGCGGCGGGGCGGCGATGGAAAACGCCGAAGACGAATCCCGCGTCATCACACGGAGCCTGCGCCACGACCGCCCCGGCACCGGCGACAGCTTCAGCGTGGAATCGAGCGACAGCCTCCTTTCGCTTTGGTCGCAGATTTCGGGCTCGTTTGAGCTCGTTGCGGTGGCCATTGCCGCCATCTCGCTCGTCGTGGGCGGCATCGTCATCATGAACATCATGCTGGTATCGGTGACCGAGCGCACCCGCGAGATCGGCGTCCGCAAAGCCCTGGGCGCCAGCCGCAATGACGTGCTGCTGCAATTTCTGCTGGAATCGGCCATCATGGCGCTTATCGGCGGTCTGCTCGGCGTCATCGCCGGCGTCGGCGGTGCAGAGGTCGTCACCATCGCGCTTAACTTTCCTTCCAGTGTCGCGGTATGGAGCATCTTCGCCGGCCTCGCAGTTGCGCTTTCAGTCGGCATCTTCTTCGGCGTGTACCCGGCGCGCAAGGCCGCCGAGCTCGACCCCATCGTTGCCTTGCGGTCGGAGTTTTAAAGCCGTTTTCCTAACCCTGGGCTTGGGAACACATTACGGCTCGCCGGCTTTTTCGAATACCGGGCAAACGTCTTCGCTTCGCCACACACGTTTTAGGAGAATCGCGTAACCCATGGCCACCCTCCAAGCCTCCCAGCAGCGTGAAGCCGTGTTGATGGCCCTCGACACCTTGCGGTCCAACAAGCTACGTTCGGGGTTGACGATCCTCGGCATCGTCATCGGCGTGATGACCGTGATCGCCATCTCGTCGGTCATCAACGGGCTCAACGCGTCCATCTCGCAGCTGGTGCAGCAGTTCGGCACCAACATTCTTTGGGTTTCGCGCCTGGCTCCCATCACCCTGCGCCCTACCACGGAGATGCTCGCCCGCAAGCAGCTCACCTATGACGACATGCTGGCCATTCAAAAGCTGCCGCACATCACAGCGGCCGGCGCCAGCCTGCGCTACCAGACCCAGGGCTGGAATACCGGCGCGGCGACCGCGAAATACGGCAGCAAGAAAGCCGAACACCTCATTCTTTCGGGGGAAACGGCCTCGAACGGCGATGTATACGACGAAAAGATTGTGGAAGGGCGCTACCTTACCCAGGCCGACCAGGACCGCGCCGCCGATGTGATCATCATCGGCCAGGACGCCAAAGACGCGCTTTTCGGCGAAGCGGACCCGACCGGCAAGCAGATTACCGTCGAAGGCCGGGCTTTCACCGTCATCGGCACCATGGACAAGCGCAAATCGGCCTTTGGCGGCGGTAAAAATCCTGAAGACAGCGCCGTGTACATGCCCATCACCACCTTCCGCAAGCTGCATCCGGAGATCCTCGAATACTGGATCAGTGCCAAATACGATGAGCAACGCAACAAACCCATCGCTGAAGATGAGATCCGCGAGCTACTGCGCCGCCGCCGCAAGGTGCCCAACACGGCTGAGGATAATTTCTCCATCTCCGGGCCGGACAGCATCACCAAACTTTGGTCGCAGATCACGGGCAGCCTGTTTTTGCTGATGCTCGGCCTCAGCGCCGTAGGGCTAATGGTGGGCGGCGTCGGCGTGATGAACATCATGCTGGTTTCGGTCACCGAACGCACCCGGGAAATCGGCGTGCGGAAAGCCATTGGTGCTACCCGCGGCACCATCCTGCTGCAGTTCACCGTGGAAGCCGTGGTGCTGTGCGCGGTGGGCGGTCTGCTGGGCGTGGCTCTGGGTGCGGTGCTGGCATTTGGCTTGCACTATGTGCTGAGTTCTGAAATCAGCCTGCTTTGGATCACCGCCGCCTTTGTCAGCGCGTGCGTCATCGGCCTCGTCTTCGGCATCTATCCGGCCTGGAAGGCCTCTACACTCAACCCAATCGATGCATTGCGTTATGAGTAGGCGAAGGTTTGCTGCCCTCCAAAGACAAAGGCTGCGCAGCAAAGGGCGTTTCCTGGCGCTTGCCCTCGAATCCTTCGTCTTCCGGGCTGTGCGCGCCATTGGCTACACTGGTTGCCGGTGAACCGCGTCCTCACAATCCTTCCGCTGCTCACCGCGCTGCTGACCCTGTGCGGCATCGCGTACAGCGTCCTTGCGCTTTGGGGACTGCGCGCATTTCAGCGAGCCAGCGCGGCAGCCGGAACCGCGGCCAACGCCGCGTCCAGCGTCCCTGCCCCGCAACCGTCGACCTCGCCCGGCGTTTCCATTCTTAAGCCTCTCCGCGGCGTCGATCCCCACATGTATGCCGGCTTCCTGAGCCATTGTGTGCAGGACTACAAGGGTCCTTACGAGCTCCTCTTCGGCGTCGGCTCGCTCGACGATCCCGCCGTGGCTGAGGTCGCACGCCTGCGGGTCGAATGTCCGCACCTCTCCATTCACCTTGTCGAGTGCACCGAACGCCTCGGCTCCAATGGCAAGGTGTCGTCGCTCGCGCAGATGCTGCCGCACGCGGCGTATGCGCATGTGCTCGTCAACGATTCCGACATCCTGGTTTCACCGCAATACCTTACCCAGGTGATGGCGCCGTTCACTACCGCGTCCGCTGCATCCGTAACGTCGGCCGCGTCCGCAACGTCGGCCATGCTGCCCGCGAACAGTGTAGACACGGCCCCGCCGCCGTCAAAACCGTTGGGTTTGGTGACCGTGCCCTACTTCGGCCGGGCGGAGCGGACGCTGTTTTCTCGCTTCGAAGCGCTCGGCATTTCCACCGATTTCATTCCCGGCGTGCTCGCCGCACGTGTGCTCGAAGGCGGCCTGCGCTTCGGCCTCGGTTCCACGCTGCTCACCACAAAACCCGCCCTCGCCGCCATCGGGGGCTTCGAGGCGCTCACCGGGCAACTCGCCGACGACTACGAATTGGGCGCGCGCCTTTACCGTGCCGGTTTTCGGGTCGAGCTCGTCGCCGAGGTCGTCGCCACCACTGTTCCTGCCTATACGCTGCGCACCTTTGCCGACCATCAGCTGCGCTGGGCGCGCTCCACCCGCGATTCGCGGCGCGCCGGCTATTTCGGACTCCTGTTCACGTTTACGCTTCCGTGGGCGCTCGCCACGATGGTGGCCAGCGGCCTTTCGCTGTGGAGTTTGTCGCTCTTTTCCGTCGCGCTGCTCGTCCGCGTGGCCGTCGCCCTTACGGTAGGCGTCGGACTTTTGCGCGACGGCCAGGTGCTGCGCGATCTTGCCTGGCTGCCCGTTCGCGATCTGTTCGCGCTCTTCTTCTGGGCCTGGAGCTATGCCGGCAATACCGTTGTTTGGCGCGGCCAACGGCTCCGGCTGCACCGCGGCGTCCTGGAATCCCTGTAAAGGAATCACCCATGTAGTGAAGTGTCCTCTCGACCGAAGCTTCATAAAGTGTCATCTCGACCGAAGCTCAACAAAGTGTCATCTCGACCGAAGCGGAGAGACCTGCAGTTGATTTAGCCTGTCCCATAACCTCATCGTGATCGACGCAAAACTCACACGCGCGAGGACAGCAGCGCTTCGCTCACATGGCTGGTCACCCCGAGCCATACCGGATCGGCGGTCACGGTTGCCGTATCGCCCACCCACACATCGCCCTCGAGCACGAAGCCGTGGGTCGCATACACCTCGCGGCAAGGCCCATTTGCGGGTGTTTCGACGATTTTGCCGCGCAGCGTCGCCCAGCCCATCCCTTGCCCCAATCGCCGCACCTCGTTTAAGAGAGCCGTTTCAATCCCGTAGCCGAACACCCGGCAGCTCAGCACCCAGATGCTTACCTCCAGCGCCGCCGCCGTCGCGTCGAGCACCATGGCGGACACGATGCCCATGTCGCCAAACTTGTCCCGGCCCTCGGCGACCAGGATGATGTGGTCAGCCGACTCGCTCCATTCCGTCACCTGCCCCAGGCTGGTGCGGCTGGCGGTGGTGTTGAACTGGTTGGTGCGGTTGATCAGCTCCGCCACGCGCGGCAGCTCTTTTTTCGCTGCCACGCGCAGATCCACCTTGATCCCCAGCGACTCGAACAGGATGTTCTGGTCGGCGGTATCGGTTTCTTCGCGCAAAAACGATTCCCGCTTTTTCCGCTCGTGGTACAGCTGCGTCCGGTCGCCTTCGGTCTGTTCCGGCAGCGCCGCCGCCCACCAGCGCAGCATCTCCCAGGTGGCCGGCACAGTCGCATCCAGCACCTGAATCTCCGGGATCACCGCTTTCACCATCTCGCGCTGTTCCGCGCGATCGTCAATAAAGACGAAGTCTTTTGCCTTCAAGTTCAATTCCTGGGCAATCTGCTTGATGTTAGTGGCCTTCAGATCCCAATTGATCTTTTCGGCGACAAAATCTTCCGACCGCAACACCCCGCCCGTCCAGTGCACCTTTTCCGGATCGTTTTTTGACGCAATCGCCAGCAGGATGCCCTTTAAGCGCAGCTCTTGCAGAATCTGTTGCCTGTCTTTGAAGTGTTCTACCGCACCCTCGCCGATCGTGCCCGCCCACACCGTGTCGTCCAGATCGACCACCACCAACTTCTTGGTCGCCAACAGCTTGCGGCTCAGGATGAGGTCGCGGTACAGCACGGAAAGTTTTTGCGAGATCAGCGTCGGGTGATGCCGTTCAGAATCGTAATAGGTCTTCCCCAGGGCGATATCGTCATCGTGCTCGCCCAGGGCCACCTCGTCGATCTTTACCAGCGGCCGGGGCAGATCTTCATTCATTTCGGTGAGCGTGCTGTCCAGCAGCGCGCTTGCCACCTCTGCCGCGATCTTGCGTGGCCGGTGCGTGATCCACGTTTTTACGTAGGACGATCTTGTGCCATCAAACCGCCGCACATTCAGCGTGTTTTGCACAAAAATGCTGCACTCAAAATGCGAGGCCAGCGAACGCAGCGTCGATTTCGTCTGCGCGTGTGCTTTTTCCGCGAGCGCTTGCAGCTTTTTGCGGCTTTGCAAGGGGTTGGGATCGAAGAAAACCTCGAGCATCGTCAGGTTGAACTCGCTCGAATACGGGCTGAAGCACACCATGTCCGGCTTACTGGCGGCAAAGCCGCGCAACGAGTTTCGCAGCTCGATGGGATTTTTGCTGGTCGCGTATTCGGGCCGCAGGATCACGCCTTGCTGCAGCAACGGCACGGTGATGAAGCGTGTGATGTCTTCCAGCAGGCAATCGCCGATCAGCAGAACGCGCGCTTCGGCGCCCCGTTCCAGGTTGTCCAGAATCATGCTGTGCATGGAAACGAGCAGCGCTTCAAACGCCGCCGCGCTTTCCGCATCCGCAAGCGGCCGCAGCAGGGCCAGCAACGCCGTCCGGTGCTGCTCAAACACTGACGCTACACGGCGGAGCATGGCCGCTTTATCGTCCGCCGCCCAGTGCAGCTGGTCCAGCTGGTGACCCAGGTACAGGGCCTGCCAGGTCGCATCGCCGGTGCGTAAAAAATTAATCAGGAAATCGGCCGGCGGCACCATCTCCACTTCGAGAAAGCGCTCCACCCCCATCGACTCGACCGCGGGAGCCCATTTTTCCCAATCGGCCACCGGCGGCAGAAAACACCGCGCCACCGCCTGCTTATGGGCAGCAAGCGTTTTGGCTACGGTCGGCAGGGCACGTGTTTGGTCTTCTGGCAGCATAGAAAGATTCCCTTGGCGTACGGTCCTGAGATCCTGACCTGGCCCTATGGTATCGGTAACGGGTTACAGGCCCATCAGCTCTGCAATTCGTAGGGGTCGTGCATATCATTGGGGCCGCGCATGCGGTCGTCGATGTCGTCCATCTTGTCGGTAAGCAGGTTCAACTTGCGGGAAAGCGCTTGAATTTCCACTTCGGCGCGCCGGTTTACCTCAAAATCCAACTCAGAACGAAGCCGGTCGCGCGAATCCTGCCGGTTCTGGCTCATCATGATAACCGGCGCTTGTATGGCCGCCAGCATTGAAAGGAACAGGTTCAGCAAGATGAATGGGTACGGATCCCATGCCTGTTTACCCAGCAGAACATTGATAAGCGTATACACCGAAAGCAGGATGGCGAACAGAATGATGAACCGCCACGAGCCGCCAAACGAGGCCACCCGATCGGCGATCCGCTCCCCAAAGGTTTCCCGCTCGTCGATCAACTCATTGGGATTGCGTGCCGACCTGCCCCGTACCAACTGCTGCGTTGTATGAATCTCTCGCGCGACCACCGTCAACAGATCCAGCCCGGCCATCGGCTTGCGTTGCAGTAATTGCGTTAAATCGTGGCGGTCGACTTCTACGCAGGTGGTGGCTTCCATGGCGACCGCGGTGGTTTGGTGCGGCGCCTCGTTCAGCATGGAGGCGAACCCAAAAAAATCTCCATGCTTGGGCTCGGCAAACAGCACATCCTGCCCATCCTGATCGACCGAAGTCACGCGCACGCATCCGCTCAAAACGATAAATGCGTTTGCCGATGGATCGTTTGTCTTGTAGATGCGTTGCCGTGCCGCGAAATCTCGCAGCTCAACCTGCTGCGCCAGCACGGCGAGTTCGTCCTCGTCGAGCAGCGAAAAAAGGGGCACGTGGCGAAGCTCATGTGGATGGCAGGGCATGAGGGAGCAAAAGGGGGACCCTCACCATCATAGCTGGCGAAGCGTCCCTCGGGAAAGAGGCATTTTCCCTCGCCCTCCTTTCCCGCGTTCGGGAGCGGACGGAAGCCATCGTTTCACCGGTTTCCCTGGATTCTCGCCGGTTAACGGTTCGCCTGGTTGCTGACAATCTCTTTTCCCCCGCCCGTGGCCAGTACATACACCCGTCCCGGCAGCGGCGGCAGCGTGTTGAGCGCATCGGGCGTATCGAACATGTTGGGGAGCGATTGCCACAAAAATACTCGCTGCGACCCCTGCCACCGCGCCGCCAGGCTCGCCGGCGTTTCAAACCGCGGCGGTGCATCCGGAAAGAACGACCCGTACCAAAGGTTCGAGCTGCGGCCTTCCAGAAGGTGCACGTCGTTCCGCTTCAGATAAAAGCCAAGCGTCGATCCCGCTTCATACTCGCCGTGGATGACCACGAGATCCGCCGGGTGCACCTGTGGCCGGATCGCCTCCGCCAGCGCGGCGGAGCTCAGCACGGGCGCAAAGGTTTGCAGCCCTAGGTGCGCGGCGACGAGGAATCCACACGTGCTCACCGCCAGCACCGAAAGACTTGCGTGTGCGCGGCGCCGCTGATGCAGCGCATACGCCGCCGGCCAGCCTCCCCCGAGGCACACGGCCGTCAACAGCAGCGGCACGCGAAATAACCCCATCGCTTTTGCATTTAAATCGAGAAAATGCCCAAAGCTCAGAGCGTATTCACCCGGATTGCCCTGTAGAAGTTGCGCCAGATCCGTATGGGCGTCCGGTGTCCGCGTTTGCACGACGAAGTACACGCAAACCCCTGCGGCCAGCAGGCCCACCGCGGCCAGCACCGCCATGGCGCGCTGGCCAGCCTGCCGCGGCGCTTTTCCTTTGCCTGCCCCGGCCGTCGGCTCGACCGCGCGCTGCGTCAACCTTCCACTGAACCACCCGCCAATCAATACCGCCAGCGCCGGTAAGGCCGGCAGCACGTAATACTCCTGCCGCGTGGAAAGCGAGAAAAACGCCAAAACAAACCCTGCCCACACCACCAGCAACAGCCGTGCACGTTGCGGTAGCGGCAGATCGTGCCGGCGAAGCTGACCGCGCCACTTCGCCGAGCGCACCGGCACGGCCCAGCGCACCGCTTCAAACACAAACGCCGACCACGGCATCAGCCAAACGAAGCACAGCCCCCAGAACAGCAAAAGCGGCACCGTGTCGTAATCCCGCGGCACCCGCAGGTTCAGGTAGCGCAGCACATGCTCGTTCATGAAATAAAACCACGCCCAACCGCGCACATTGCCGTCGGTCGGCAGCGGTACCTGCCAATGCCCCCAGGGCAGCACTGCGCTGGAGCTTCGCACAAACAAAAACGGCGCGGGATGCCCTTGGGTCGGGTTCGCGAGGGCCGCGAAAATGTGCCAGGGCGCGGCCATCGCCAAAAATACCAGCAGGGAACTGCCAGGATGAAAGGCGCGCACCCGTCGTACCGCCCGCCGCATCCCCCGAGTCAGCAGGAGGTACACCGCGACGATGCCGACGGGAAATACCACCCCGATCAACCCTTTGGTCAGCACATTCAACGCGCAAGCCGCTGCAAACCCCCAGCAATACCACTGCAACGTCACAGGTCCATTGCCTTCGGGTGCCTCACGCGTCGGCGTCTCGCGCTTTGGTGTCTCACGCTGCAGGGCCTGGTCGCGTGGCAGAGGAAACGTTCCCCGCATCTCTGTCGCCCAGAAACACCATAAGGCCACCGCAATCCAAACGCACACCAGCGCATCCGGAATGGTGATTCGTGTAAAGATAAACACGCCAAAACTGGAAAAAAGCATCAACCCGCTCAGCAAGCCGGCCCGCGCGGATCGAAACATACGCCGCGCCAGACTTTCGCCGCAAAACCCAAGCGCCAGAACCGCCCAGGCCAGCGGCACCCGCGCCGCCGCAGCCAGCAGCGCCGGCCGATCGATGCCGGCCAGCATCGCCAGCCGAAGGCAGGCCGCCATGGACCAGTACAGCAGCGGTGCTTTTTCGAGATACCGGATCCCGTTGGCATACAGCGTTACGTAGTCGTGCCGCATCAGCATCTCGCGCGCCACCTCCACATGCACGCTGTCCGCATCGTCCAGCAACGCGGGATAAAACAGCGTGAAGCTCGCGTACAACACGAGCCACACCGCCAAAAAGGCAAGCACGGTGGAACGGGGCCGGGAAGGCACAGCGGCAGCGGCGGACATCGGCCTCCAGTGTACGTTCGCCTATCTCAGCCGCGGGGTGATACGGGAAGCCAAGGGGGCCGCGGCGAGTCACGGCGAGTCACGAAGGGCACGGGCGTAAACTTGAAGTTGTGCCACGCATGCGGCCAATCCGTGGGGAGCAGGCCGCGGCGCTCGTGCAGCTGACCGACGCCTCCAGCCGGCCCGGCCCGGCCGCCGAGCTCCTGTACGGCGACTGGTACCCCGCTCTCCGCACCGGCGCGCTCAGGCCGAAACGCACCGCGCTTACCACCCTGCTCGGCATTCCCATGCTGCTCGGCCGCAAAGCCGACGGCACCCTTTTCGCTTTGCGCGACCTTTGTCCGCATCGCGGCATCCCGCTTTCCGCCGGCTGGTTCGACGGCGAAACCGTGATGTGCAAATACCATGGCTGGCGGTTCGAGCCCACCACGGGCCAGTGTCAGGAGATCCCTTCGCTCACCAGCCACGACGGCCTCCAGCCCACCCGCATCTACGCCAACGCCTTTCCTGTACGCGAGTCCGATGGGTATGCGTGGGTCTTCGTGCCCGCCGCCGGCATGGGGCGCGTCGCGGAAGGCAGTGTGCTGCCACCGCTGCCCAGGCTGCCCATCTTCTCCCCCCAATGCCGGACCGCCCACCTGGCTGCCGACCTGCCCTGCAACGTCGACCACGGCATCATCGGCCTCATGGACCCCGCGCACGGCCCGTTTGTCCACCAGGCCTGGTGGTGGCGTTCGGCGGGGAGCATCCACGAAAAAACCAAAGCCTTTGAGCCGCTTTTCGACACCGAACACGACGGCCACAACGCCGGTTTCCGCATGAGCCCGCACAGCCCCAGCGCCAACTCGGCACCCTACAAACTGCTCGGCAAACCGATCACCACGATCGACTTCACGCTGCCCAACCGCCGCACCGAAACCATCGTCGCAACGAACGCTCACGGCAAAAAGCGCTGGTTTTCTTCGCTCACCACAGTGACGCCCGTCACTGCCAGCACCTGCCGCATCGATGTAGTGGCCGCCTGGAACATCGGCTACCGCATGCCGTTCCTTACGTCGCTGGTGAAGTTCTTTGGCGCACGCTTTGTCGCGCAGGATCAGCGCACGATGGTGGAACAAGCGCGCGGCCTGCGCTCCAATCCTGCGCTGATGCTGATCGACGACGCGGACAAACCCGCAAAATGGTATTTCGCGCTCAAGCAGCAGCGCCTTACCGGCAAAGGCGTACATCCGCTGGCAGGCGGCCCCGTGGAGCTGCATTGGCGAAGCTGACTGACATCAGCTGAATGTGCGTTTAGAGTTCTTCTAGCTCAGATAGGTAGATTTATCAATCTTTAGCGCCAAGGGCGCATTCTATGCCAGCCTGGGCCGCAAGGCCCAGGTGTGCGTTCCAGTATGCGTCAAAGGGCTGAAAGCCCGCTCTAGCTCTATAGGCGGGCCATCCTCCTTAGGTCGGGCTTTCAGCCCTCAGCTGCAGGAACATTCTTATACCTGGGCCTCGCGGCCCAGGCTGGTATAGAACGCGCCCTTGGCGCTGAGTTTTCAAGCTTTCGATCAGCAATGTTCTCCGATCACCGCTTTACTTCAGATCAAAGTGAAACATCACCGCAGCTTGGCCTTCGCCACATCGATGGCCGCCTGCAGCAGTGCCGGTCCGCCCTCCACCAGGCGTCCATGGCCGCTCGCGTAGCGCCGAATCCCTGTGCCCAGGGTGTCGAGCAGCTTTTCCGCACTGTGCACCGCGAGCGGCTTGTTCCATGTAGCCAACCCCGGCAGCGGAAAGTACCACGGCCCAAACCCCGGTATATGCACCGTGCCGCCTACGCAGATTAATGCGTCGCCGGTAAACAGCGTGCCATCCCGTTCGTCGAAGAAGCTTGCATGTCCGGGCGTATGCCCCGGGGTCGTTAAAACCCGCAACGAGCCAAACAGTTCGCCATCGTTGACCAGATGCGTCGGCCTGGTCGCGACGCCGGGAAAGCTGCCCTTCACCTTGCCTTGCGGTTCCCCCGGTTCCAGGGTCTTGTCCGGAGGCCTGCTCAGCAGGCGCGCGTCCCGCGCGGGGATAGCCAAATCCAGCCGCGGCAGCGCCTTTGCCAGTTCGTCCACAGAACCCACATGGTCGCCATGCGCATGCGTCAGCAAAATACGGCTGATCGGCTCCGGCCCCAGCACCCCGGCAGCCGCCACGATGGCCTTGCCACTGCCCTTGATCGTCGTGTCAATCAGAGTGTGGCTATCGGCTTCGTGCACGAGATAGCAGTTGAACAGGCGCAGGCGCGTGAACTGATACGTGTGGGCGCTGATGGAGCGAACCTTCATCCGGTAGATCCTTTCAGAAGCTCTTGATGTCTTTTTTGCGTTGTCCTGATGCGTTTGTCTTGATGCGTTGTCTTGTCGCGTTTGTTGCGCCGTGCGCGCGATGAGTCGTGCTTTACGCGTGGCTCCGTTCGGTTCAATCGCTTGGCTTCATTGGATGCGCCCGCGCTGGCTGCGTGTGCACCTGACCCACAAATGCCATCTTGTGCGCTCCCAGAACGGCAGCGCCGGGCTCCGCACCGTAACTGCCGGACTACACCGGACTACACTAGACCCATGCACGTGCATGGAAACGGTAACGCGGGTATGCAGCGCATTCTCAAAGTGTCGCTTCTTTTGACGTTTCTTTACATTCTCGCGACCGCTCTGTTCGGCCTGCGCGCGCATTCGCTTGCTTTGATCTCCGAAGCCGGCCACAATGTTTCCGATTTCGCCGCACTTTTGCTCAGCTTCGTCGCCGTTTGGCTCCAAAACCGCCCTGCCACCGATCAACGCACCTTCGGCTACCAACGCGCCGGGGTGCTCGCGGGCTTTGTCAATGCGCTCAGCCTCATGGCGCTTGCCCTTTGGATCGCCGTCGATGCCATGCTGCGCCTTCGCCATCCGGTCGCCGTCGAGCCGCATCTGATGATGGCTGTGGCTGCGGCCGGCGTGCTCATGAACGGCCTCATCGCCGGCCTCCTGTGGCGTTTTTCGGGCGACGTGAACATCCGCAGCGTGTTTGTACATATGCTTGGCGACACGGTTTCCACCGCAGCCGTGATCGTCGGCGGCTTGCTCATCGCCGTGACGCACCAGACCTGGATCGATCCGCTGCTTTCCTTGCTTATCGCCGCGATGATCCTGTGGAGTTCCTACGGCATCACGCGGGAAACCCTGCACATCCTGCTTGAAGGCACACCGCGTTCTGTCGATGTCGGCGCAGTGCGTTCCGCGATGCGCGGCGTGGAAGGCGTGCTCGATGTGCACGATCTGCATATCTGGAGCCTGGCGTCACAAAACCATGCTCTCGCCAGCCATGTGCAGGTCGCCGAGATGCCGCTGGCCCAATGCCAGGCCGTGCTCCAGCGCCTCAACCATGAGTTGCGCGATCATTTCGGCATCGACCACACCACCATCCAGCTTGAGGTCACCCCCTGCCTCACCACCCACGGCTGCGCGATGCCTCCCAGACCGCAAGCCGTCGATGGCCACTCGCACCACCACCACGGCCCGGGCGCACACACACACGCCCACGCGCATTGAAGGGCTGAAAGCCGGCCCGGATCAAAGTAAATAGATTCAAAAACCTAAATTCACGTGCCCAGGTCCGAGCTTTCAGCCCTCTCACTCGCCTCTTCGGTGATGTGTGCTCCGGCGTTCAACGCACTACCCCCTACGCCGTTACACCAATTGCGCGTCGAGTGAAATCTCGGCAGCCTTCAACAACCGCGAGATGGGGCAGCCTTCTTTTGCCTTGGTCGCCAGTTCGTCGAACTGCTGCTTTTCGATTCCCGGAATCCGTGCGCGTGTTTTCAGGTGAATCTTCGTCACCGTCGGTCCGTCGTCGGTCGTTTCCATCGTCACCGTGGCGGTGGTGTCCAGTTGTTGCGGTGTTTTGTCCACAGAGGTCAATTGGCTCGAAAGCGCCATCGTGAAACAGCCCGCATGCGCGGCGGCGATCAGCTCTTCCGGGTTGGTGCCTTGCCCATTCTCAAAACGTGTGCCAAAGCTGTATGGCGTTTCGTGCAGCACGCCGCTTTGCGTGCTCAAAATGCCCTTGCCATCCTTCAATCCGCCCTGCCACACCGCCATTGCATTGCGATCCATACCGATCTCCTTTGTGCACGAGGTTATGCTTTCCTCGCCTCACCGCTCCATACGATGCAGATCACGATGCACATCGCGATGCAAACGCCGATTTGCAAATATCAGTCCAGCGGTCCGTTCCAGGTCGGCACCGCCACGGCTGCATAGCTTCCGTCGGGCTCGCGCGTAATCGTCGGCGCATAGGTGCCAAGCCACTGCCGCCGCCCCCACATCCCGGTAGCCCGCTTTTCCTCGGCAGTTGAAAACCAGTATTGCCACACCACCGCCCGCACAAACCGTGGCGGCTGCGCTTGAAAAGGATTGGCCGCAAAAAGTCCCAAAACCGCCGGGCTCCCTTCCAGCAAGCGAATTTCTGTACGGGTGACGATCGGCGCCGCCTGCCATGTCGTCAAGGACGCAAACCACAGGTTCCAGTCAAACCGCGGCTGGTAGGGCGCATAAATCCGTGGCCGCTCCTTTGGGTCCTGCGGCTTGTAGCGAAACGGGTATGCCGTCCATTGGCGCCCATCCGCCGAGCCCTCGAACTCAATTTCGTAGCGG
>CAXTRN010000074.1:0-16175 GCA_964246645.1 uncultured Acidobacteriaceae bacterium
GGATGGTGGATGTGCTCGTGATGGAAGACAGTCGGCCACTGGTAATGTAGGCAGGGATGGCGAAGCTGGTCCAACGCGCAGTGCATTGTCCATGCGGGCGAGAGAACGTGCTTGCCAATGGGCTTTGTGCGAGCTGCTACACCCTGAAGCGGCAGGATGCTGAGTACTTCGGTGACCTGCGCGAGACAGTATTAGAGCGCGACGGTTACCGTTGCCGCGTCTGTGACGCTCCTGGTGGTCGTAAGCGGGAAATGATCGCTCATCACCGGGTGCCGGGAAGTCAGTCCTGGCGCTGATGATTTCGGTCTGCCCTGGCTGCCACGCAAAGATCCACCGCACGAACGGTACTTACAGAGTGGCCGCGCCTGCTTCTGGAATTGTGGCGTGAGCAACATCCACCCGGGCACGAACAGACGACGCTTGACTTCACGATTAAGAAGGCTCCTGCAAAGCTCGTTCCCCTCTTCGATGAGGACAGAGAAGAGGCTCACAAGTAAACACACCCGCATTTGTCGAACTCTGCTGTCAGGAGCGTGCTCCTGCGTACTCTTCACTCGCTTACGAAGGGGTTAACGACCATTGTTTTCTCCATCCAGCGGTCGAGGCGCGCCACAAGTCGGCGTTGTTCCAAAGGATGGAGAAGCATGAGGCGCGCACACTGATCCCTAAGTACCTTAACTTGAGCCCGCGTTCTTGCATCCTTGGGGAACGTGTCCAGAAGGCTCACGATCGCGACGCATTTGGTTTCTGGAAGCATCGGTTCTATCGATATACGCAACACAAATTCGGCAAGCTGACGAAGCGCAATGATGCCGTTGTTCTCGACGATCCCGCGAAAGGCATCGATGGCCTGCTTCATGGGAAATCGATCGACCGATCCGATCGAGACTCGCAACGCTGCCGCGATCGTCCCTCCATTGAATTGTGTTGATTAATACCCGAAGCCCAGAAGTTTCGCATGGCATTCATCTGCTAGTGATCGGTCGATCAGCCCCCGGTTAGCGAGGCCTTCAATGGCGGCCTGACTCCATACACGCTCGGTTCCCAACTCCGTTTTGGAAATGTCAGCCAAGGCGAGGTCATCCGTCCAAAGGATGTTCCCAGGCGTCAGAGCCAGAACGGCCGATTCGAGTCCATCTCGCCCAAAGAGCTGCTCAAGCGTTTGGCGACGAGCCGGATCGAATGCTGCGAATTCAGGCACGGGCAGGGTGGTCGTGTTCTGTTCGACAGTCTGCATCCAGTCTTCAAACGAGGCTTTCTCCCTGTCCGACTGCTCCTGCGTGGTCTGGTTGAAATAGTGCTGGCCTTCTTCATAGGTCATCGTTCCATGAGCTGTGGCGAAGCGGGATTGAGCCCGCAGCTGCTGCAGAGCGGTGAAGGTGGCGGGCGTGAGAGCGAAGCGGGCCCGCCGCTCGTGAGTACCTGCCGCGTGACGCCAAGGAGGCGCAGCGTTGCCAAGGCAACGACATCCAAGATTACCGTGCTCTTCGTTGCAAGATTGTTCAAGGCCTCGACGAAGAGATCCATTTGGGATGGGCGCAGCGGACAAATCCCGTCTCGGAGACAGCTAAGTCGAAGAGGCCCTAATAAGCACCGTGTCCTAAATGGTAACCATAAAGATGAATTGTTACGGGGGTAGTCTTATAGATCGCGCGAATTTTCGCCACTGCCTCGGAGCGTTCTTTGACCGAGTCGAGAATGGGCTGGAGATCTGCCACAGTCAGCTTTTCGGGCGTCGGTATTCGCATGGTCCGGATCACGGACTGGTCGCCGAATTTGATTTCCATCTTCTCGCCGATTGCCTGAAAGCGCCGAGTGTACTTGCTGAGAACCTGGTTGATTATGGCGACGCGGTCCTTCACCGGGCTCTTCGCCAGAACAAAGGTCTCGCCAACGCGTTTGCCGAACAACTTCAACGCAAGCTCGTCTGTTGACCGGATCTCTTCAAATGCCGCGTTGGGTGCGTCGGTGTTCTCTAAAACAACCCACTCCGATTCGTTGGAGCCGTTCTCCGTGTACTGAACAGCAGTACCGGTGACGACTTCCTCCATCATGGCTGGAATGTCAGGCCGGACTCCCGGGTTGAGACTGGCGAGGTACGCCTTGTGAGCTTCGATCTCGTCGGTGTGGGCACGCAGTACCCGATATGCGTATTCGACGGCGAAGATCTCTCGTTTCTGCCACTGCAGCACCTGGACGGCTGCGACGGCGTAGCGCATCGACAGGTCTTCCGGTAAGGGCATAACGTCCTCCGCGAGTTGAACCAAATTCTCCTTTCCGTATCGCATAGCAACTATGGCCAACCGCAGTTTCGCGGTGCGATGCTCCGGGTGATCGCGGATAAACTCCTCAAGCCGGCGGATCGCCTTCGTTGGGTCGTACTCTTCAAGGTATTGCGATTCGAACTCCTGGAACTCCCAATCGTGAACTCCCCGATCGTAGAGCTCCTGACAGGTCTCGAGAATCACTTTGTCTTTTTTGAGCCGTCCGGCGCAGGTGAAAAGCAAACCCACGTCGAAGTTGGAGGTCTGAGCACGAAAGAGCTCCTGAAGAAGTGGCAGCGCATCGGTCAGCCGCCCGGCCTCGAGCAGCGTGCGGGCGAGGAAGTCGATGACTGAGTTAGTATCTTTTGGGCATCGGGAGGCAAGCGCCTCATCGAGCTTTTGAGAGGACAGCGTCTCCTGAGACTGCCGCAGTGCAGAGTAAGCCTGTATTGTGGCGACCAGCACCGGCGAACCCTTAACTTCAGGACGCTCCAGATAGCCAAAGACTTCCTGGAAGCGGCCTGCGCGGAAAAGAGCTCGAATTGCTCCGAGTGTCAGCGGGTCGACGAGGTCGTGCTTGAGATTGCCGATATTGGCAGTACTGAATACGGTGAAGGCGCGGGCGATGTCCTCGTCCCTCCCACGCCCCATCAGGGCTTTGCCGAGCATAAAGCAGACGTTCGGCATCGATTTCGATTGGAGATTGGCCTGTTCGAGTATCCGGATTCCTTCATCGACGTCCTTACGACCGAAGGCCGCCTGAGCAATTGCCATCTGACTTTGGAGTTCGTAGGCGTCGGCGGCGAAGGCTTCACGTGCGAACCGCGACGCTTCTTCCTTTCTGCCCTGCGTGTGCGCTATGTCGGTCTTGAGTGCGAACGCCTGTGCCTTAAGGTAGGCCAGGTCGTCGGTCTCTGCGTTGGCAATCGCCGCATCTGCCGCGCTGCTCGCGCTTTCGAGCTGCTTCTCCCTCTCTTCTGCCTTGAGCGGCTTAAGGGTCCGTTGGGCCATGACCACGCGCCCGAAGTGGGCTTGGGCCAGAAGGAGATGGGCATGTCCCACTTGGGCTTGTCTACGGTCGCTGCCTTGGCGTGTCCGATTCCGGCATCGATCAGGCCAGCTATCATCGCTCTGCGTGCGAGCGCAGACGCTACTTCCGCATCGGAGCGCATATGCTCCGGCGTGTCCGCGAGGAGATCGGCGTAAGGTGTATCTTGCTTTGCGGACTGAATGAGGAGCGAGCGAATTTTGCGTCGCATTCGGAAATCGCGCTGCCGCTGCTTGAGCTCTCTCGCGTGTCGTCTGCTCTTGCAGCAAAAGGTGATGTGCCAACACCTCGTTTGCCTCGGCCAGTTCGTCATCTGGACGCAGCGGTGCAGCATCCAGGAAGTTGCGCGCCGCCTCATTGCCCTTGCCCAAGATTAGATTCGCCGCACCCAGATTGGTGAGGACGCGGAAGCGATGCCAATCACTCAGTTCACCTCCCTTGAGCCTTTGGACCCGGTGCAGTAGGCTGACAGCAATTTGCGCCCCGCCTGGCTTGATACGTTCCCTGGCTTCGTCGATAAGTGCGTCGATCTCCGTCTTCACCGATGCAGCTGCGGCGGGCGCGATGACTGCGACTGCAGACTGAATGGCCTCGAGCCTAACCCTGACCTCTGCCACTTCCTCCGAGCGCAACCCGCCGTAGAATTGCTGCTCGATCCCCGGGTACTGACGTATGAGCTTGGTAATTTTGTCCCAGGTGAAGAGTTCCACCGTGAAGGAACCCGCGGCACGGTGCTCCTGGTTGATCTGCTGAATGGTGAGTTGCGCGTTTCCGGAGATCTTTCCGGTGGTCATGATGGCGTAGTGGTCGAGCTTTGCCGGAAAAGCTTCGGCCTTCTTCACCTCTGCGCGGATCTCCGCCGGCTCGAGCGACTTCGAAGATTCCTTGAGTTTGCACTGCGCTCCATACATCGGGCTCTCACCCAGAGTGTCGAAGATGTCAATGCCGTACTGCTCTTCGCCCTTCTTTCCAAACCGCTCGAGGCCCTCCCGCTTCAAATGTCGCTTCAACACCGCGAGGCAAAGTTCTTCGAAGGTAACCTCTGATTCTGGGGGATTTATAGAGTACGGGTTCATCGTTCGTTGATAGTTCCGGTCCTTTCAGTATTGTATTCAGGGTCCCGAGTACTCCTTTCCGTCCCGCCGAAAAGGCCACTTCGAAGGTCAATTTTCGATGATGATTCCACTTTAGAGTCGCTGGATAGGTAATGCGAAGTCGCATTAGCGAAATTCACGCCCGAATGGCTCAGGCCTACACATCAGGGTCTCTCTGCTGGCAGGCGACACAGGTCGCCCAGTGCTGAGTGAAGTCTCCCCATAGCGGGTCACCTCGGAAGCCGCGATACTGCTGCGGCTCAACCGCAGAAGGGCTCACCGGCTACCTTAAGAAATGCCTCCAGCAATCTCAGGCCTACGGAGCACGGACGGATGGACCGCAGCTATTAACCCGGGCGCGATATTGAAGGCAGAAGCGGTGCGCATGGCCCGAGTATGCCATCTTCGCTTTTATTCGCCATCTCAAAACTGAGTTGCGCCGTGGGCTGGTACAAAAGAACTAGAATGGCGATTATTGGACCGAACATCCTGACTAAAGCAGGTGACGCTGAACCAGACCCTACGTGCGGTTTACCGTGGGCGCACGATCAGCCAGATCCAAGATTCTGCAGGGCTTGTTGTATGCGCCTGTTTTCGGCCGGAGTGCCGATCGTGATGCGCGCCCAGTTGCTATAGGGAGGAAAAGACCTCGCAGTTTCGATCGCCTTGGAGCGGAGCTTCTGAGCCACCTCAGTCTGAGTTTCGTGGTCGTTGAAGAAGACGAAGTTGGTGACGCTCTGTGTGTGCTCGAACCCCAAGCTGTCGAGCACGGCCATCCACTTTTTTCGTTCTGCCTCAATCGTGCTCCGCAACCGTCGAACATGCTCCTGGTCGTCCAGGGCTGCTGAGGCGGCAACAAGATTCAGCCGACCAAGACCTTCGGCCTTGCCGAGGCCATTCGCGCGCAGCTTACGCGCTAAGGGAGCAGGCGCCAGAGTGTAGCCCATGGGTAAGCCGGCCAGACCGTTGATTTTGTCGAAAGGTACGGAAACGAGCACATTAGCGCCTTGGCGCACAAGCGATTCGGCCAATCGTTGTTCAAAGTCGCTGGTGTACTCGAGGTAGGCTTCGTCCACGATGACGGGAGCGCGTTGAGCAGCGGCCTCTAAGAAACGATAAAAAGCTTTTGGATCGCTGACGGCACCGGTTGGGTTATGCGGGTTGATCAGGTATACAGCACGTGTCTTACTGGAAAGCTTTTCCTCCAGCGCAGAGAGGTCGTTTCAAATTGGGCATTGAGCGGAACGGGGATACCTACGCCGCCAACGTGCGAGGCTGCGTCGATCAGGGCAAGATAGCCCGGGACGGAGTAGACGAACTCGCCGCCGGGTCCACCTGTGCTGCCAAGATACAGGCCAAGCGGGCCGAGGATTTCGCCAAGACGACCGGGGGAAGGTGGTCTGCCCCTGAATGCCGCTGCCGCCTGCTACGTAGAAGGGGTTGGTGATCGAATCGTTCAGGGCGTTGCCGAGCGAGAAGTTTCCCGGGTCAAGCTGGTTTATGTTAACAGCCACACTGGCGGAGGGCGATGGCGAGAGATTAGCGCCGCGAGTGCCGATGTAAGCAATGTCCAGGGCTAGGGCATACGGAAGTTGTCGCTCCACATCAATTGAAATGCTGTACGCGCGGTGCATGAAATCTTTGGTCGTACGCGGTAACGCTGTCGCCAATGCCGGTAAGGAGGCCAGCGGTGTTGCCCACGAGTATTTGCCAGCGTGTTGAAGAACGACTGAACCTGCTTCGGCTCCGCTTCGAGCTTCTCGGCCATGGCTTTGACGATCTGGTTCTGGTCATGTAGGGCTGCGGTCACAAAGGCTAGGCGGTGGACCAAGTCGTCCCATTCGTGTGGCGCGGCCCGTTGGTCATGTCACCATATCAGCAGAATCAACAGACATTTGATGATCTTGCAACTAGGGACGCGTCGGAGCGCCTATGTCGTCAAAAGGACTTTGATCGGGTCGTGTGGTCCCGCTGCGCACCAGTGAACATCGCAGCTTCCATTCACATTGTTGGCCGGGCATGCACGGGACGTAAAAGGAAGGGCGGGCAAGGGATAACCCAAAAGGGGCAGACGGCGAAGTCTGGGAACGGTTACGCCGGTGGGTATTGGCTCCCATGCGACAAAGAGAAACGATAACGGCGGCGGCAGAAGACCAGAGTCTGGCCTCAATAATTCGGAAAAGACGGAAGGCTTGGACGGCGGAGGAGTTGTCTGAACTCTTGTCCATCTCCGCTAAAACCATCTACGCAATGACGAAAAAGGACCGCATGCCTTCTTTCCGGATCGGCTCGCTTGTGCGGTTCGATCCGGCTCTCACCGCCGCTTGGCTAGAAGGCGAGCAATCGTAGACTTACATCCAAGTCATAGCCGCCATATGGTTTTGCACGGCAGCGTCGCTGGCTGGGCTCAAATAGCGCATCACCGATTCCAAATCGCTATGGCCGGAAAGCTTCATCACCGTTCGCAGGTCCATGCCGGAGCGCAGCAGCTTGGTGATGAACGTAGCGCGGAACTTGTGCAGGAACCAATGCTCACATTCGCCGCGCTCGATACAGGTGTTGCAATGGCCGCAATTGACGCCCGCCCATTTTGCTGCCTGCTTCAATTGGCGGAGTAGCTTCGTGTTCGGCTTGTCGGTCTTTGTGCCTAGTACGAGCTTGCCGCCCGCCTCCTTCTTACATTCCTGTAACCGCGTGAGTAGATCGGCGGCTATCGGTACATCCCGTTGTTCCTTGTCCTTCACTTTGAATCCGTACTCCGGATTTGACCGCACCCGTAACACCCGGCGCTCGAAGTCCAAGCTCTGCCACGTTAGATGGATCGCCTCCTGCTCCCGCATGCCTGTTTTGAGCAGCAGTTCGTAAGGCAAAGAAAGCTTGGCGTCTTTGCAGGCGGCGAAGAACATGCGGAGTTCTTCCTCCCCGTAGACTTCGGGCAAAGCCTCCTCCGTATCGGAGTTTGGCCGGGGCTAGCGTCTTGGTGTCCAGTTTTAGGTAGCGCAGAAAGCCATCAGCCTGTGGTGACGGTTGGCCACCGTCCGGTCGGCTAAGCCCCGCTTGCGGAGCGCACCCTGGTGCTTGGAAATAAGGTCGGCGGTGATTTCGTCGGCATAGGTCACCCCGGTGATACTTAGGAACTCCTCGGCGGCGGACCGGTAGACTTCGGCGGCCTCCTGCGATCCTCGATCCTCGGTGGTGATGATGAATTTGTCGAGGGCCCGGCGGAGGTGGACCCGCTCGTTTTGCGGCTCCATTTTGACTCCAGCGGCTTGGACGGCTTCTTTGGCGAGTAGCAGGCGCTCGGCGCGGTCCCGTTCGGCAAGTGCATCGGAACCCAACTCACCAGCGTCCTTGTAGATCATTCGGGCACCTTCATAAAACCGGATTTGATACCGTCCATCCGGAAAGTAGCGTTCCACCCCGGCGACGATCGCGAATCCCGGTCTCAAGCGACCATTCTTCCCGATCACCGCTGGGTAGCGCCGCCAGCCCTCATCGGTTTACACAGTCTCACCAGAGTGGCTTTTTTGTTGGAGATTTGTTGGTTTTTGCCTCGCTCAAAATGTGTTACCTTACAAAAAACTTAGAATGCAAGTAGAACTTTACCAAAAAGCCCACTTTAATTGTTATTTTTCGGAGGCGTAAAGGAATCCTTCACTCTCCGCCATTTCTTTTTTGATCGTCATCGACGGTTAGTGCTTTCCAAGCTGATTGCTCATAGCCGGAACGGCCCGTGACAGATGTGCGTAGAATTTTCAACAGCTGAATTCTCAGGGTGATTTCGTTTCGTTGTGGCCTCGAAGCGGTTTTTACGTGCAGGTGGAAAGCCGCTGCTTTTCCTGAAAAGCTCCTCGTACACAGTGCAACATTTTGCCAGGGTTTCCAGTCAGACGGTGGAGTGGTATGCAGGTGAGGTACGATTCTGAGTGTCGTGGCTGACGTTTCGCCTTCCCGTGTGCGTGTTGCTTCGGATCTACGGACCGAGTTGCGCTACACCCTTCGTCTTGGAGCACCCTTAGCGCTCGGCGAACTGGGCTGGATGTCGACGTATATCGTTGACGCGCTCATGGTCGGCCGCTTACATAATTCGCCTTTGGCGATCTCCGCGTCTTCTCTCGGCAACACCATCTTCTATGCCATCGTTTTTTCCTCCATTTATCTGCTGAACGGTTTGGAAACACTGATTGCTCAGGCATTCGGCCGTGACGAGCAGGATGAGTGCGTATATTTGCTTTTCCAGTCCTTCTGGATCGCTCTGATCGCCACGCCATTTGTGATGCTGGCGACTTTGGGCGTGCTGCACCTTTTGCCGCATTTGGGCACGCCGCCGGAGATCGTGGGTGCGACCACGAAGTATGTCCATGCGCTGGTCTGGTCGACTGCTCCGCTGATGGCGTACATGGCCTTGCGGCGTTTCCTGCAATCAATCAATGACGTGGCCCTGGTCTCCTTTTCTTTGGTGACCGCCTCGGTAGTTAACTTTTTCGGAGATTGGGCGCTGCTTTTCGGCCATCTCGGGGCGCCCGCGCTGGGCATCGCCGGGTCCGGTTGGTCGACTGTGATTGTGCGGGTGTACATGCTGCTCCTGTTGGTGGGCGGCACGGTGTATGCGATCCGGCGAAGAGGGTTTCGAGTCGAGCGACAGATGTTCGTGCCGAATTGGCCGCGTTTGCGGGCGTTACTTCGGATCGGTTGGCCGAGTGGACTGGAGTATTTCGGCGAGCTGGGCGTGGCAACATACATGTCGATTCTTTGCGCGCGCCTTGGGGCGACACTGCTCGCCGCACAGCAGGTTGTGCTTGATCTGAATGCCTTTGTGTATCAGGTGCCGAACGGGCTATCGTATGCGACGATCGTGCGCGTGGGGCAGGGCGCGGGCCGCGATAGCCTTCCGCAGGTCAAGCGCGCCACCGATGCCAGCCTTCTTCTTGGGTTGGGATTCATGTTGATCGCGGCTACCCTTTTTGGCGCGTTTGGACACTTCTGGGGCGGTTTGTACACCAATAGCGCACCCGTTGTAGCGGCGGCGACCCCGATCTTTGTCGTGTGTGCCATTGCGCTGATGACGGACACGATGTTTGTGCTTCTCGCCTCGGCCATGACGGGTTTGGGCGACACGCGTACGCCCATGATCGTGAGTCTGGTGTGGTATTGGGGAATTGGTATGCCGCTGGCATATGGCCTTGCATTTCCAATGGGGCATCACCTTATGGGCTTGTGGATCGGCCGTGCTGTCGGCTCTTTCGGCAGCGGGTTGACGATGCTGTTCTGCTGGCGGCTTCGCCTTCGCCGAGCTTCTCAGGCGGAGGTGGGGGAGCGCCCACAGGGTCTCAGCTTGCTCGGTTCGCTGTCTTTGGTCAAGTGAAGTTTAGGCTGCGGCAGTGTCAGATCCGGTATCAGGCGAGGCAGAGAGCGGGCCGGTGGTAGCGACGCTCGGCGCGGAGGATCGAAAGTGGATCGAGGCTACGGCGCGCGGACAGGGGTTCGAACTGGCGGGTTTAGCGGCGGTTCCCGACCCTGAAGACGCGGCAGCGCAGGCTGAAGCTCAGCGGTTTGCCGCATGGCTCGACACCGGAGCTGCCGGGGAGATGGACTGGCTGAAGCGCCGGGATGCCGATGGGTCCTTTGTGCGGGGCGACCTGCGACGGTCGATCCCCTGGGCGCGTTCCGTGCTGGTTTGTGCAGTGAATTACAACGTCCCGGCACCCCGTTCTACCGATCCGGCGCCTGAGGGAACAGGCTGGATTGCGCGCTACGCGTGGAGCGGCAAAGGCAATGCCGGCATGGAACCCAGCGGGGTGGGCGAAAGCGCCGGCAGCGATTACCATGCAGAGCTTTTGCCGAGGCTGGAAACAGTCGCTGAAGCTATTCGCACACGTTTTGGAGAACTCTGCCAGACTCGCGCCTACGTAGACACAGGCCCAATTTTGGAACGAGGGTACGCGGCGCGCGCGGGGATCGGCTGGATCGGCCGCAATACGTGCGTATTGAATCAAGCCGAAGGGTCATGGCTGCTGTTGGGTGTCGTGGTGACTTCGCTCGAGCTAGCGACGGCAGCCTGGCCGACGGTGGCCGCGGATCGCTGCGGAAGCTGCACGCGATGTGTGGATGCCTGCCCAACGGATGCCCTGCATGGATCGGGGATCGCCGGGCAACCGCGACTTATGGATGCTTCGCGGTGCATCGCGTACCTCACGATTGAGAAAAAGGGCAGCATCGATCCAGGGCTGCGCGAAGGGATGGGACGGCAGGTGTTTGGGTGCGACATTTGCCAGGATGTGTGCCCGTGGAACCGGCACGCGCCAATGGGACGCTCCGGTATGCTCGCATCCCGGCCGGAGCTGGTAAATCCGTCGCTGGCCTCGCTCGCCGTGCTTGACGGCGCGACATTTAACCGAAAGTTCCGAGGATCACCTTTGGAGCGCACGCGCCGTCGACGGTTGCAGCGCAATGTGGCGATCGCGATGGGCAACAGCGGCAACGCGACATTTCGGCCGCAACTGGAAAGCTGGACGCGTGGGGACGATCCTGTGCTGGCCGAGGCGGCAGCTTGGGCGATGGAACGGCTCAGCTTGAAAGAGGGAGTCGCAATTTCGGACACCTCGCCGACGCCGCCTGACCGGAAAGTGTAGCAACGCCTGAGCCGCACGATGCGTAGACTACCGGCATGGGGTCTCAGGATGTCGGACCAAAGATACAGCAGACAGAGCCGAAGGTGAAGAATCCAGCAGCGGCGGAGGGATCGAAAGGCACCGCGAAGCCTGAGCCGGTTGCGAACGCCCCCGCGGAAGAGGAGAAAGTGATCGCACCCACAGCCGTGCCCGCGACCGCAAGCCCGATTGCGGCTTCCGGCACCTGGGCGCAGGTGAAGGCCCTGGCGCATTACATGAGCAAAACGGAGGTACACACCTATGCCTTCAGCGTGGCGGCCCAGGTCATTTTGTCGCTTTTTCCGTTCATCGTGTTACTGCTGACGATCTCGCAAAAGGTGTTTCATTCGACCAAGATGGCCGATGTGGTGGGCGAGATGATGGCCAACTTTTTGCCCAGCAATCAGGCCTGGATTGTGGGGCACATGCGTGTGCTGGCGTCTGCGCACACCCAAACCAAGGCATTTTCTCTCGTCATGCTGTTTATCACGGTAACAGGGGTATTTTTGCCGTTAGAAGTGGCATTGAACAGCGTTTGGGGTGTGACAAAAAATCGCAACTACCTCCACAACCAGGTTGTTTCCATTGGTTTGGCGGTGGGGGTGGCGCTTTTAGCCATGGCATCGGTAGCGCTTTCGGCAGCACAACGGACTGTTCTGGGCGTATTGTTTTTCGGGCACACAGACAACATCGTCTTTAACCTGATCGCAAAATTGTTCCTGCAAATCTGCGCGTTAGCGGCGAGTGTGGGGCTATTTTTTCTCATTTATTGGGGGCTGCCGAATCGCAAAGTACCGCCGCGCGCGGTGCTGCCGACGGCGGTCGTGATGGGCGTGCTGTGGACGGTGGCGAAGTACATCTACATCCTGGCGCTGCCGCATTTGGACTTTTATTCCGTGTATGGACCTTTTTATGTGTCCGTCAGCCTGATCATGTGGGCGTTCATCTCGGGATTGTTATTGCTCGCTGGAGCCTATGTGTCGGCGACGCGGCAGGCGTTGCGGGAAACGCAGGCGGAAGAGGAGAGTGCTGCCTAAGCAATTGTTTGCCGATATTTCAGTGCGTATGAAAGGCTTTGATGGCGATGTCCCGCGGTTGGGGGCCAGCCGGCAGCAGCGTGAAAAGCGTGGGACTGCCGGGGCTGTTGGTGCGAATGACGGCTACATCGGCGGAGCCGGAATCGGCGACGAGGAGCAGGTGTTCGTCGGCGGAAAACGCGAGTGCATCCGGATGCGCCCCGGTGCGCACGCTGGCGACGATGCGGCCGTCGTCGATGCTGTACAGGCTGGCTGAACCTGAGCCGAAATCGGTGATCCATAGGCTTGTGTTGTCGCGGCTAACGACGGCGCGCGAGGGTTGCTGGACGACCGAGTAGGTGCCGCTGACCTCATTGGTCCAGGTGGAAAGCTCAGAAATGCTGTTTGCGCCGAAGTTGGTGGAAAACACCTCGCCGCCATCCGGCTTGAGGGCAAGGTGGGTCGGCGTTTTGCCCACATCGAGGAAGCTGAGCAGATGATCCCGTTGCAGCGTGGCGTCTTGTTTGCCGCGCCAGGAATCGGCGGGAACGCCGAGCCATACGGTCATGATCTGGTGCGAATCGGAGCAGGCGATCAAAGCCTTGGTGCTGTCAGGCAAAATCGCGATATCCGTTGCACCGGGGCAGCCCGGAAGAGTTTCGCGGAACTGCAGCGGTTTAGGTCCGCTCACGTTTATCGTGTACAGCGAAACGCTGCCCGCGCTACGGTTGCTGACCACCAGGGCGCGATTATCGGGCGCTACGGTGGCCATGCCAGGACCCTGGTCCGTGGCGGCGGTGGCGATCTCTTTTCTGGTTTCGAGATCCAGGACGCTTACCGTGTTCGAGCCCGCGTTGGGGACATAGGCGCGACGGCCGTCCGGGGCGACGCTGATGAAAAAGGGACTGTGGTGGACACCGATGGTGGCAGCCACGTGGTTGTCGGCGGTATCGAGAACGGAAACCGAGTCGCTGCCGGTATTGACGGCATACACCTCGTTGCGAACGGGATTCGCAGCCAGGCCGGTCGGCTGTTGCCCGACCGAAATCGTGCGCTCCTGCCGAAGGGCTACCAGATCCAGCACGGTGACAGTGTTGGCGCTGCCGTTGGTGACATAGGCGTATTCGCGATAGTCGGCGGCGAAGCTCGGAAAGCGGTCACGATGACAAGATGTGAGCGCGAAAACGCCGAGGGAGAAAACAAATGCAACGACGTGCATCGGGCGGCAAGGGCGTGATCGGCCGGGGTCGAGAGAGGAACGGAACACAAAGGGGATCGACGACGGACGGAGCACCTATCCGAGTGTATGGGCCAGGGGGTCTTCCGGCAACGGAGAAAGACGATGTGACGCCGCAACACTGGGCCAAGGGTTGTGTTTACCAAGAAGACACGGTGGCTTGGAAAGCGCCGGGTCGGCATGACTCCTCGGAACAACGGAGCCTAAAGCATTGGGCTCCGTTGCTTTTTCTCTCAGGCGCGTCGGATTAGGGATCGCGACGCGTGTGTCGCCAAGCGCTGCTGAGCCAGCCGGCATAGCCGAACTGCAGCAGCCAGACGAGGCAGTACACATAAACGAGATGCCGCTGGGCGAGCGTGTGGAAGGGAACCATGGCTAAACGACCTCCGTCATGGTGGGCAGGGCTTCACGGCTGAGGAAGAGAAGCGCTTGTGCGGCGGCGGCGCGCTGGCGGCGGCGTTCGAGGGCGTAACGCCAGCCAAGAAGCAGCGCTCCCCACATGGCCCAGGCAGCAAGGTTCCACAACACGGCTTGGTACATGACGGGATCGATGCCGGAATCAGCACCTCCGCCAAAGACCGGGGACGGATGTTGCGTACGCCACCAGCGGATGGACATGTAGCAGATAGGAACGTCGATGGCGGCAAAAACGCCCAGCACTGCGGAAAGGACGCCGGAATGGCCGTTGCCGGGCAAGGTGGCCCCATTACCGGTAAATCCGCGAACCATCAGGTAACTCACATACAAGAGCCAAAGCAGCAGGAAGCTGGTGAGCCGGGCGTCCCAGGTCCACCAGATGCCCCAGGCGGCCCGGCCCCAAAGCATGCCGGTGGCCAGTCCGATGGTCGAGTAGAGGACCGTGAGTTCAGCTGATGCCAGGGCGAACGCATCGGCAGCCAAAGCACGGTCCGCATGGCGATTGCGCCAGTACAGGTAGGCGAAACAGGCTCCACAGTTCAGGTAGGGAAAGACGAAGCTGAGGATGGCGTGCGGGAAATGGTAGAAGAAGACCCTGTACAGATTGCCCATGGTGGCTTCTGTGGGGGCTGTCATGGCTTTTTCAAAGCCGATGGCAAGCACGATGAGGGTAAGACAGAACCAAACGATGCCGATGAGCCGGCCAGTTCCACGGTCTTTCGTCATAGCGGTCACAAGCTTATTTTACGGCGGATTCGAGGCGTGCACGGGCGCGGCGACGCCTAAAGTTGATGGGCTCGAAGGCGCTACTCGGCATGGAGCACGACTCCAAAGAGAAGCACGGCCGCTGTGGTGAAGACGATGTCGTAGGCGAGAAGAACCTTGATCCAAAGACTGGGATCGAACTCGCCCGTGAGCACGTCAGTCGTGGCCTGGATCATGGCGAGCAGCGCGGGCATGGCGATGGGACAAAGGATGAGCGGCAACAACAACTCGCGATTGCGGGTGCGCAGGCTGAGACCGGCGAAAAATGTTCCGTTCGAGACAAGCGCCCATGTACCAAGTGGCAGGATCAGGAGCAGCAGCGACGTTTCACCAAGCGGATGCAGGTTGTAGAAGATCGCGAAAACTGGCGCCAGCACCACTTCGATCGCAGAAACAAAGAGGAAGTTCGCCATGGCTTTGCCGACAAACAGGGCGGAGGCCGGTGAAGGGGCGAGGCGTTGCGCATCGAGCACGCCGTGGCTCAGTTCGCGAGCCCAGGCGTTATTCAGCGCGGTGATGGAGGCGAAAAGAATGGCGACCCAAAGCAGGCCGCCGGAGATCTGTCGCGCAATGGTGGGAAACGCCGTGGGATCGAAGGCAAGCGCGAAGACGACGACCACCAGCAGCGAAAAAAACAGCATGCCGTTGACGCTGTCGCGATTGCGCCGTTCCAGGCGCAGGTCTTTTGCGAGGTGGGCGAAGACGTGGCGGGCGTAGATCATGCGCGGCCGTCGGAATGTGAGGTTTGGGCAGTGTTCGTCATGGGATAGCGGCTCCGGCCATGGTGAAGGCAGGGTCCGCGTGGACGGCAGAGACGAGGCGGCCAGCTTCGATGGTGAGGGTGAGGCTGGCCAGTGGGCGGGCGAGCTCTGCCTGGTGGGTGGTGAGCAGCAGTGTGCGGCGCCGGTCCGCCGTGCCGGGTTCCGCGAGGTAGCTTCGCAGCCGGGAAACCATGGCGTGAGCCGAAGCGACGTCCAGGTTGGAAAAGGGTTCGTCCAGCAGAAGAAGATCGGGATCGGCGAGCAACACCCGAGCCAAGGAGGCGCGCTGTCGCATGCCCTGTGAGTACTCGGCAAGGCGGCGCGGGTTGGTGGGATCGAGATGCACGGCGGCGAGGGCGGCGGCGACCTGCGCGGCACGGGCGCTTGCGCTGAGCTCGGGCCTGTGCAGACCCAGCAGGTAATCGAGGTTTTCGGTGCCGGAAAGGTCGTCATACAGCATCGTGCTGTGGCTCATGTACGCGATGCGCCCGCGCGCCTGGGCAGGCGGTTGGCCAAAGACCTGCAGCTCGCCGTACGTCGGTGTGGTGAGCCCGGCAATCAGTTTGAGGAGCGTGGATTTGCCGGCACCGTTGGGACCGAGCAGAACGACGCTGCTGCCGGCAGGGAGAGTGAGGCTGAGATCGCGGAGGGCGACGAAGCTGCCGAAGATTTGTGAAACGTGGCGAAGGGCAATCGCGACAGGGGCAGCTGGGGAGAGGTCGTTGCTGGGATTGGCGCTGGGATTGGCGCTAGGGTTGGGAGGCATGAGGGAGCGGACCGGCGCTTTATGCGAGTATAAAGGGCAAATACCAGGCATAGAGGAGTGCGCGTGCAGAGGTGGAAACGGGGACGCCGGATGAGCATGATGGCTGGGTGCGTGTGGACGGCTGTTGCGGGGCTGGGGCTGGGTGCGGGCAGCTTGC
>CAXTRN010000075.1:0-14506 GCA_964246645.1 uncultured Acidobacteriaceae bacterium
CGCCGATGTGGTAATCCTTGATGTCCGGCAGCTCCGGGGTGAGCACGCGGAGGCCGCAGGCGCTCATGGCGGTGGCGAAGGCAATGAGGCGCGGCTCATCGATGCCCAGGTGGTGCACGACGTGCAAGACGATGAGTGCGGGAGCGTGGGGTAGGTCCGTGGGTGTGTAGAGCCGGGCCCGAACCGGACCCGCAGTGGCTGGAAAGGAAAGGTCATCGACGGCGACACGATGGCGCACAGCCCAGCGAAGCGCTTCGGGCACGGGCTCATTGGCGACCAGCTTCAGGACGGCGGCTGCTTCGAGGTCGGAGCGGACCTCCGGCCAGAGGATGATCGCCAGGGTGGGCAGAAGGACGAGCCACAGGGCAAAGAGCAACAGCCGCCGCCGCTGTGTGCCTGAGAAAGGACCGGACAGGGACGCACGCGACCCCGGTCGGCTGGATTGCCGCTGGCGGCGCAGGGTGCGGGCGAGCTCGCGGAGACCGCCCCGGCGGCGGAGCTGGGTATGTGGATTGGGAGAAGGCGCGGCCACTGGATCGTCAGGCCTCAATGGGCGTGGTTGAGGGCGAGCACGGCGAGGACGCACAGAACGACGAGCAAAAGCAGCGCCACACCGAGCAGCGCAAGCATGCGGCGTTGCTGGGTTTCGATCCGCAGTAGACGCCCTTGCATGGATTGGATCGGTTCAAGGGATTCAGCGGCGTATCTGGCCGTAAAGGCGGCCAACGATGCGGCTGCGGATTCAGCGGTCAGGCGGGCGGTGCGGGCATCGGCAGCGGCGGCACCGGCGTCGGTTGCGAGGCCGGCAACGGTTGTGGCAACGACGGTGAGCTTGTCGTTGCACTCGGCTATTTGCGCCTGCAAACCTGCGTGGGCTGTGGCAATTTGGCGCAGATCACCGCGCCATCCCTCGGCGACGGCTTCCAGGGCTTTGCGGCTGCCCTCATCGGGCAGGTTTTTGGTTTGCAGAAAGCGGTCCGCCATGGGCAGCAGGCGAGAGATGTGCGGGGCGAGCTCGACCAGCTGCGCAAAGGCTTTGGGCCACATACTCCGATTGTAGGGGAGACGCCGGCTTGTAACGGCTACGATTGCCGGCCCGGCTAGGCGACCAGAACGGCAGCGGGCGCAGGTTTGCGTTTTCGGCGATGCTCCAGGACGAGCGCCACGACGGTGCACAGCAGAATGGCGGTCACAATCGCCTGTGACCAAACGCAGTAAATGCACCATTTTTCAATGATGTAGGCCTCTGTGTAGCTGAGAAAGCAGGCAAACGCGAAGCCGATTTCCGCGGCCTGCAGCGTTGCCCAAAGCTGGTTGGCGAGCGCCAGCCCTGCGATCAAACCGTAGCCGACGATGCCCAGAATTGCGACCGGGAGGTGAACCTTCTTCGATCCAGGCGCTTCATCGAACGAGGTGGGTGGAAAAACGGAAAAACGACCGTGGTTAACGGCGCCGCAGTCCCACTGCGCGGTAACGGCGCAGGGCGGGGCTGCCGCGGGGTCCTGCAAATGGATGCGAAGGGCCAATGCGGAGTCGATCAAACCGGCAAGCGCGAGCAGAACGATCAGGAAGCGCATAACACCTTCAGTCTATCGCCTCTGCCGAGTGTTGCCGAGTGTGTCGTTATGGCACAAAAGCGACCGCTGGGGCTGTTTTGCGTCAGACTGAAGTGGCATGGCGTGATGCGCTGTTCTGGATTGGAATGGACTGGAGAACAAATGACGAATGCGGTGGAAGCGGCGGTGACAGGGGTTGCAAAGGACGGCAGGGAGTCAGGCGAGCGGGAAGCTGTAGTCGCCGGTACGCCTCTTGAACCGAAAGACATGCTGCACCTTTGGAATGCGCAGGGGCGTGAGCTGCGCTCCCCGGAGGACGCGGAGCATTGGGTCGCGGCGCACCTGCAAGGGGCCCAAACGGCTGTTTCCGATCTGCTGGCTATTACCGGAGAAAGGACCGTCCAAAACACGCTGGAGCCGTATGACCGCGCCGTGTGGCACCTGCGCATGGCGGGCAGCCAGGCTCACGTGATGTTTATGGTCCATCCGCTGGCCGGGGTGCGTGATGCGGTGCAGGCGCTTTCGCAGCAGGTGAGTGCGGCGTCGGTGGCGCTGAGTTTGAATCAAGCGGTGTACCGGGCGTTGGAAGCAATCGACGCAGGCGCAGAAGAGGCGGCGACGCGCTTCTACCTCGAGCGCACCTTGTTGGGGTACCGGCTTTCGGGTGTGGACCGGGATGAGGCGACCCGTGACCGGATTCGCGCGCTTGCGGACCGTATGACCGAGTTGAGCATGCAGTTCAGCCGCACGGTGCAGGACGATGTGCGCCGGGTAGAGGTGCAGGACCCGAACGATCTCCGCGGCTTGCCGGAGGACTACCTCCTGCGCCATGGTGTTCGGGAAGAAGGTGTGCGGGAAGATGGCATGCACAAAGTGGCGCCGCAACCGGGTGACCCCGTGGGAGAGCAACCTGCGCGTAAGCGGCTGGTGGCAGACGGGCCGATTGTGATTACCACCGATCCACCCGACATGACGCCGGTGATGAACTATGCGGCGAGTGCAAGCCTGCGGCGGGCGCTGTATCTGGCGTACAACGGTCGCGGCTACCCGGAAAATCAACAGGTCTTGCTCGACCTGCTGCAAGCGCGTGAGGAGATGGCAACGCTGCTTGAATTTCGCAGCTGGGCTGACCTGGCGACCGTCGACCAGATGATGGGTTCGGCGGCGAACATGAGGAAATTTCTGGGCGAAGTCGAAGAAGCGGCGCTCGCGACCGCAGACCGGGAATGGGTGGAGTTGGAAGCCTTTGTGCGCGATCGCGACCCGCATGCGCTGCCGCTGACGCTTTCCGACGCACGCTTCTGGGAAGAACAGTTCCGGCGCGCGCGCTATGCCTTCGATTCGCAAAGTGTGCGTCCGTACTTTCCGTATGAGCAGGTGGAGGCCGGCGTGCTACTGACTGCCGGGAAGCTGTTCGGGGTGCGCTTTCAGCGGGTTCTGGAAGCGCCGGTTTGGAACGCTTCGGTCAAGGCGTTCGATGTGCTTGACGGGAGAAGGAACGGTGACGCAGGGGAGGATGGAGAGGGTGCGGTGCAGGACTCGGGCGAGCCCCAGGCTGTGATCGGTCGTATTTACCTCGATATGCATCCGCGTGAAGGCAAAAGCAAGTGGTTTTCGGAGTGTTCGCTGGTTGGCGGCGTTTCGGGGCGGCAGGTACCCGAAGCGTCGCTGGTTTGCAACTTCCCGGAACCGACGGCGAACGATGCCGGGCTGATGCAATACGCTGATGTGGTCACCTATTTTCACGAGTTCGGCCACCTGATGCATGAGGTGTTGGGCGGGCAGCAGCGCTGGGCGGGGCAGTGCGGCATCGCGACAGAAGGGGATTTTGTGGTAGTACCTTCACAGATGCTGGAAGAGTTTTTTGAGGATCCCGATCTGCTGCGCACCTTTGCGCGGCATGTGGACACCGGAGAGCCAATTCCGTATGAAACTGTTGCGCGCATGACCAAGGCGAGTGCCCACGGACGGGCACTTTCCACAATGACGCAGGTGATGTACGCCACTTATTCCATGGAGACGCACGATCGGCGGGCGGCGGACCTGGATCTCGACACCCTGCTGCGCGACGGCTACGACCGGTTTTCGCGGTATGAGTTTGTCGAGGGCAATCGGATGTATGCCGCGTTTACGCATCTGGTCGGCTACACCTCGAATTACTACACCTACCTGTACGACAAGGTGATCGCGTTGGAGTTCTTCCGTCAGTTTGCGCAGGATGAGGAAAGAAGGCCGGAACGGCCGGGGGGTGAGACCGGTCAGCGCTATCGGCGCACGGTGTTGGAGCCGGGCGGCTCGCAGCCGGCGCGTGCGCTGGTCAAGGCATTTCTCGGGCGCGAAGACGTCAGCATGGATGCCTTGCGCGGATGGATCGCGCAGGAATACGCGGAAGTGTAGGCGGTAAGCGACGTATGCGGGGGCAGAACGCCCGGGGCGAATCGCTGGAGCGGGCGCGCCCCGGCGTTTCATTGCCGTTGAGGCTCAACGGTGATTCAAGGGGTTCAAACAAGGTGCTGCAGGACGGTCTGCCGCATGGCTTCGAGCTTTGGACGTTGCCCTGTCCAAAGCTCGAACTGGGCGGCGCCCTGGTGAACAAACATCTCCAGGCCGGAGATGGTGTCGAGTCCTCGGGCGCGGGCGAGGCGCAGGAGGGGCGTTTCGAGCGGGTTATAGACCATGTCGAAGACGAGCTTTGTTTGTACCTGCTCGAGGTCGGGGGGGAGGTCAGTGGGGTTGCCGCGCATGCCGGCGGGAGTGGCTTGAATGAGGGCGTCGAAGGTACGGGCGTCTGGAGGACCATCTTTAAGGCCGTCCGTAAAGCCCTCCAGGGCAGGTTGATGGGAGAGTTGCTCCCAAGGGAGAGCCGTTGCTCCGGCCTGGTGTGCGAGCGCCCCCGCTGCATCGTGGGTGCGGTTTACGACAAAGACCTGGGCACCGAGGTCGCTGCAGGCAAACACGGCGGCCCGCGCCGCGCCCCCGGCACCCACGACGAGGATGCGAGCCCCTGCGAGCTCAAGGTGTTGGGCGAGGGGCGTGGTCACGCCTGCGGCGTCGGTGTTGTACCCGGAAAAGCTGCCGTCCGGCTCGCGGCGGACAGTATTGACGGCACCGATGCGGGCCGCGAGCGGGTCGATGCGATCGAGGAAAGGCAATACCGCTTGCTTCAGCGGCATCGTGACGCTAAAGCCGGCCAGGGGCAAAGCGCGGGCAAGGGCGAAGAGCTCTTCCGCACTGCGCGTAAGCAGGGGCAGGTACACGGCGTTCACATTTGCCTGGGCAAAGGCAGTGTTGAGCATGGCCGGGGACAGGGAGGAGCGGACCGGATCACCGGCGACGCCATAAATGCGGGTCTCCGCGTTTTGCTGGTCGAAATGGTATTGGTGTCGGAGAGCGTCGGCGGTGAGTTGGCCGGGTGCGGTGGTGGCTGCTGCGGAAACGGGGGCGAAGGTGAAGGCTGAACCCGCCCGGACGCCGAGTATGCGCGAAGGCGTACCCGCCTCGCCCATGGCGATGCCGACGATGGCTTCGCCGTCGCGGTTGGCTTCGGCAAGCAGGGTGAGAAGGGCGAGGTTGTCGGCCAGGGAGCGGGCCGTGGGCACGATTTTGTATAGATCGGGCGCGAACGGTCGCATGCGTTCGAGAACGGCACGAAGATCGGGAGTTTGCTGGAAATCGTGCCAACTGAGCGCGACCCGTGTACCTGTGGCCTGCAGCTGACGAATCGCTGCCGGTCCAAGAGCTTCAGCGCTTTCGAGGGCGAGGTCGACCATGGCGCAACCGGCGTGAGCGGCAGCAAGAAGAATGGTCAGTTCGTCACCGGATGAGCCGGTAAATTGTCCCCCGCTCGCCAGGCGGCGACAGGTAGCGAGCAGGATCGCGGAAGGATGGGCATGCGCATAGCGTTGTATGGCGCTTATGGCATCCTGGGGTCGTGGCAGGCTATCGAGCCGGAGTTCCTGAAAAGGATACGCCGGCAGCAGGGCTGCGGCATGGGCCAGGATTTCTTCAGTGGTCGCGCCAGAGACCGGAACGCAAAGCTTCGGGAAAGCGGCGATGGGCAACGGACGTGTGGGAATGGCCGGCAACATGGTTTCGTTGCGGATGCTACCTTGCGGGGCAGGCACACGCAACTCCGGCGCGAGGAAACCGGCTTCAGCAACGAAGATGGGTACCCGGTTCGGTGAGGCACCCGTTTAGCGCAAAGTCGCGGCTCGCAGTAAGAGCTGATGCCCCGACGCTTTTTAGAGCGATTGTGGTTTGTAGTCATTCCGCCGGGATCCTGCCGGCACAGGGCGGGAGAACGCTGCTCCCAGTAAACCGGATCATATTGTCGACTTAAGCAACCTATGGGCGGCGCGGGCGTCTAATCCTTTAATTGAGAGGCGTTCCTTAGACTGTCCTTCCTTGGTTTTTTCTTCTTTTTGCCCGTTTGGGCACCCTTCCTTCCTCCTCAGTACCTCCCCCCTAAACGCCTCTCTCGGGCCCGCTGGAAAGCGGGCCTTTTTCTCGTTTGCGGGATAAACGAACGCCATGGTGCCGATGGAATCGGTAGCATACAGGGTTATGAGTGATTCACGGGAAAGCCCGGAGGCGATCGGGGCGTTGGATGCGCTGCTGGCTTCGGTGGGGCTGGAGCATGGGCGGCGGGCGACGCGAGCGCGTGCATGGCAGGCCGGAGAACGGGTAAAAGAGCCGCGGCAGACGCGGGTGCGTCCGGCGACCGAGCACGCGCCCGCAGCGCCAGGGGTGGAGCGGGTTGCGGGATGGGAGCAGTATCCCTGGCTGCGCGCCGGCTTCAGTACGCGGCAGGGTGGGCGATCGACCGTTTATGGAAAAGGCGAGCAAAACCTGGGCTGGACCGGTGAGGACGACCCGGCCATCGTTGCGAACAACCGAAAGCAATTTCTGGCAGCTGTGACCGGGGATGTCGCTTTGCCGTTGGTGACACTGCACCAGATCCACAGTGGGCTGATATGGGACACCACCCAGCCGGGTTTGGAGGGAAGCGACGCCCTGTGGATGACCCCGGAAGGCAAGGCACGGCGGCGGGGAGACGGTTTGTTGCGCCAGGCCCCGGGTGGTTTGCTGGGCGTGGTGACGGCCGATTGTGTGCCGGTGCTGGTGGCGGACACGCGCACGCGCGCGGTAGCGGCCTTCCATGCGGGGTGGCGTGGGACGTTGGCGCGCATCGTGGAACGCGGCATCGGGAGCCTGCGATTGCGGTACGGGTCACGGACGAAGGATCTGGTCGCGGCGATCGGACCCTCCATCGGTGCGTGCTGTTTTGCGGTGGGGGAAGAGGTGCGATTCGATTTCCAGAGTCAATTCCCGTACGCGGGAAGATTGTTTTCCGACGTGTACGATGCCGACCCGGTGCGCGAAAAATATCCGCTGCTATTCCTGACCGCCCGGGCGCCGGGACATTCACACATTGGGCCGCAGATTCATCTGGATCTGGCAGCCGCCAACCGGCAGCAGCTTGTGGATGCGGGCGTCGCGGCGGAACGGATCAGCGTGGTTGGGGAGTGCACGGCGTGTTCGCGCTTGCCGGATGGAGCGCGCAAATATTACAGCCATCGCGGGGAGCATGGGTTTGCGGGCCGGATGTTGAGCGTGATCGGGGCGGTGGCGTCTTAAGCGCGACCGGTTGCGGGATGCGCCCGCGGTCGCCGACAGGGCTTGGGCTCGCTGGCTGGCAGACGCGCGTTACGTTTTTTTGCCGAGTTCCTCAAAGAGGGTGTCGCGGCGGTTGAGGGCATAGGTGGTGATGCCTTTGAGGCCTTGGGCATAGAGCACGGTGCCGCCGATGGCGAAGGCGAGCATGAGCCCGAGCCCAAGCCAAGGCTGGTGCAGGTAGGTCGCCAGCAGATCGACGCCGAAACCGAGGCCCGCGCAGGCAATCAGGATGCCCATGGCAATGTAGGCGCTGACCGGGGACTGCGCTTTGTTCATGGAGCGACCGGGGACGACTCTTTTGGGAGCCGCCACCGAGCGCAGGTTTCCTACCGTGGTGTTGAGCAGCAGCGTACCGACGGCCCACAACAGCGCGAATAGAGCGTCGATCAGGTTCGGATGGCCGGCGACGTAGCTCGTGATGGCGACAATCGTGAGGACCTCCACGAAGGCGAGCAGGAGGGTGAAGACGTTTTTGGCGAAAAAGACCTCGCGTAACGGCACAGGGGCGAAGAAGTAAAACTGGGCTCCGGTGCCTTCAGTGCCGAAAGCGTTGTAGCTCATGGGGGCGATGCCGAGCAGGGCATAGGCGACGCCGGTCAACAGCGCCCAATGCGAGCCGTTGTGGGCGAAAAGGCGGCCGGCAAAGAGAAACACCATGACCATGGGCGCGACCAGACCGTAAAACAGGCCGATGTTGCGACGTAACACGAGCAGTTCTTTACCGAACAGGGGGCCGAGGGACGCCGGAAAAATACGGTTTGCCGGTGTACCGGTTTGCGCGTGGATTGGAGCGTTAAGGAAGCGTGCGGAAGCGGCGTTGGGACTGCGTGCGGTTTTTGGGGGCCCTGCGCCGGTCACTGTGGCGTTGGCGACATCGCTTAGGTTTTCTCCACGGAATTCAGTACGCATGCGGAGGGCGTAGATCGCTAGGAAACAGGCGGCAAACCCGATGCAGCCGATGATGGGCGCAAAGAAAGCCGGAAGTTGGCCGCGGTCGGCGGCGCTGATGGCGGCAGAGGTTAATTCGGGCGGCAGAAAGGCTACGAACGGGTGCGTCCGTTGCGCGAAGCGCTGCCAGGACTGCACCTCAGCACTGCGCACGCGGGGATGACGGTTGTGGTTGAAACCAGGGTTGAAGCGGACGTTTGCGTATTGAATGCCGAGCGAGCCCACGAAGATGCAGGCGGTAAAAACTTCGCGGGCGCGGCGTGTGGAAAGCCAACGGTCGATCCAGGCGAAGATCATGCGTGTGAACAGCACATTGGTGAGCGCAAAAATGGCCATGGCGAGCAGCGCTGGAAGAAACAGGTGCGGTGCGGCAACAGTGACGCCTACCACCACGGCCACAGACATGAGACCGACAAGGACATTACCTGGACTGAGCAGCCCGAAGAGGAAGCGCACCAGCACGTACCGTGACAACGGCATGGGAAACCGGATCAGCTCGACGGGGTCGAAGGTGGTGCCGGGCTGGCCGAGGTTGACGTTGAGCAACTGGGTGAGCGCGACGGCGGCCCAGAGCACCCAGGCAAGGTGGGTCGGTTCGCCGCCACGCACGAAGTACCAGGCCAGAAAACCCGCCAAGACGGTGGGCGCGAGCGCAATGGCGGCAAAAAAAGGAAGGATAAGGATGCGGCCGATGAGTTCGCCGGCCCCGCCGCGTCGCCGAAAGCTGTTGGCCAGCACGCGCCAACGCAGCCAGGCGATGGCACGGAGTTGTTCCGTCGCAGGGGGGATGCCGGGGGAAAGGTGGTCTGTCCCGGTTAGCTCAGCCACGCGAGTTCCCCTTCAGGATGTGCGGGCGGGGCGGCCTCTTCGCCAACGACAGAAAGAAAAATCTGTTCCAGGGTGAGGGTGTGGACCGGTGCAGCAAGGTCGCCCGCCGGTGTGGCCAGGCGCGCTTGCACGCCGGTCCGAAGCTCTTCGAGCGATCCATGGGCGACGAGATGGCCGCGGTTGATGATGGCGATATGGCTGCACAGCCGCTCGACGATTTCAAGCACGTGCGAGGTAAGGAAAACGGTCGCACCGCGGGCGATCATGCCCTGCAGCATGGACTTCAACAGGCCGGCGGCGATGGCGTCGACGCCTTCAAACGGCTCATCGAGAAAGAGCAGTTTGGGACCGTGGATGACGGCGGCGGCGAGGGCGAGCTTTTTACCCATGCCGTGAGAAAAATCGGCGATCAGCTTTTTTCGTTCGTGGCTCAAGCCCATGAATTCAAGCAACTCGGCGGAGCGCGCTTGTGCGGTGGTGCGGTCGAGGCCGTACATGCGGCCGACAAAAAGTAGATACTCCGGCGCGGTGAGACGGCCGAAGAGCGCCATGCCTTCCGGGACGACGCCGATATGACGCTTCACCTCAGCGGAATGAGCGAGCAGGTCTTCGCCAAAGATGCGAATGGCGCCGGCGCTGGGTGCCAGCAGGCCGGTGAGCATTTTGATCGTGGTGGATTTCCCGGCACCGTTGGGGCCGAGAAAGCCGAAGAACTGCCCGGCGTCGACGGTGAGGTTCAAACGATCGACCGCATGGAAACCCTGGAAGGTTCGGGAAAGATCGGTGGTTTCGATGGCCGGGGTGGACATTGCTCACAGTTATACATCCGGCGGCGTGCGCGGCGGATTGAAGAGCGCTTTGCCCTGTTCAGGATTTCGGGTTTTCACGCTCCACGTTGCAGGGCAGAGCTGTGCACGAATTTTGCGTGCCTGAATGTGTGTTTGTGTCGGACGTTCGGCCAGGACTCACCGAAGATCAGTCGTCGGCGTCGTCGGGGTCCTTGGTAACTTTTGCGGCATCGTTGCCGAGCAGGGCACGCAATTCTTTGCTTGACTTGAAAAAGGGCACCTTTTTTGCGGCAACCTGGACGGAAACACCGGTTTTTGGATTGCGGCCAGTGCGTTGTTTGCGTTGCCGGGTGCGAAAGCTGCCAAAGCCGCGCACTTCGACCTTGTCCCCGGCCTGAAGCGCACCCACGATTGCGTCGAAGATGGTTTCGACGATGACTTCGCTGTCACGCCGGGTGAGGTCGCCGAGGGCGGCAACGCGGTCGGTGAGGGTGGCTTTGGTCATGCACGCCTTTCTTCCGCCAAGGGATGCGGAGGATGTCAGTGTACGCCGAGCGTTGGGCATTCCGATGTATCAACGACGGCGTCACGGACAGGATTGCAGTTAGGATTTCAGGATTTGTCGCTAGATTGTAGACAGCTGCGTAAAGAAGAAAGCCCGCTCAAAGCGGGCTCTCTTCTTAACAACCGGTAGTTTGAGCGAGTGAGCCTATTTGGGAAGGCGGTTCGCCGTTTTGACCGCCGGGGGGACGCCGGGCGCGATGACCAGCTGTGAAGAGACCGGTGTTACGGTGGGGGCCGCAGCGCCGATGATCTCGGAAAGAACAAAGGGCGCCGGGGTGCAACCGTTGCCGTAGCAGCCGATGTTGCTTACCCAGATGTTGCCCGTGTTGTCGACGCCGATGCCGGTGGGGTGTTGCAGGGTGCCGCCATTGTCGCTGCCGTGGGGGTAGATGAGGTTATTGGGAACGGTGTTGGTATCGAGATAAGAGCCGTTGGTGAATTGGATCTCCTGCACGTCCGGCGTGAGTTCATCGGCAAGCCAGAGACTGGCAGCGCCATCGATCGCCATGCCGCTGGGGTGACGCAGGGCCTGTTCATTCTGCATGCTGTAGCAGTTTTGTTGCGTGTAGATGCAAAGACCGTCGCCTTCCACGGAGTAGCCGGCGCGTGCGCTGACGAAATCGTTGCCGGTGAAGAGAAGCTGGCCGGAATCGTTGGTTTGCGAGGTGATGAAGTCGAAGTTCATGGCTGGATCGACATAAAGATAGAAAGAACGGGGGCTGGTGCCGTGGTTGGCCGAAACGGCGGAGCCGCCGACGGTGTCCGCGGCGAGGCTGGCTCCGAAGTAGCCCGGCGCGCTCACGGTGGTGTTGCTGACGGGCGCATATGCGGCCGGCGTGTTGGTGTGGGTGATCTGGGCAAGGCTGGGATATTGGGTGTCGTTGGAAACGACGGCGACACGCACGGTGTCGTCACTCAGGATGGTGAGCGCAGTGGAGGTGGTACCTGGCAGCGAAAGAACGGTGGGGGTGCCGGGATTCGTGACAGGGAAGCCGGCCACCACGGAGGAGCTGACATCGGTGACCCAGGCATTGCCGACGAGGTCGATGGCGACCTGCTCGGGGCGTACCAGCCCGGGCGCGGTATAAACCGAGCTGAAGGACGAGGTGCTTGGATCGAAGTCGGCGACGCCGACCGCGCCCGCAGCGTTGGTCGGGAACCAGACACGGCCGGTGCTGTCGATGTCGAGGGTGGACACGGTACGGGTATTCATGCCCAGGCCGAAGGTGGGTGCGGTGTAGCTGACGGCGAGCGTCCAATCGCTGGGCGCCGTGGTCATGCCGCCGTCAAAGGAGCCGGAGCCCGAAAGGTCGAAGAGCTGCGCTACATTGTGTTGCGGATAAAGCGCCATGTCGATCGCGGCTTCAAGCGTGTTGGTGGGCGCGGTGCCGCTCGGCGGTGTGCTTTCCGTAAACAGGCTTTGGCAGGCAGTGGAGGTAGACCCGGCGGTGTTGACGCAATTGGCAAGAATGTTGGCGAGGGTGACGATCTTGGACGCTTCGTTGGTGAAGGTAGCCGTCGACGCTTTGGGATACCCGTTTGGAACGTCGATCAGGCTTGGGATCAGCGCATTGTTGACTCGCGCGATGGCCGGATTCAGGCTTGCCGGGCTGCCGAAGTGGTCGCTGCTGGTGCCATCGGACAGAGCGGACGAGAAGAAGTGCGAAAGCGAAAACGCCAGCACGGTCGTGCTCACTTCATTGATGGTGAGGAACGGCGCTGCATCGGCGGCGCTGCAGGTGCCGAGCGCGGCGCCTTCAACGAGCGCATTGTTGGTGCCGAAGCCGGCATTGCCGCCGATGGATAAGGCATACACGGGCGCATCGGCTGTCGGGCAGTTGAAGGTGAAATTGAAGTTACCCGCGGTGTCGGTGGTGCTGGTGGCCAGCAGGGTGCCGGTGGAGCCGTAGCCGCCCGTGCCGTAGGTATAAACGGCGATCAGGGCGCCGGAAACGGCGAGTTGCCCGCCGAACGCTTTGCCTTTGACGGTGCGGGCCGGGCTGGTCTGGGCCGGGCTAGGATTGGTGGCACTGTTGGCGCTGCTGAGCGGGGCCATCGCGCAACCGGAAAGGAGTCCGGCCATGGGCGCAAGGGCCAAAAGGGTCGGAAAAGTGTAGCGCATGAGTGCCTCCGCACAGCAGAACAGTACAACGAAAGAGTGATGCTTAGGCAGGATCATACATCGTTTTGGGACGGAGACGGGGAAGATGTGATACAAGCGGGCGACCGGTCGTAACCATATTGCGGTACTTTGGTTTCTGCCGTGTCATTCTGGGAAACGCCAGATCGCCGACCGCCAATCTGGATCACCTTTTCTGGATCAGCTTTCCGCCTTATGGTGTGCGTAGCCCTGGAGCCGGAAACCGGAGGTCCGCCCCATTTTTACCTTGCGTTAGCATTCGCACCGCTTGGGTGCCCGTAACGTGGTGAAGAGCGGCCTGCGGTTTGCGGGGATCGCGCGGTGAGGCAAGAACCGGAGTGGCGTTGAACCAGACAATCGTTGTGCTTGAAGATGATGCGGAGATCCGCAAACTGATCCAGTACCGGCTGGAAAGCGCCGGCTATACGGTGCGGCTGTATCCCACGCCGGGCTCGATTGTGGCCGATGCGGAACGGCAACGGCCGGCCCTGTTTTTGCTGGACATCATGGTGCCCGGGGGCAGCGGGCTGGATGTGTGCCGGCAGCTGCGCCGCAGTCAGACCTTGAGCCACGTGCCGGTGATTTTTTTAACAGCGCGCGCAACCGAGGACGACCGGGTGCTGGGCCTTGAACTGGGCGCGGACGACTATATCGTGAAGCCGTTTGCAATGCGGGAACTGTTGGCGCGGGTGCGCGCGGTGCTGCGGCGTTCCGAGGCGCCGGGCGAAACGGTGGCGGCGCTGCTGGTCATTGAGGATTTGCAGATCGACTCGGGATCGATGCAGGTGCATGTGCGTGGCGAATTGATCACCACCACGACAACGGAGTTCCGGTTATTGGAATACCTGGCCCGGCATCCTGGGCGGGTGTTCAGCCGCGACCAACTGCTGGATGCGGTGTGGGGTGACGCCCGTTTTGTGACGCCGCGCAGTGTGGATGTGTATGTGCGGCGGTTGCGGGAAAAGATTGAAGCCGAGCCGGATGCGCCGCGCTATCTGAAAACCTTGCGCGGGGCGGGATACCGTTTCGATATTCCGCCGGTGCGGCCGGAGGCAGAAGGCAAGCTCGCGTGAGGCGGCGTGAAGCGCCGTCCCGTGGGCTTGAGCCTTTGGCGCGGCGAACCAGCAGTTGAGGGCTGTTTTTGGGAATTGGCCTGCAGGAACCGGGTCTTTGCCAAAGCGCCCAGCGCTTTATGTAGACCGAGCAGAAAGGCCAAAACGGTAGACTCGAAGCATGCGCACACGTCCTCCAAGCCTGTTTTTGCTGATGTTGCTTTGGGCCGGGATAGGATTTGCGCTGTTTGGGGCTGTGTTGCTTTGGCGACCGCAGGTGTGGGTGGCTGTGGTCCTGGGGATGGTGGCAGCGCTGACCTTGGCGGGTGTGGTGTCACGCGCGGTGGTGGACCAGGCGGATTACCTGCAGCGGAGTATCGACAAGCTGCCGGCAGCGATGCCGCCAGTGCCAGCCTCGGAAAAAATGCGCGAGTTGGCCGAGGTGGCGGAGGCACTCGCGGCGGCGAGCCCGCGTCTGGTAACCGAGTTGGACCGCGTGCAGGAAAGTGTGCGCAAGCTGGAATCGCTGTTGAATGCGATGCAGGATGCGGTGACCGCCATCGACGCGGCAGGACGCATCGTGTGGGCGAACCAGCCGATGCAGGAGCTGGTGCGGGCGGCCCACGGCTCGGTGCGCACAGGGTATTCGCTGGTGCAAACGGTACGCGCGCCGGAGGTGCTGGAATGCGTGCAAATTGCACTTGAAACGCGCGAACGGGTGGAACGGCGGCCGGTAACGGTACTGCCGGGGCATATCGTCGAGGTCACGGCGGCGCCCACTCCCGGCGGCGGCGCGGTCATTGTGCTGCACGACATCACCCGGATCGAACAGGTGGAACGCACGCAGCGGGAGTTTGTCGCCAATGTGTCGCATGAGCTGCGCACCCCGCTGACCTCGATTCAAGGATACGTCGAGATGCTGCTGGAAGCGCTCGACGATGCTACGGCGGAAGG
>CAXTRN010000075.1:14606-16071 GCA_964246645.1 uncultured Acidobacteriaceae bacterium
TTCAAGGATACGTCGAGATGCTGCTGGAAGCGCTCGACGATGCTACGGCGGAAGGGGCGTCGGCCATGACGGCCGAGCGGAGCCAGGAGTTCCTGGAGGCGATCTTGAAGAGCGCGCGCCGCATGGGCCGGCTCACCGACGATCTGCTGGCGCTGGCGCGGGTGGAAAGCGGGGACCGGAAACTTTTTCCTGTGCCGGTGCCGGTGGAGCGGCTGATGGAAGAGTGCGTGGAGGCCGTTTCCGGGCTGTTTCGCGATAAGGGCGGCACCCTGGCCGTCGCCGGGGAGTTGCCTCCGGTCGAGGTGTTGGCTGATGAGGATGCGATTCTGCAGATTCTGAGTAATCTGATCGAAAACGCCCTGAATTATGGACGTGGGGAAGAGAACTGGGCGGTGGTGGAATTGTCGGCCCGGCTTTTGACGCCGGTCGAGCAGGAAGACGAGCCGGAGGTGGAGTTCCGGGTGCGCGATTTCGGTGCCGGCATTGCGTCCGAGCACCAGACCCGCCTCTTTGAGCGGTTTTATCGCGTAGATAAGGCGCGCAGCCGGGAATCCGGCGGCACGGGGCTGGGTTTGGCGATTGCGCAGCACATTGTGGAAACGCATCGGGGCCGCATCTGGGTGGAAAGCGAACTGGGGCGCGGCAGCAGCTTCGTGTTTACGCTGCCCTGTGCCCCGGCCACTGAGGGGAGGACGGAAGGCATGGAAAATACCCACATTCCCACAAGCAGGGTGTAGCGTTCTGGGTCAGAAGTTGTACGTTTTACATTCCTTTAACATTAGCTTCTCGGCGCGTTCAACTTTTCTTGAAAGGATAGAAATCAAAGAGCCAGTACAACCAAAGTAGGGCGCGAGGTTTCGGCGTGTACTCGGCACTCTTTTTTCGAGGGAAGATGAAACAGCGAAGCAGGTTGATGACGGCGTTGGTGACGGCGCTGCTCGTTTCCGCTACGGGCGGAGCACAAACAACAGCAGCGGCGAAGAAGCCGGTTCATGCAAAACATCGGCCGGTGCGCCGGACGGCCAGGCGCGTAGAGCGCAAGCCGGTGGAAGGCGCGACCACGCGGCAGCTGACGGAGCTGCGGGGCGAGGTTTCCGGGCAGCAGGTGCAGATCGCCAATCTGAAGGCTCAGCTTTCGACGCGCGATCAGCAGGTCGCGCAAGCACAGCAGGCCATGGCGGATTCGCAATCGCAGATCGCCTCGGCCGCCGCGGCGACCGCGCAGGCGGCGCAGCAAAGCACCCAGAATGCGCAGGATCTGCAGCAGTTGAAGGTTTCCGTGGGAGACCTGGCGACCAAGGATCAAACGCTGACGGACACGGTAGTGGCTAACCAGGCCCAGGTGCAGCAGGAGATCAACTCGCCGACGACGCTCCACTACAAAGGGGTCACCATTCAGCCGGTTGCTTTTTTTGCGCTGGAAGGCGTGTGGCGGCAGCGTTCGGTGAACTCCGACATCAATACG
>CAXTRN010000076.1:0-10691 GCA_964246645.1 uncultured Acidobacteriaceae bacterium
GGTATTTGCATTTCTGTAGCGCACAATAAGACGAGATTTCCACATCACGATCTTGAAAAGGGTGTGCGTCGTGTCCTTTAGGGCTCGACATCCGGCCGGGAATGAAGCATTCTTGGTTCACGCGGTGGTCAAAAGTGGTGAAAAAGGGACAAAAGGGGAGCTCGAGGAAAGAAAAGAGTAACAAAGCCCCTGAGTCCGGGTCCGGAGCGAGCAGAACACTCCGGCTGCCTGCCAAAGGGAAACGATGAAACTTCGTGGCAGCCAGATCACCCGCGTGGACGAGAAAGGCCGGTTAAAGATTCCTGCCGAATACAAGCGGCAGCTCGATGACGAAGGGGTGGAAGAGTTTTTCATCACCAGCAAGGACGGCGAACGGGCCGAAGTGTACCCGATGTCGGAGTGGGAGCGGATCGAAGCGGCACTGGAAAAGATTCCTTCCATGAATGTGGCCAAGCGGAAGTTTCTGGATGTGACGAACTATTACGGCCAGGTGGCGACCTTTGACGCACAGGGTCGGTTGTTGATTCCGCAAACCCTGCGGGAAGCAGCCAAGCTGACCGGGGATGTGGCCGTGATGGGCCAGCGCAACATGCTGGTGGTGGTGAACGACGAACGGATCAGGGTTGGATTTGAGCACAACCCGCTGACCGATACAGAGTTTGACGAGTTGGCGGCAGCAGGAGTTTAGAAGGGAAGTCCCCCAGGGGACGCATGTGTGGACGAGCGATGGAACAAACAGCTCGGCCACAACATGTTCCGGTTCTTCTTGAAGAAAGTATGGACCTTTTACAGGTGCGGCGCGGGGGGGTGTATGCCGACGCGACGCTGGGGCTGGGTGGACACTCGGCTGCTCTCGCGCAACGGCTGGGTGCTGCGGGAACGCTGATTGCATTTGATCGCGACCCGGAAGCCATGGCGCAGGCCGAGGCACGGCTCGCGCAGATCGCCAGCGAGCTGGGGCCGGAGATGCCGACGGTGCGCTATGTGAGCCGCGCGTTTTCGGCAATCGCCGAAGAGGTGGCGCCCGGGAGCCTCGATGGGCTGCTTGCCGATTTCGGCGTGAGCAGCTTGCAACTCGATGGCCCGCACCGCGGATTTAGTTTTCGGGCCGAAGGGCCGCTGGATATGCGGATGGATCCGCGCAGCGGCGAAACGGCCGAACAGGTGGTAAATCAGGCGGACGAGGAAGATCTCGCGAACCTGATTTACGAATTCGGAGAGGAAAGGAGGTCGCGGAGAATCGCCAGAGCCATTGTGAGGGCCCGGCCGATTGCCACAACGGCGGAACTAGCCAAAGTGGTGTCGGCCGCGGCCCCAACAATGAAAGGCGACAAGATTCATCCGGCGACACGGACCTTTCAAGCGCTTCGAATTCGCGTAAATGGAGAACTGGCAGAAATCCAATCGCTGCTCCGGGCGGTAACCGGAAGCGCGGGATCGTTGCTGAAGCCGAAAGGGCGTGTGGTGCTGATCAGCTTCCATTCGCTGGAAGATCGGCTGGTGAAGGATGCCTTTCGTGAGGCGGCGCGTGCCGGCACGATGGAGGTACTCACCAAAAAGCCGCTGATCGCCGCGGAAGAAGAGTCAAGACGCAATCCCCGATCGCGCAGTGCGAAGCTGCGGGCGGCGGAACGGGTTGAAAGTGTGCAGCGCATGCGGCATCGATAAGGATTGCGAGGAGTTGCGGATACGTCCTAGCACCTTCGCGTATACAGATGATGTGTGGAAAACCGGAGTTGCTGAGTTCTCCACAGCTTTCCAGCAAGGGAACCACAGGGGATACTAGGGTTTTCCCCAAGGTGGTTGCGGAGAAAAGGCAGAACCGAAGTGCAAGAAGCGGCGGAGTCCCCCGAAAAGGGGATTGACAGGCCGGTAAGTGAAATACGGCAGCAAAGACGATACGGATAAAAGGGCGGCGAGGCGGCTATGGAGCGCATTCACACAAGACGGGCAAGCAGCGGGCGACCGGCAACCATTGCCGTGCTGAACCGGGACCGGTTCGAGGCGCAACGGGCACGCCGCCGCGGCCCCACGCCTGAGATGTTTTTTGCCAAGCACATCGACAACAGCCGGATTGTGAAAGCGGATGATCCGGACCGCCGTCGCGAGGTACGTACCTTCACCCTGGTGATGAGCCTGTTCTTTGCGTTGACGATGGTGTATGTCTGGCAGCATTTTTCCGCGATCGAAGTGGGTTACCGCGTGGAAGCGCAAAAAACGCAGGTGGAACAGTTGCGCGAACAAAACCGGCAGTTACGGTTGAACGAGGCGCAGCTGAGCGATCCTGGACGTATCGATCGTATCGCGCACCAGCTTGGCCTGGAGGAACCGATGCCGGGGCAGGTGGTGCGGCCTGATGGCGAGGGCGGAGTGCAACCTGTGCTCGCCCAGATGCAGGAGCCGCCGCGGGCCTGGTGACCGGCGCATGGAGCCGACAAAGGCTCTGGCGGCTTGAGAACGGAAAGGTACGGCGCCAGCGATACTCCTTTTGAGCGCTTTTTCCGAATGTAATTGCAGCAATAGCAGACGAAACCTGATGAAGTCGAAACAAAGCTCCCGTCCCGCCTTTCGTGCCACTGCCCGTTCGGGCGGTCCCCTCACCGCGCCTATTCGGCGGGTGCGGTTCGTTTGGGTCACGCTGGTTTTCGGCCTTTGGGTCGCCGCGATTGCTTGTCGCCTGACCTGGCTGCAGGTCATCAAGCACGATCATTACGTGAAGACCGCGGCCAGGCAGCAGCAGCGCGGCTTTGAAGTCGCACCGCGGCGTGGCGTGCTGTATGACCGCACCCTGCGCGAGCTGGCGATGACGGTGCTGGTGGATAGCGTGTATGCGGTGCCGACGGAGTTGGGCGAGAACAAAGAATCCGAAGCGGCGCTGTTGGCGAAGATCGTGCATGTCGATCCGCAGGATCAGTTCACGACGAAGAACCGCATTCTGGCGCGTTTCGATGCGTCGCGAAACTTTGCCTGGGTCGCACGCAAAGTCAGCCCTGAAACCGCTGAGCGCATTCGTGAGTTGAATCTGCATGGGGTGTACCTGCAAAAGGAGTTCAAGCGTTTTTACCCGAATAACGATTTGGCGGCGCATGTGCTTGGGTATGTAGGCACCGACGATGAAGGCCTGGGTGGGCTGGAGCGCAATTTCGACCAGGAATTGCATGGCGAGCCCGGCCACATGTTGACGGCGGTGGACGCGAAGCGGCACGTGATGGGCTCAGAGGAAAACGAGCCCATGCCGGGGGAAAACCTTGTGCTGTCGATCGATTCGAACATTCAATACATGGCCGAGCGCGCGCTGGATGCACAGGTGGCCGCGACCAAGGCTTTGCATGGAACGGCGGTCGTGCAGGACCCGCACACCGGGCAGATTCTTGCCCTGGCGGTTTCGCCGCGGTTCAATCCAAACGATTCCAAGCATATGGACGCGGACCTGCTCACAAATCTTGCGGTGAGCGACATTTATGAGCCTGGGTCAACCTTTAAGCTCGTCACGTACTCCGCGGCGCTTGATGGCGCGGGTGTGAAGCCCACCGACAAGGTTGACTGTCAGGGTGGGGCGATGACGATGTTCGGCCGCACGCTGCATGATGACAAGTCCGACCACATGGGTGTGGTGACGGTGCAGCAGGCGCTGGAGCATTCAAGCGATGTGGGCGCGGCCAAGATGGCGCTCAAGGTGGGGCCTGACAAGTTCTACGACTACATGCGTGGTTTCGGCTTTGGCGATCGAACGGGCATCGAGTTGCCGAGCGAAACACGCGGGCTGTTGCGCCCCGTGCGTAAATGGGGATCGACAAGCATTTTGTCGCTGGCGATCGGCCAGGAGATCGGTGTAACCCCGGTGCAGCTGGTGTCGATGGTGTCCACGATCGCCAATGGCGGCACCTATCTTCCTCCGCACATTTTGCTGCAATCGACCGATCAGATGAAGGGCGACCCGCGTTTGAAGGGCGATCCCTTTCATCCGGAGTTGCAGATGCCGGCGACCCTGCCGGAAGGCTCGCATCGGGTGATCCGAGAGCTGACTGCGGCGACGATGCGCGCGATGATGCAGGGGATCGTGACTGAGGGCACGGGAAAAAAAGCGGCACTGAATGGATACAGTTCGGCCGGCAAAACGGGCACCGCGGAAAAAGTCGATCCGGCGACGCACACTTATTCGCATACAAAACTGGTGGCGAGTTTCGCGGGGTTTGCGCCGGTAAGCGACCCGGCTATTGCGATCGCGGTGGTGATCGATACGCCGACGGCGGGCGGAGAAAATGCCCACTACGGCGGTGCGGCGAGTGCACCGGTTTTTGCGCAGATTGCACAGGAAGTGCTGGAATATTTGGGCGTCCCGCACGATCAACCACTGAAAACCAAGCAGCAGATGGAAGAGGCGAAGAACACGCCTGAGCCCGGAGATGTGCCGGACCGGAGCGACGTCGCGGACCTGAACTCGATGTTTGCGGAGATCAACAGTTTGCCTGCGGACGATCCGCTGCGGCAGCCTGCGGCGGCAGCGGCGATGGCGGCGAATCTGGAAGCGGACCGCGCCCAGGAGACTGCGGCGGCGCAGGTGGCTCCGCGCAAGAGCTGGCTCGATCTGCCGGATCGTGTGCTGGCGAACTTTCATCGAAACGGCAACACCACTTCCTTGATGCCGGATGCAAATACGGCCGCAAATAAACCGCTTGTGGGCCCGCGAATCGCACCGGCAATCGAGGCGAAAAGTAATGGCGCGGTGGTGATCGATGCAAGCAAACGTGTGCCGGTGCCGGACTTCAACGGAGCCGCGCTGCGCAACGTCGTGGAACGCGCGGGCTCGGTCGGGCTGCGTGTGGAAACAGTGGGTAGCGGCCTGGCAAAAGAACAGGCGCCGGTTGCGGGAACGATGGTGCCGTCCGGGACTGAGGTTGTGGTGCGCTTTGCGCGATAGTCGCTAGATAAAGAGCGGCGCAGCGGGATTCGTACTGAGAAAGCGTGCATCTGTGGGTCCTGCCTGGGATCACAGGTAGGATCGAAGCTATGCAATGGAAACAGGCGCTTGCGGCCGTATCGACGCTGCAAACGAGCGGGCGCGATGACATCGACGTTCGCGATGTGCAGTACGATTCGCGACGCGTGCACGCGGGCGATGTATTTGTCGCGATGCGCGGCGGCAGTGTCGATGGAAACCGTTTTATCCAGGCGGCGTTGCAGCAGGGCGCGGCGGCGTTGATGACCGATTCCCCCGAAAGCTTCGATCAACTGCGACGCAAGCAACCCGAATTAGCCGTGGCTCTGGTGGCCAGTGGGCGACGGGCGCTGGCTGAGGTGAGTGCGGAGGTCTTCGGCCACCCGGAAGGGGCGCTCGCGTTGACCGGCGTCACCGGCACCAATGGTAAAACGACGACGACTTTTCTGCTTACGCAGATTTTGCGAAGCGTGGAGCGCAAAAGCGTGTTGATCGGAACAGTGGAAACACGCATTGCCGACCAGGTGCGCGTCAGTGAGCACACCACGCCCGAAAGCCGCGATGTGCTGGCGCTATTTCGCGAAGGCATCGCAAGCGGCTGCACAGAAGCCGTGATGGAAATGAGCTCGCATGCGCTCGTGCAGGAACGTGTTTGGGGGCTGCCTGTGGATGTGGCGGTATTCACGAATTTGACCCAGGATCATCTCGACTTCCACGGCAGCATGCGAGCGTACGCCGAAGCCAAGGCACGCCTCTTCCGCGGCGTGGGTACACCACCGCCGCGGATCGCGGTCATCAACGGGGATGCCGATTATGCCGGTCAGATGATCGACGCCTATGAAGGCAAAGAGTTCGTTATGCGCTACGGCATCGGTCCGAGTGCGGGGGCAACTCATTATGCCGAAGAGGTGTCGCTTGCGCTGGGTGAGACTCGCTTCAACTTCGTGACACCGCAGGGCGCCGTGCCGATCCACTCACCGTTGAGCGGCCGTGTGAATGTATACAACCTGCTTGCGGCCATGTGTGCGGCGCTGGCGCGGGGGCTTACGCTGGATCAGGTGGCCGCAGCAGCAGCGTATTTGCAGCAGGTGCCTGGGCGTTTCGAGGTGGTGCCGGGATCGCGCGATGTGGGCTTCACAGTCATCGTCGATTACGCGCACACGGAAGATGCGTTGCGGAATCTGTTGGTGCTGGCACGGGAAAGCGTCGCCGCGCATGGCGGCCGAGTGCTGACGATGTTCGGCTGCGGCGGCGATCGCGATCGCATCAAGCGCCCGAAGATGGGTCGGGTTGCCGGGGACGGCAGCGATACCGTGATCGTGACGAGCGACAACCCACGCACGGAGCCGCCGCTCGAGATCATCGAGCAGGTGATGGCAGGCGTGCGCGACACACCCGCGACGCTGAGAGTAGAGCCGGACCGGCGTGCCGCGATCGCCATGGCGTTGCAAGCGGCGCGGCCGGCAGACATCGTTCTGCTTGCCGGTAAAGGTCATGAGAAGCAGCAGATCTTTGCCGATGGACCGGTGCCGTTTGACGACGTGGCCGAAGCCGCGCGCATGCTCAGGAGCATGCAGGCTGCGAAGCCGCTTGAGGTGAACGCGTGAAGTTGACGTTGGGGCAGATTGCGGATTGGCTGCATGCCGAGGGCGAGTTCCGTTCAGACGCCGTTGCGTTTGGATACTCGATTGACTCACGCACGATCGCGGCGGGCGAGCTGTTTTTTGCAGTGCGCGGCGAGCGCGTGGAAGGCCATGACTATGTCGAGGCCGCGCTGCTCAACGGAGCCGTGGCGGCGGTGGTGAGTATGCGTTGGCTCGCGCCGCCCACGATCGACAGCTGCAAGCTGCTACGTGTGCCGGATGAAGATGCGGATTGCGTGCTGGCGGCGATGCAAAGGCTCGCGCGGGCTGTGCGCCGGGCCTGGGGTGCAGATACGGGCACGGCCGGGGATGCGGAAGGAAGCAAGCGCGTGATCGGCATCACCGGTTCGGCTGGAAAAACCACCACCAAGGAGTGCGTCGCGGCCGTGCTTGGCACGCGTTTGCACGTGTTGAAAACAGAGGGCAATCTGAACAATCATTTCGGTTTGCCTTTGCAGTTGTTGCGGCTGGAGCCCGAGCACGAGGTCGCTGTTCTGGAAATGGGCATGAACCATGCCGGCGAGATCGCTGCGTTGTGCAGCATCGCTGAGCCGAACTGGGGTGTGGTCTCCAATGTAGCTGCGGTTCATCTTGAATATTTTCCGGATGGACTGGAGGGGATTGCGCGTGCCAAGCGTGAACTGGTGGATGCGTTGCCGGCGGACGGCCTGGCATTTTTGAACGGCGACGATGAGCGGGTCGCGCGTTTCGGAGCGGCTAGAGGAGAGCGTGCCGTGCTCTACGGCACAGGGCCCAGGTGCGCGGTGCGCGCGGTGGAGTTGGAAGAACTGGGGTTGGCGGGCACACGATTTCTGGTGCAGGCCGGGGCTTTGCAGCATTCCGTGCAGCTGCAGTTGCTGGGGCGGCACAATGTGCTCAACGCGCTGGCTGCCATCAGCGTGGGGCTGGCGGCGGGGGTGCCGCTCTCCAGTTGCTGCGAGGCGCTGGAGGCCCTTGCGCCTACAGAAAAGCGCGGCACGGTGCGGCACTGGCGTGGAGCACGGCTGATCAACGATTGTTACAACTCCAACCCGCATGCGTTGCAGGCAATGGTCTCGATGCTGGCAAACAGCGATGCAGAACGCCGCATCCTTCTGGCGGGCGAGATGCTGGAGTTGGGCCCTGAAGCCGCGATGCTGCATGCGGAGTGCGGCCGGGCAGCGGCGCAGATAGGCATCGACGTCGTCGTGGGTGTGCAGGGGCTGGCACGTCATTTGGTGGAAGCGGCGCGGGAGGCGGGTGGCCAAGCATTGTTTTTCGACACGCCCGAAGAGGCCGGTGCGTGGTTACGGGAAAACCTGCGTGCCGGTGACCTTGCGCTGCTCAAGGGGTCACGGGGGGTGCGGTTGGAACGGGCGTTGGACGCCTTGGAAAACGTGGAAGACACAGAAGGAACGCGGGCCAAGGCAGACCTGCGGACCGGGCCAAATGCGGGCTTGGTTCCAGGCCGGGCGAGCGATACCATGGCCGGGTAAAGGAATTCCGTAGCTTCAGTCCATCCAGCCGTGGACCGCAGAGGGCGCCGCGCCCATTGCTGCCGCGATACGCTGATTTATCCACGCAACCCGCTTTATCTACGCACAAAACCTGCGCCCTGAGGCCAAACCTTGCTTTTCTGGCTGCTCTACCAAAAGCTGTTTCCATACTTTCGATTTTTCCGCATCTTTCGCTATGTCACGTTTCGCTGCGTGTTTGCGAGCCTGACGGCGCTCTTGATCGGCCTGCTGATCGGTCCGTTTGTGATCGACCGTTTGCGGGAGTTTCAGATCGGGCAGTACATTCGCGAGGAAGGGCCGGAAAGCCATCAAAAAAAGATGGGAACCCCCACCATGGGGGGCGTGCTGATCTGCATTTCGATCCTCGTTCCGACGCTGTTATGGAGCGACCTGTCGAATGCCTTTGTATGGCTGGTCATGTTTGCCACCGTGGCCTTTGGGGCGATCGGCTTTGCGGATGATTACATTAAGGTGGTGCATCGGCGCAACCTCGGTTTGACCTCACGGCAGAAGCTTTTCTTCCAAATGACCGCCAGCTGTGCGATCGCGATGACGCTGCTGGTTTTGCGCAGCGAAGGCCTGTACTCGACGCGGTTGGTGGTGCCGTTCCTAAAGAAGCTAAGGCCCGACCTCATCGTGTACAGCTTGACGGATACGCATCTTTGGCCGTTGGCGTTTTTGCCGTTTGTGGTCTTCGTGGTGCTCGTGATTTCAGGGTCCAGCAATGCAGTCAACCTGACCGACGGTTTGGACGGCCTGGCGATCGGCTGCACAATCATTGCGGCCGGTGCACTCACAGTGCTGACCTATGTGAGCGGGCACGTGGTGTTTGCGGATTACCTGGAATTGCAACGTATGCCGGCGGTAAGTGAACTGACCGTGTTTTGCGGCGCGCTGGTCGGTGCCAGCATCGGCTTCCTTTGGTACAACGCACATCCGGCAGAAATCTTTATGGGTGATGTGGGCTCGCTGGCTTTGGGTGGCGCGATTGCCACGGTGGCGGTCATCATTAAGCAGGAGTTGCTGCTGCCGTTTATTGGCGGCGTATTTATTCTGGAAATGTTCAGCGTGATTCTGCAGGTGGGCAGCTATAAGTTGCGTGGTGGCAAGCGCATTTTTCGCATGGCGCCGCTGCATCATCACTTCGAACTGGGTGGTTGGTCTGAGTCCAAAGTGATCGTGCGCTTTTGGATCATGGCACTCGTTTTTGCGTTATTTGCCCTGACGACATTGAAGCTGCGATAGTGACGAATTGCTTGAATTGGGTGCGAGAACACAGGTGATGACGTTGGAGAACAAACGCGTGTTGGTGGTCGGCCTGGGGAAGAGCGGCCTGGCGGCGGCGCGTTTCTTGAAGGCACGCGGCGCACGGGTAACAGTCAGTGACTCGCGGCCTGCGGCCACGGTGGCTGAGTTGCCTGAGTTGCTCGACGAAGGCATCGTCGTCGAAGCCGGCAGCCACGGGCTGCTGACTTTTCGGCGGCAGGATTTGATTATCGTTTCGCCGGGCATCTCGCTCAATGTGCCGGAGTTGAAACAGGTACGCTCGCTGGGGTTGCGCGTCATCGGCGAGCTCGAGCTGGGTACGCAGTTTTTGCAAGGTGAGATCGTCGCGGTCACGGGATCGAATGGAAAGACGACCACAACGGCGCTGCTGGGCGAAATCTTTGCCGCGAGCGGCCAGCCGACCCTGGTGGGCGGCAATATCGGCATGCCGGTGGTGTCGATGGTACCGGCATCGACCCCGGAAACCTGGAATGTGCTGGAAGTTTCCAGCTTTCAGCTGGAAACGATCGAAAAGTTTCGGCCGCGGGTGGCGCTGGTGTTGAACATCACACCGGATCATCTCGATCGCCATGGGAGTTTTGAAAACTATGCCGCGGCCAAAGCGCGCATCACGGAGAACCAGACACAGGAAGATTTTCTGGTGTTGAATGCCGACGACAAAGCGACACAGAGGATTGCGGCCAAGACCAGGGCGCAGATCTTCTGGTTCGGCAGGCGGCAGGTAAAACAGGGTGCGTTTGTGCACGGTGAAACGATCTTCTTTCGCGCGGCTGAGGGCGCGACGCCGGAGCCGGTAATGCCGGTTGCAGAAATCCCGCTGGTGGGTGCGCACAATATAGAAAATGTGCTCGCGGCGGTGTGTGCGGCGCGGCTCGCGGACATCGCCCGTGAAACAATTCGGGCGGCGGTGGGAGCATTCAAAGCCGTCGAACACCGGTTGGAGTTTGTGCGGACGTTGAACGGCGTGCGTTATTTCAACGATTCAAAGGCGACCAACGTCGATGCCACGATGAAAGCAATGGAGGCCTTCGAGGGCGGCGTGCACGTCATTCTTGGCGGCAAAGACAAGGATGGAGATTACCGTGTGCTGGCGCCGCTGCTGCGAGAGCGCGCAAAAACGGTTATCACCATTGGTTCCGCCGCGGAAAAGATCGAGACGCAGCTGCCGGGGATCGCGAAGATAGAACGAGCGGGTACGCTGGAACGCGCCGTCGCCTATGCGCACGCACAGGCGCAACCGGGCGATGTGGTGCTGCTTGCGCCGGCATGCGCCAGCTTCGATCAGTTCGAGAACTACGAGCATCGCGGGCAAAGATTCAAAGCACT
>CAXTRN010000076.1:10791-16028 GCA_964246645.1 uncultured Acidobacteriaceae bacterium
ATTGAAGCGAACGGCCGGAAGCCGGCTTACAGAGTGAGGGTATGGCAAAGCGTGTCGGTGTGGATAAATGGCTGTTCGGCACGGTGTTGCTTCTTGTGCTGTTTGGGCTGGTGATGGTGTTTTCAGCTTCCGCCGTGATGGCCAAAGCGACCGTCGGTTCGCCCTATGCGTATGTGCGCAACCAGGCGGTCTGGGTATTGCTCGGCATTGTGGCGCTGTTTGTGCTGATGCGTGTGCCCTACCGCAAATACAACAACCCCAAGCTCATTTTTCCGGTGATGGCCGTGACCGCCGTGCTGCTGCTGGCGGTGTTTGCGATGAGCGGCATGAATGGAGCGCATCGCTGGGTACGTTTTGCCGGCACCTCCTTGCAGCCTTCCGAACTGGCAAAGCCGGTGATTATTTTGTTCCTGGCTTGGTTTCTGCAAACGCGCATGCACGCCATTGACAACATCAAGGAAACCATTCTTCCGGCAGCCCTGCCGCCGCTGGTCTACATTGCCCTGATCCTGAAAGAACCCGACCTGGGAACGGCGATGGTATGTGCGGCGGTGCTGCTGTTGATGCTGTACCTGGCGGGCATGCAGATGAAGTGGATCGGCGTGGCGCTGGGCTGTGCGGCGCCGGTGCTGTATTACATGCTGTTTCACGTGAAATTTCGCGCGGCGCGCATGAAGGTGTTTCTGGATCCGGAGGCCGATCCGAAGGGCGCAGGCTTTCACATCCTGCAATCGTTGATCGCCGTCGGTACAGGCGGGGTGCGCGGCAAAGGGCTGATGGAAGGCGTACAAAAGCTCTTCTTTTTGCCGGAGCCGCATACGGATTTTATTTTCGCCAATATTTGTGAGGAATTAGGGCTGATCGGCGCGCTTTGTGTTGTCGCGGCGTTCGCCATCCTGGGTTACCGCGGTTTGCGTGCGGCTTTTCTGTCGACAGACCCGTTTGCGCGCTTCCTCGCGTTCGGGCTGACGACCGCCATCCTGGTGCAGGCCTTTTTCAACATCAGCGTGGTGCTGGCGCTGCTACCGACCAAAGGCATCCCGCTGCCGTTCATCTCATCCGGGGGCACCAGTGTGTTTGTGACGCTGGCGTGCATGGGCGTGTTGCTGAACGTGACGCGCGAGATCGATTAATGCGGGATGTCGGTACAGGTAGAGCCGCATTTCGCGTAGTCATCGCGGGCGGCGGGACGGGCGGCCATGTGATTCCGGCGCTGGCGATTGGGCGCGAGATGCGCGACCGGTATGGGGCCGAATTGTTGTTTATCGGCACGGCCCGTGGGCTGGAAACACGGTTGGTGCCCGAAGCCGGGTTCCGCCTGGAGCTGGTGCGCTCGGGGCAGCTGAAAAACGTGAGCCTGCGCACAAAGCTGAAGACCGTTACCGATCTGCCGTTGGGTGTTGCGCATTGCGTGCAGCTGTTGCGGCAGTTTCGGCCGCAGGTGATAGTGGGCGTGGGTGGGTACGCGAGCGGACCGGCGATCCTGGCTGCGGCACTGCTGCGTATGCCAACGATGGCCTATGAACCGAATGCGGTGCCGGGGCTTACCAATCGTCTTGCCGGCAGGTTTGTGGAGGCCGCAGCGGTAAATTTCGCGCAGACCGTTCCTTTTTTTCGCCATGCCGAGGTGACCGGAGTGCCGGTACGGCCGGAGATCTTTGCGCTGCCACCGAAGCCGGCCGGGACGCCGCGACAGCTGCTAGTGACGGCGGGTAGTCAGGGGGCGGCGGTGTTCAATGACCTGTTGCCACGCATCGTGCACCGGCTGTTACGCTTGATGCCGGATCTGCACATTGTGCACCAGGCAGGGCCGCGGCACCTCGAAACGACGCGAGCGGCCTACCTCGCCAGTGGCGCCGATCCGGAGCGCTGGCGGGTCGAGGCGTTTTTAGCTGACATGCCGGCGCAATATGCCGCCGCGGATGTGGTGCTGGCGCGCTCAGGAAGCACGGTCGCGGAGTTGTGCGCGGCCGGCAAGCCGTCGTTGCTGGTGCCGTTTCCGCAGGCGGCGGACGATCACCAGAGAAAAAATGCCGAGGCGCTCGCCGAGGCTGGCGCGGCCATGCTGCTGCTACAGAAGGATCTGACAGCGGCGTCGCTCGAAACGGCGCTTTGCACCTTGCTTGAGGATGCGCCGCGCCGGGCAACGATGGCGGCGTGCGCACAGGCGCTCGCGCGCCCAGGAGCGCTGGAACGCATCGCAGCCATGGTGTGGCGTTTGGGCGGGGCTCGTTCCTAGAGCGGCTGTGTTGAAGAGGCTGCGCGGGGTCGCGATCGGGTATCTTATCGGCTGACTGCGACAGGCGACAGCGAGGCTGTTCCTTGTCGCAGTCAGCTGATGTTAACCGCGTTAGCGATGACCGCCGCCGTTACGGAAGCCGCCGCCACCGCCGCCGTGGAAGCCGCCACCACCGCCTCCCGCGTTGCGAGCGCCGCCGCCGTAGTTGCCGCCGCTGTTGTAGTTGCCGCCGCCGCTGTTGCCGCGTGGCGCACTGCTCGGCGCGCTGAAGCCTCGGCCGGCAGGCGCGCCGCCGCCGTTATAAGCGCCGCCACGGTTGATATTGCCGCTCGCGCCGGGGTTGAAGGTACCACCACCACGAGGCACGCCCGCACCGCCGGGGTTGCTGAAGCCACGCTGCACGCCGGTGTTGCCCGCGTATCCGCCGCCATATGCACCGCCGTTGTTGAAGCCGCCGCGATTGCCATAGCCGCCGCCATTGATGCCGGAAGCGTGGTTGAACTCGGAACCCCGGTTGACGCCGGCGAATCCGGCCGGATGCGCGTTGAAGCCAGGACCGCCTGGGCGGCCGCCGAAGCCGGCATAGGCGTGGTCATAGAAGTTGCCGCGAAACCCATAGCCGAAATGCCCGTAGGCGCGGTTGTAAAAGAAGCGGCCGCTATTCCAATAGCCGCCATAAAAGCCCGTGCCGAAGTAGCCGAAGCCATAGTTGATGCCGCCGTAGTAGCCCACATTGCGGCCCCAATAGCCGGGATGCCAGAAGTAGCCGCCGGAGCCCCAGCCCCACCAGCCCGGCGTCCAAAGACCGCCGATATAGGGCGGTTCGACCCAGGCGCCTTCCACCCAGTCATAGCCTTCGCCGTTCCACGCCCAATATCCGGGAGTCCACAGGTAGCCGTCGCCGGGGCAGGCGGGCTGTGCGTAGTCGGGAATCGCGGGCGGGGCGTAGCCGGCGGTCACGTAGCCGCCGGTCACATAACCGCCGATTTGGGCCTGTGCCGCGGGCAGTGCGGCGCCGATGCCGGAAAGAACGGCTGCCCCAAAAACCAAAGTGCGAAGGGTGGGTCCGAAATTCATGGTCGTTCCTTTGTGCTCTCGCTTACCGCTCTTTGCCGTTTGCCAGACCCACGGTCCCCATCATGGATGCGTCGTGTTCCCGGTCGGCGTTCAAACAATTAGACACACGGAGGGTGACATTTGTTGCGCGGCTTTGAACTGTAGCAGGAGCCGCAGCAGAAGCCGCGGCAGAAGCCGTAGCAGAAGCGAAGAGATCGGCTCAAAAGCCGAAAGCGGCTTTGACCCGTTGTGCTTCTTCCGCCGGTGGGCAACCAAAGAGACGTTTGAACTCGCGGCTGAAGTGCGAAGGGCTGCCATAGCCGACGCGTTCAGCCGCCACCGCCGCGCTGAGCGAGGACTGCACCATGAGCTGCCGGGCCTTGTGCAGGCGAACGAACTTAAGGTACTGCACGGGCGAGCTACCGGTGACGGCTTTGAAGTGCAGATGCAGCGCCGACGCACTCATGCCGGCGTCGCGGGCAAGCCGCGCCACATCGAGCGCCGCATCGAAGCGGAGGTGCATTCTTTCCAAAATACGGTGCACCTCCGCGCGGTGGCTGCTGCCCCGAAGGAGTTGCTGCAGCGCGTCCCGGCCACCGCTCGACAGCACACGGTACAGCAGTTCGCGGACAAGCTGCGGTCCGAGCGCCTTGGCATCATCCGGCGCGCGGAAGCAGCGCACGAGGCGGAGAGCGGTGTCGCTCAGCGCGACCGTCATGGTGGGCGTCGCCGCCCTTTCCAATGAGTTTTCGCCCAGTGAATTTTCGCCCGAACGGGGGTCCCATCCGGTGCCGAGGGTCATCAGCAGATCACCCACGACGCCGAGGTCGATGCGCACGGCCATGGCGAGAAAGGGACCGTCCTCGCCGACCACGGTTTCGCAGTCGGCCGGCACGGGGACGGTGAGCAACAGGTATTGTTGTGGGTCATAGGTGAGGACCCGGTCGGGCAGATGGAAGCGCTTCTGGCCCTGCGCCACGATCACAATACAAGGTTCGTAGAGGACGGGGGTGGGCCGGGAAGAGCGCGAGGTTTTCAACACGACCACGCCTTCCACCGGCGACGGATGTATGCCCTCCGGGGCGTTGAAATCCTGGAGCAGCTCTCGCAGCCTTTGCCTGTTCGCGGCCAGTACATCCATAAAGCAAGCATAGCGCCTGGACGGGAACCGCGTCGCACGATTGCAGGCAGGGCAGGAGTTTTGGGCAAGAGTTTTGGAAGTTTGTGCATTGCGCCGAAGTACGGAAACAGGGTCTTCTAGAACAGTCGAGCTGAAAGGCCGAAGACTGTCTGCAGGAATGGGCATACCTGCCCGGAGGAAGATACATGCACGTGCAAGCGTATGCGGCGCAACAGGTGAAGGCGAAATTGGAACCGTTTCAGTTTGATTTGGGCGACTTGGGTCCGGAACAGGTGGATGTGGAGGTGACCCACTGCGGTATCTGCCATACCGACGTGGCCATGGTCGATAACGAGTGGGGTTTCTCACAATATCCGGTGGTGCCGGGCCATGAGGTCGTGGGCAAGGTAGTGGCGGTGGGATCGGCGGTGGGCCGGCTAGCGGTGGGCCAGCGCGTTGGCGTGGGGGCGCTGTGCGGTTCCTGCATGCAGTGCGAATGGTGCGAAGGCGGCGCGCAGCATGTATGTGCGCAGGTGGAAGGCACCGTGATGGGAATGCACAAAGGCGGCTTCGGGACCGTGGTGCGCGTGAGCAACTGGCGCTTCGCCCATCCCATTCCGGATGCGATCGCGTCCGAGCACGCCGGACCCCTGATGTGTGCCGGAACGACCGTGTTTACGCCGCTGTTGCGCCATGTGCGGCCGACCGACCGGGTGGCTGTGGTGGGCATCGGCGGTTTGGGCCATTTGGCCGTGCAGTACCTCGCGAAGTGGGGCGGCGAGGTGACTGCGATCAGCTCGACGCACGAAAAGGATGCGCCAG
>CAXTRN010000077.1:0-16000 GCA_964246645.1 uncultured Acidobacteriaceae bacterium
GTTCGCATGTCTCGCTACACTGGGAATGAGCAAACGAGTGTGAAAGGGCAAGCCACCTTGACTCGTCTCTCCTCCCACACGTACCCGAAACGAAAGTCCGGACCTAAGTTCCATCGTTTGAAGACTTTGGCTCCCAAAGTACGGGCGAGGATACCTCCAGACCTGGAAACAGCCTCTCGCTACGTGGCAGGGAACACCGTTACCTACTATGAAGTGACGAAGAGAAACACAGGAAGCATAACCCCCGTGAAATTCGAGAGCTCCAACTGAATCTCTATTCATTAGGTGCATACTTATACGAACATATCGAAAACAACAAGGTTTCACCGTAAATTCATTCGACAGAACACCGATCGCTCAGGCAGACTAATAAAAGCTAGACAAAGGTGTTTTATGCTGCACAAACTATCTGCCCGCTCCGCAACGAGCTTTCCATCTCCCATCCAGAACGAACATCGCCTGCACCTTGCCCGTCCGCAGGAAACCCATTCTGCCGTGCCTTCGCCGGATCTCTTCCTCATTACTGTGCGTCGCTGCTCCGCGTTTTGCGCGGAAGCCGCCGTTCTGGTCCTGGTCTTCGGCCTGCTGGATTACTTCATGATGAAGGGGCACATCGAGCCTCTGTGGAGTGCCGGCGCTTTGGTCATCTCGGTCGCTCTGCTGGGTCTCAGCATCGCCATGGACCTCAGCGCCCATCGCTGGCTCAAGGCGCATCCCTAGCGTTTCCGCGGAACAAAACCAGACAATTCACGAGTAGTCGGACCACGAGTAGTCGACCCACGAACAGACCGCGCGTACCTGTAAGCGTCGTCGGTGCTCCCGCCCCTGTCCCCGACAGCGTAAGTGCCGAATGGCGAGACCGCGAGTTTGCGAGTCTGCGCGTTTGCTAGATCGGCTCGCGGTCCCGTTCCTGCGACAAACGAAAGTGTTGGGCATATTCGGCCATAGCGGCCCGCAGTCGTTCATCGCCAGTGCACACGACGCTTTCATGGTAGTTGCGCAAAATCTCTAAGCGCGTCCGAACGGCTTCAGTTGTTGACGGATTGGTTACGTAACTCATAAGTCAATCCCACACGATATCTGGCCGACCGGGGGTGGCAGGGCGCCTCACAAACGGTAAGAATCATGGTGGCTACCTGCATGCCCAGCTACCGGGTGGGGCTTGTAATGCGCCGTATACAAACACCTTGGCATGGGGCGCGCATCGTATACGGAGCATGCAACCTGATAAGCCCTTTCGTATCGCCACCTGGAACGTCAACTCGATCCGTGCACGCCTGCCGCTGGTGACTGCCTGGCTCGAACAGCAGCAACCTGACGCACTGCTATTGCAGGAGTTGAAGGGATTGGAGTTTCCGGCGGAGGCCTTCGAGGCGCTCGGTTACCATAGCATCGCCGTTACGCAAAAGACTTACAACGGCGTCGCCACGCTTACGCGACACCCGATTGAGGCCAATTGCAACACGCTCCCCGGAGACGAGGAAGACAGCCATGCCCGTTATCTCGAAGTGATGATCGCCGGCACGCGCATTGTGAATATTTATCTGCCGAACGGCAATCCTGTCGGCACCGACAAGTTCGAGTACAAACTCCGTTGGATGGACCGGCTCTACCGCCAAATGGCGATCTGGCTGCAGTCATCCACGCCGACCCTAATTGCCGGAGACTTCAATGTAATTCCGGAGGAGGTCGACTGCTACAAAGCGTCGGCGTATGTTCACGACGCGCTGTATCAGCCGGAGTCGCGCGCTCGATACCGCGCCCTGCTCAGCCTGGGCTATACCGACGCGTTTCGCGCGTTGCATCCCGAACAGGCCGGGCACTACACCTATTGGGATTACTTCCGTGATGCGTTTGCGAAGAATCGCGGCATCCGCATCGATCACTTCCTGCTGTCGCCGGCTCTTGCCGCGCGCCTGACAGCGTGTGAGATCGACACCCATCCCCGTGTGCAGGAACGTCCGTCCGACCACACGCCCGTTCTGGCGACCTTCGGCCCGGTGCAACGACCCTAAAGCGCGTAGAGCAGGTGGTTGAAATACGCGAGAACCGGCGAAAAGATCGCCAGCATGATGCCGAAGCCGAAAAACATGAAGCCGAACATGAGCAACAGCCCCCAACGCTCGTACGCTCTGGCGGCGTTGTAGGGCAGGTAGTAGACCAATACCTTGCCGCCATCCAGGAAGGGCAAAGGCATCAGATTGAAGATGCACAAGAGCAGGTTGACCAGAATGCCGAAGTAGAAAAACAGCAGCAAGGGAAAGATTGCGGGCAAAGCGGCGGTTGAAACGTCCAGATCGCGCCGACTGAGGGCCTCGGCGACGTCGAAGGTGGGGGCTGTCGCGGGCAGGGCATGCTTCACAACCACCAGCGCGACAAGGCAGAGCAGAGCAGCGCCCAACTGCGCGGCAGGGCCGGCCAGAACGGCGGTGATCTCGTCCTTGGACCGGCGGAAGTTGCGTGTGGTCATCGGCACCGGCTTGCCCCAGCCAAGCACAAGCGGCGAGCGCCAGATATACAGCAGCGGCCAAAGCGCCATGCCGAAAAAATCAAAATGCGGTACGGGATTGAGGGTCAGCCGCCCGGTCATCCGGGCCGTGGGATCACCGAGGCGGTTGGCCATCCAGGCCTGTGCACAGTCATGCAGCGAGATCGCGAGCAGCATCACGACGAGTTCGAAGATCACCAGGGCCAGCGTCATCGGCATGGCTTTAGAGTACCGAAAGAACCACAGCGCATGGGCGACACCGCCTGAGACGTGTCGATATCGCGCCCGGGCGGGCTATGCTAGAAAAGGCGCTTCGGGCACACTCAGCACAGCGCATAAAGGTTTGAGGGCAGGGAGAGCAGGGATGCCAGGAGAATGGGGCGGAAATCGAAATAACGGTGCCGGCCGCAATGGCCGTGGTCAGGGCGCCGGCTTTGGATCGAACGGCAATCGGCATGGCGACCGCGGCGCTGCGCCTGCTAATAGCGCCTCGGCATTGCATGGCGGCGGCGCGCGCTGGTCCGATGAACTGGATGCCATCTTCGAGCGTGCTCCCAAGGAGACCACCGCCCCTAAAAACGATGACGAGCGCAATTTTTTCGAAGAGCGTACCGAGGTGAAATCGCACACCCTCACCTGCCCAAATTGCAATCAGGCCGCCGAGTACGCGCTCACCTGGTTGGTGCGCCGCAAACGCGAACATCCCGCCGGTTTTGTGGATGAGGCCACCTTGGCGCGCTTTGAAAAGGCGCGTAGCTACATGGTGCGCCGCGACGATCAGGTGGCCTGCAGCCATGCCCGGTGTCGCAAGCGCTTTGAAATCGCGGGCCTGCAGTCGGTCGCCTTCTTGCAGGACGTCGCAGCCGGTTCCGTCGAGGACCGCGCCGCCCGGGTGCGAGCCGCCTTCAACGGACGTAGCCGCGGCTGAACGTATCCAGCTCTTGCCTATGCACCTTTTCGGTCAAAGAAGGATGAGCCGAAGTCGTTACCTGCCGCTCAAGGGTTGGTTGAGGGTTCCGGGTTTGCCGCCGGACATTTCGCCCCGCACCCGGCGTACGTGGTTCCGTTCCGCACCTATGTTTTAATAAGAAGGTTCGTTCATCCAAGGAGTTCCCCCATGGCCAACACGCTTTTGCCGCCCGAAGAGCGCGTCCTCACCCCCGATGCGGTAGAGCGCCTGGACCGTCGCCGTCGCCGTGGGCAACTCCTGATCGTGCTTGGCTTTCAGTTCGGGATTGTGGCTTTGCTGATGACGCTTTGGACAGGCCAGGACCTGCAGTATTCGCCGGGCTGGGCCCATCCCATGCTGTATTGGAATGCGCTTGTCGGCTTTTTGTCGCTGCTTTCTTTTGTTGTGGGGCTCCAGTTTCGCCGTGGCTTGAACGAATTTTTCAGTTACTAGCCCCGCCTGTCGCCCGGAGAACCCGATACAGACGGCATGCAAAAGCCGTGTCGGCGCGAACGCCAATTATTTTACCTTGGAAAACCGTTTAGAACGTTGACGAGCCGAACCAAACCCGACCCGTTGCCTGCGATGCGATCCCTGACTCACAGGTGGCTTACGCTCTGTTGCGGGCTGCTGTTCGCATTTTTCAGCACGGCGCAGGCCGCGCACATCCATCGCGAGCCGGACCATCGGCAAAAAACACAGGTTCACGCGGTAAGTGTCAGCTCTGCCGATACCGACGAGGCGCATTGCCCGCTGTGCAATGCCGCGCAGTCGGTGCTGCCGGCGACACGCAGTCTGCCGGTCTGGCAGACGATCCTTCTTTGCCCGCTTGTTTGCCGAGCCATACATCGCAAACCGCGCGAGCCGTGGCATTTTGCTAGATTAAGCCGGCCCCCACCCATGTCCTTGTACGTTTAAGCCGTCCTGCGGTAACCGTGCCGGTTATCGCCGACAGCAATGAGCCATCTTCGCGAGGTGTTGCACACCTTCGGCTGTAGCTCAGAACGAATGTTGCGTTCCTTTTGCAGGAATTGCGCATCCAGATCAAGGATTTTTCATGCCCCGTGGGTTTTCCCGGCGTTTTCGCCTCTTTGCCGCCACTTCTGCCATTTCTCCCTTCCTGGTTCTGCCGTCCCTGGTTCTTCCGGTTCTGGCACAGAGCACCTCCGGTACCGTCACCGGAACCATCACCGATGCCAGCGGCGCCGTCATCCCCGGGGCCACCGTCGTTCTTAGCAACCCGGTAAGCGGCTACACGCGCACCCAAACAACCGACGCCACAGGCAACTATGCCTTTCGCAATCTGCCGTTCAATCCGTACCGGGTGTCGATCACCGACGCGGGGTTTGCTCCGTCCAGCCAGCAGGTACAGATTTCTTCCGCTGTGCCGATTATGGCTTCAGCCGTTCTGCGGGTCGGTGCCCAAGGGGCAGTGGTGGATGTCGAAGCGCCGGCTGATCTGACCGAAACCGACCCGACCTTCCACACCGATGTGGACCGGTCGATGATCGCTCGTTTACCGGTGGAAACGCCGACCTCCGAGCTGAGCTCCATCGTGACCGAGCTCACACCCGGCGTTGCCGCAGACTCCAACGGGCTCTTGCATGGCCTGGGCGACCATAATGAGGTGTCTTTCGTTGTGGACGGGGAACCGATTACCGATCAGCAGAGCAAGGTCTTTTCTAACCAGCTGCCGGCCGACGCCGTGCAATCGTTTGAAGTGATCGCGGGCGCACCTCCCGCCGAGTATGGTGATAAAACCAGCCTGGTGATCGTGGCCACCACGCGCTCGGGCCAGGGGGTCACCAGCCCTACAGGGGTCGTTTCGGCCTCATACGGGACCTTCGGGACCAGCCGCGTTTTGGCCGACATGGCCTACGGCGGGCAGAACTGGGGCAATTTCATCTCCGCAAGCGCCCTGCAGTCAGGTCGCTTTCTCGACACGCCCGAGTTTGCGGTGTACCACGATCGCGGTAACGAAGAAAACCTGTTCGATCGCATCGACGGCCAACTGAGCAACGTCGGCTCGATGCACATCGACCTGCAGTACACCCGTTCCATCTTCGCCACGCCAAACAGCTACGACACGCAATACGGCTTTCAATCGCAGGGTTTGACGACCGGCTTTACCGATCAACGCTCCAAGATTGAAACATTTCTCGTGGCGCCGACCTATACGCGCATCCTGGGCGCAAAGGCCGTCTTCAACCTCGCTCCGTACATCCGCCGCGACTCGTACCACTACATCCCGTCGGCGAACCTGCTCAATGATCTTGGGCCGATCCAGCAGGAAAGCGTCACGCAGAATCGTTCCCTGACCAACGCCGGTGTCCATTCCGATGTGACCTATACGCGAGGTCAGAACACCTTCAAGCTGGGCGGGGTGTACGAGCAGACCTTTCTACGTGAAAACGACATTCTGGGGATTGTGGATCAAAACCTGAACGCACCCTGCAATGACGTGAACGGCAACCCAATTAGCGGGGGAGCCGGACAGTGTGCCGGCTCCCCGGCAGGCTCAAATGCAACAAACCCGAACTTCAACCCGGTTCTTCAGCCTTACGACCTGACCCGCGGCGGCACCGAGTACAACTACCACGGCCAAACGGACGTGAAGCAGTTGGCGCTGTACGGTGAGGATGCACTCAAGGCGGGCAATTGGCTGTTTAACCTCGGCATCCGTGGCGATTTCTACAATGGGCTCGCCATCCAGCGCCAGGCCGAGCCGCGCGTCGGCATCAGTTACAACTTTAAAAAGACCCAAACCGTTTTGCGTGTTTCCTATGCACGAACTCAGGAAACGCCGTTCAACGAAAATCTTGTGCTTTCCGCCAATGGCTGCCTTGATCCGGTCCTGAATGCGATCTTCACCTCCTCGTTCGGCTATTGCACCCCGGCACCCTTCAACCCAGGCTTCCGCAACGAGTTCCATGCCGGCTTTGAACAGGGTGTCAGCAAGCATTTCGTGGTCAGTGCGGAGTGGATCACCAAGTACACCCACAACGGGTATGACTTCAGCGTGCTCGGCGCAACCCCCATCACCTTTCCCATCGAATGGCACAACTCCAAGATCCCCGGCTACGCCTTGAGCGGTACGCTTACGGAGATGAAGGGCTTGACGGCCCGCGTCACCTTCTCGTCTGTCGCGGCACGCTTCTTCAACCCGCAGATCGGCGGGGTCGGTGCGACGGTGGCGTCCGCGGGCGGCTTTCCTTTCCGCATCGATCATGATGAACGGTTCAACCAGACCACGCATCTCGAGTACAAGATGCCCTTCCGCAAGAGCATGTATTACTCGATGAACTGGAAGTTCGATTCCGGGCTCGTCGCGGGATCGACCCCTTGCTATAACATCTCCGATCCGAACAGCGCCTGCGGCGCGTACTCCTTCCAGCCCGACGGCGTGACCCCTCTCACCACCGCAAGCGGACAGCCGGCGATCAACTTGAGCGGTCTTACCGCGGATGAGGAGTTTCAAGCGGGTTTGACCTGCGATGGCGTAAAAGCCACGCAAACGCAGGGATTTTCCATCTGCGACGCGGCAGGCCTTACCTCCAATCTGGTGAAAGTGCCCGCACCCGGTACCGAGGACGACGATAAAAACCCGCAACGCATCCAGCCCCGCAATCTCTTCGATATGGAGCTGGGGGACGACAACGTCGCGCACTTCGGAGCGGGCGAGCGTTATAAGTTCGGTGCCCGCGTTACCGCGGTAAACGTCACCAATAAATACGCGCTGTACAACTTCCTTTCCACGTTTTCGGGTACGCACTATGTTTCTCCCCGCGCCATCACGGGAGAGATCGCCTTCCGCTTCTAGTACCAACGCCAAACACTAACGCAGGCGCTATCGGCATCACGCAGACCGCTCCTAGAGTCTGCGTGATGCCGCGCCGTCCTGCATTCCTTGGTGTGGGCCTGCCGTCCTGCGTTTGCTATTCGGCGATTGCCGCCGTCGTGCCTCTCTCACATGGGCAGGCTGGTTTCTGCCCACTGGAAAGGAAGTAATGTCCGCATTATCCCAACGCTCCTCCACGTGGACGGCCGCGGTCGACCGGCTTGGCGTGATTGCCTCGACGGTATGCTTCATTCATTGCCTGGCGACTCCGGTCATCGTTTCCTTGCTCGCCGTGTATGCGCACTTTTTACCCTCCGAAGAGCATACGCATCGCGTTCTGGCTGTTGTGATCACCCTGCTTGGAGCCATCGCCATCCTTACCGGATATCGGCGGCACCGGCGGTCGTCTGTCTTGGGTTTCATGGCTGCCGGCCTCGTGTTCATCGGAGGGGGCGCTTTTTTTGGCGACCGGCTGCCGGCGCATTGGATGGAGGTGCTCGTCACCCTCGCAGGCAGTTGCTGTTTGATCGTGGCTCATCGAAAAAACCACACCTTCTGCAACAGCTGCCGAAGGTGTACGTAAGGGGGTACGCCGGATAGCGCCATCCTAAGACCGCGGCGTCGAATGCATCGGAGAACCGCTACGGCTTGGCGAACAGCGTAGCGGGCACCACCGGCATGGGCGCGGCGCCGTCCAGACTCATGGGAAACGCAGCCATGGTGCGCAAATTTGCCTCTGAACTACCGAGAAACTGCCAGCACACGACATCCGGCTTTTCCAGGACGCAGGCCACCATGGCTTGCAGACTTTGCCCGGTGGGTAGCTGAAAGCTGCCGCGAAGCCACTCCGCCGCATGGCCTTCGGTGGTGAAGGCGGTCGGCTCGCTGAATTGCGTCCGCGCCCCCGAGGCCGCGAGCCCCTCGATTTCACCCCGGGTAAACGTGGGTAGATCCGCCGCGGTAAACGTCTTTTTCAAGCAGCCCGCATCGACGCGCAGCAGCAACACGACCGCATATCCATTGTCACTGTTGATGACGGAAAAAGGCAGCGTGACGCAACGGGTCGCGTCCTTGGCGTTTCTGTCATTCTTTGCACCCGCTTCAGCCTGAGCCTTGCCCAGAGTGGCCTGAAATGCCGGTACCACCAACGCGCTCGCGTCCGTGTAGCTCGTCGGATAGCTATAGTTCAGGTGCAGCGCGTCATTGCGATAAGTGGCCATCGGTGCGCCCTGTGCGGTTGATCCTCCGGATGCGCTGGCCGCGCTGGAAGGCGCAGTCGACACCATTTGTGCCGAACAGGCTGTGGCAAGGATCCCGAAAGCAAACGCCGTGACCGGAAAAAACCGCATAAGCGGATGCTAGCACCACAGCAGAGCCCGGCAGCCACTCTGCACGGCGAGCCGCACACGTGAACGCGCATCTCGAACATCCAGCGATTTATCGCCTCTCAGCTTTCGTGCGAGGCCAGTCGCCCGGAGCAGGCAAGTTATCCTGAACCGATGCCCGGCCGTTTATCCCCACGCTCCCTGGTGCTGATCGCTTTTGCGGCGGTGTACCTGTTCTGGGGCTCGACCTACACGGCCATCCGTATCGCGGGGGAACACATGCCGCCCCCGGTGGTTTCGTCCGCACGCTCCCTGGTCACCACCGTCGTGATCCTGTTGATCGCATGGCTCAGTGGCAAAAGCCTGCGTGTTCCCAAGGGCGAGGGCCCGAAACTCGCCTTAGTCGGTCTTCTTTTCATGAGCGCCAATAGCATGCTGCTCAACTGGGGTGAAACCATGGTGCCCTCGGGGTTTGCGTCGCTCATCATTTCGGTAACGCCGATCACCATCGCGCTCATCGAGCGCTTTCTGCCGGGCGGCGAGCCGCTCAACCGGCGTGGCTGGGCCGGTACGCTGCTGGGCACGGGCGGCATCGTCGTGCTCGTCTGGCCTTCGCTCCGCGGCACCGCCCTGCATACACTGCGTGGCGCCCAAGATGGCACTCAAGGTTCGTCGCCGATGCACGGCAACCCTGCCCTGGGGACGGCGATTTGCCTGCTTGCGGCGCTCTGCTTCGGGATCGGCTCCGTGCTTTCGCGCCGTTTTCATTTTCGGGCTGACACCTTCATCGCCACCGGCTGGCAGATCGGCGCCGCGTGCCTTTTCAACACGACCTTCGCTCTGCTCACGGGAGGTTTTCACCGTGCCGTGTGGACCTGGCGCGGCTCAGTGGCGATCGTGTACCTGGCAATCTTCGGCTCGCTGGTAGGCCTGGTCGCGTTTACCTACCTGCTGCAAAACGTAGCCGTGGGCAAAGTGGCTACCTATGCGTTTGTGAACCCTGTCATTGCGGTTTTGCTTGGTGTGGTGGTGCTCGGCGAACGGCTCGACCGGACGGAATTGGTCGGCATGGGGATCATTGTGGGGGCGGTGGCCATGGTGGTGTTGAGCCGGGTCGGGGGAACGGCTTCCAGGCAGGTTTTGGACCGCGATGTCGTTGCCGTTTCAGGCACAACGGACCGCAGTGTCTAATCTGCAAATCCGGTCTGCAAACTTCGGCAAAGCGCAGTCTGGAAGATAACGTCCAGATAAGGTTTAGGTGGACGCCAAGGCCGCGCCCGACTTCGGTTGCGTCGGCGCGAAGCGGTCCTTTAAACGAAGAAACGGTTTTTCAAGGAAGCGGTAGCTGAGCGACGCCAGCCCATAGGTCAGGACGAACGCGGTCAATGGAAACAGCATCGTAATGCGATGGCGCACGAAGAAGTCCAGGTGATGATTCATCGTTCCCATCAGATAGCCGTGAAAGATGTACAGGCCATAGCTGAGCGTGCCGATCCATGTGAGCCCGCGCGCGGATAGAAGCCGGGTGAGCCAGCCTTCACGCTGAATGGTCGCCAGCACGATGCCCGTGCTCATCAAACCGGAGCAACTGTATCCATAGCTTGTGACGATGGGATGGGATGTGTTCGGGATCTGCGCAAATCTGGCGAGCGAGCCGAAGAGCAGGCAAGCCGGCAGGAGAATCAGTGTCCAGTAAACCGAGGGCGCAACCCGTTCACCTGCTGGACGGCCGCGTAGCCAAAGAGCAAGCCACGCGCCAAAAAGCATGGGGCTAAAGTGCGTGTATGTGGAGGTATAGATGAAGTTTGGGTTCACGTGCGCGCGCCAGGCCCAAATGGTCAGCAGTGTGTTGAGAAACAAGCTGCAAACAAGGGCAACCACGCAAATCTGCATGATGGTACGACGGCGGCGCACACAGTACACGAGCATCGGCCACAGCAGGTAAAACTGCTCTTCCAGGCAAAGCGACCAGAGCGCCCCCGTGTTGAAGCCCGTGAGATGGCCTTTGGGAAAGTAAAACATGAACCCGCCGGATTGGATCTCCGGATGGCGCATCGCAGAAAATTCCATCAGGTTGCCGTAATAAAAGACACGGGCAATATCGAAGCGCGTCCACAGTGGGTGAAGCCATGGGGTAAGCAACAGAAACACGATCCAGGGCAGGTAATACAACGGAAAGATGCGCAAAGCGCGGCGAATATAGAAATTGCGGAAGTAGCGGGGTTGTTCCAGCGAGTCGTAAAGAATGCCGGTAATCAGGAATCCCGACAAGACAAAGAACAAATCTACCCCGAGCCAGCCGCCCCATCCCAAAGGGGAACTGCGGTCGATCATGCCGTAAAAGTGTGAGATGAAAACCGCCAAAAAGGCGATGCCACGTAGACCATCGAGGGCAGGGTAGTGACGGTGGTGTGTCCGGGCGACCGCTGCCGGATCGCCAAGCGAAGCATCTTGCCGTTGTGTCGAACCCGTCATGGAATCTTCGCGACCCAAACCGCTGTTTTCTTGCAAGCCGCTACTTCCTCCGCCAGCGAACGCCGTCCTTGGAATCTTCGATCAAGATATTGCTTGTGAGCAGTTCGTTCCGGATCGCATCGGCGCGTGCAAAGTTTCGTCGTTGCTTTGCCTGGGTGCGTTCAGCGATGAGTGCCTCGATCTCGGCATCGCTCGGCCCCTCATTGCTATACATCGCCACAACTTCGGGGTCGGCTTCGCCCAGACGGCCTTCCGCCGCGGCCCATTGCAGCGCCGCTTTTGTCAGCGCGGCATCATTGTCCTTCAGCACCGCAAAGATTCTGTCGAAGCGGTCCAGCAAGGCCAGGGTCGCTTCGGCATCGAGTTTGCAGAGCTTGCCTTGATCGGCCGCGGTGTTCACCGCCCGGATCACCTCAAAGATTGCTGCCCTGGCTTCAGCAGTGTTCAAGTCATTCGCCAGGGACGCGGTAAAGGCGTGATCGCCGTTACGGATCAGCGCGGAAAGCGACTCATCACAACCGGCAGCCCACCCTTTGCCTTCGCGCATGCGTTGCGCAAACGTGCGCAGCCGCTCGATGGCGTGGGTGGACTCGCGCAGCCCGTCGAAGGTGAAGTTCAGCTGATGCCGGTACGGCACACTGAGCAGCAGAAAGCGGATCGCCGAGGCCTTGTAGCCCCGCAGCAGCAGGTCGCGCAGGGTGTAGAAGTTGCCTTCGGATTTCGACATCTTCCGGCCTTCCACAAGCAGAAAGCGCACATGAAACCAGTGCCGCGCAAAGGGCTGGTGGGTTGCCGATTCCGATTGCGCGATCTCGTTCTCATGGTGCGGAAACATCAGGTCTTCGCCGCCGGCATGCAGATCGAAGCTGGGGCCGAGATGCTTGATCGCCATCGCCGAGCACTCAATGTGCCAGCCGGGGCGGCCTCTGCCGAGTGGCGTTTCCCAGCTTGTTTCGCCGGGTTTCGTGCTCTTCCACAGGGCAAAATCCCGCACGGCATCCTTTTCGTACTCATCGGCGGCAATGCGCGCACCGTCCTCGATGCCTTCAAGGTCTTTTTTCGAAAGCTTGCCATATCCCGGGTCGCGTGCAATGCGAAAGTACCAGCTGCCGTCTTCGGCCCGGTAGGCGATGTCTTCGGCCGCCAGTTGCTGGATCAACTCCACCATGCCATCGATGTTTTCAGTCGCCCGTGCAATGACCTCTGGCCGTTCTACGCCGAGCGCATCCATGTCTTCAAAGAAGGCCTGCTCGTACTTCGCGCTGTAGGTGCCGATGGGTAATCCCGCCGCCCCGGCGTTGCGGATGATCTTGTCGTCCACATCGGTGATGTTCATCACATGGCGCAGTTCCAGGCCGAACAGCCGCGCCGCCCGCCGCAGCGCGTCCACATGCAAGAAGGTCCGAAAGTTTCCAATATGGCCGTAGTCATACACCGTGGGTCCGCAGCAGTAAAAACGGAACTGGCGGCCATCGGCGGCATAGAGCGGTTCATTGCGACCGGAAAGCGTGTTGAACAGTTCCAGAGTCTGCGGAACTTCCTGAACGGAGGGAGGAGCCTGGGGAGTTTGAGAAGCCACGCGTTTCGTCAGTTCTGTGCCGCTGGCCAGGCTGGAACGCCTGACCCGGCTGCCTTCCCGGTGTGAGTTGCAGGCTTGATTCTAGCGGACATGCGGCACCGCCGCCGATGCGATGGCCCCGCAGAGGTCTTCAACCCAGCCGCAAACTCGGCGCGGCTTCCAACAGGTCATCGGCGAATTGGGCATGCAGGAGTTTTGGCCAGGCTGCGGCGGCGATCATGGCGGCATTGTCCGTCGATAAGCTCAGGGAAGGGAAGCCCAGCGCCAGCCCACGCTTCTGCGCCGCGAGGCCCAGCTTGCGCCGCAGTTCCTGATTGGCCGCGACCCCCCCTGAGACTGCAAGGGCCCGCGCGCCGAAGTGCTCGGCCGCCGCCAGCATCGTTTTCGTCAAATAGCCGGTTACGGATTCTTGAAAGCTGGCAATCAGATCCAGCGTTTCGCAGTCGAGCAGCGGCAGCGCCTGCGCGAACACCGCCGGGTCGCCCGGCTTGGCCGTGCGCAGACCCAGGGCGTTTAAAGCCGCCTCGCGTTTGGCGATACTCTCGCCCATTCCATGCTGCTCAACGTGGCGCCGAACCGCGGTCTTGATACCGCTGAACGACACATCGAACCGCCGTTCCTCGCCACCGTCTTTTGCGGACGGTTCCGGCAACTGGCGGCCCGCGCCCTTCGCCTTGATCTGCGCAAAGCGAAACGGCACGGCGCGCGGATCGCCATGGGGCGCGAGCGCGTCCATCCATGGCCCGCCGGGGTAGGGCAGGCCCAGTAGCTTCGCCACCTTGTCATAGGCTTCCCCCGCGGCGTCGTCCACCGTGCGACCCACGTTGCGGTACCGCCAAAGACCGGTCAGCTCGCGCACAGCCAGGTACAGGTGCGAATGACCGCCCGAAACCACTGCCCCGAGTAACGGCGACGCATTGGCAAACTGTTGCTCGGCTTCAAGCAGCACGGCCTGGATATGGCCTTCCAGATGGTTGACCGCAATGAGCGGCAGGTCTGCACCGAAGGCCAATGCTTTCGCGAACGTGATGCCAACCAGCAGCGCCCCGGCAAGTCCAGGGCCTTCCGTCACCGCCACGGCGCTCAGCTCGCGATACCCCGCCACCCCCGCCGTCTGCATGGCTTCGCGCACCACCGGCACAATCGCCCGCAAATGTTCGCGGCTGGCCAGCTCCGGCACAACGCCGCCGTAGTTCGCATGTACCAGCTGCGAAGCCACCACGTTGGAAAGCACGGTGCGCCCGCCGGCCACCACCGCCGCCGAGGTCTCGTCGCAGGAGCTTTCAATGCCGAGAATCAGCCGTTCACTTTGCGGTCTTTCCAACGGACGCCCCCGATCGTCATTGCTCTCCCGGTCGTCATCTCGACCGGAGCAGACGGCCCTCTCGTCTGCATAGTGGAGAGACCCGCAGTTTGCTGCCTACACAGGCTATGCATCGCTGCCTATACGGGCTATGGCATCACAGATAAGCCCGCTACGCGTCGTTACCCGTTACCTGCTTGGCGTCGGAAAGCGTGACGTGCACCGTCAGCCGGTGTTGGCCACGGTAGATGGTGAGCGTAATGGTATCGCCGGCACGATGCGCGTTGAGCGCCCCGGACAAATCCTGCGGTGTCGTAATCTCCTGGCCGTCGATGCCGATAATCAAATCTCCGCCGAGCATCACCGGTGTGTTGCCCATGTACGCGCGTTCCGTGCCGCCGCGCAAACCCGCGTGCTGGGCGGCACCCCCGGGCAACACGCGTTCAATCAGGATGCCGTAATCGGCTGGAAGCCCAATCTGTTGCGCAACATCGGGCCCGATCGGCAGGGTCACCACATCGAGCGACGGCCGCCGCACACGGCCGTACCGTGCGAAATCATCGATCACCGCTTTTGCCGTCGAGATCGGAATGGCAAAACCGATCCCCGCCGACTGGTCCGCGCCGCCGTTCGGGTTCATGGCAATCAGCGTGGTGATTCCGATCACCTCGCCGCGCGAGTTCAATAACGGCCCGCCGGAGTTGCCGGGGTTCACCGAGGCGTCCGTCTGGATCGCGTCCTCAATCTTGTTGCCGGAAGGCATCGCAATCGAGCGGATCGCGGAGATAATGCCGCGTGTCATGGTGCCTGAAAAGCCGAACGGGTTGCCGATCGCATACACCTGCTGCCCAACAATCAGGCTGGACCCTTCCGCAAGCGTGGCCGGCTGCAGGTTGGGTACATTCTGAATTTGCAGCAGCGCCAGATCGTGGTTGGGGTCGTCACTCACCACCGCGGCCTTGTATTTGTGCTTGTCATGCAGCGTCACCTCGACCAGCTGCGCGCCTTCTACCACGTGGTGGTTGGTCAGGATGTGCCCCTGCTTGTCCAGAATGAACCCCGATCCTTGACCTTGCTGCGGCACCGCACGATAGAAGAAGTCGTACGCCACCTGCGTCGAGGTAATGTTGACCACGCTCGGGATCGCGCGTTTGTAGACGGCGATATTTTGCTGCTCTTCGGTGTCAAAGGCCGGCGCGGCCGAAGCCACCGTAAGGCTGAAATTGCCCAGCGGACCGTGCACCTCGTCCGTCGCCGCGTCGGCGGAAGGACGTAACAGGCCGGCAATCGCACCCGCAGGAAACATGCGGCTCGAAAGGTAATAAAAGCCGAACAGGAGAAGCAGCACAAGAACGACGGGACGGAGTTTCATTGGGGGACCGGGATAGCGCTCAAGCGCTCATAAGGTAGGTATTTTGACGAAGACGGCAGCTCAACATGTTTGAGCCCAGGAAACCTCAACCCTTGGCGCACACAGAAGTCGCGATGCCCACTTTCTATCTTATCCGTTCAGGCCCTGTCTGTTCAGGCCTTGTTCGTCCAAGCCTTGTCTGTTCAGGCAGACCGTTTCCACCGGGCCGTGTGGCTGCGGCACCATTCTCATTTCAGACCGGATTCCGCACTGGCTGCCGTGAACCTTGGCGCGCTTCTGCAGTTTTCAGCGGTGAACACCTCCATAGCACCATCTCAAAAAGTCGGAAATCCAGGTTTTTTCCGAGCCCGTTGATTTCCCCCTCCACAGAACGTGAATTTCGTGCGAAATTTAGGGAAGTCCCATCACATTGATCCATCTGTCCTTTTGGCTTTCCCCAGAACGAGGGTTTTAAGTCTGCCTAGGTTGATTGGTTGTACGCGTTTTCTGAGCTGGTTTGGCGCTGTCGGACTTTTGGCGATGTTGTGGTCGTCCTGGGTGTTCGCAGGTGCGCAGGACCTCGTGTCGGCAACCCTGAGCGGCACGGTCGCCGATGCGACCGGGGCCGTCATTCCCGCCGCCCACGTGCGCCGAATTCCGCACCCCGGCGTTCTTTCCCACCGCCAACCCCC
>CAXTRN010000078.1:0-14566 GCA_964246645.1 uncultured Acidobacteriaceae bacterium
CGGGCGGTGCAAGCTGGAAATGCCCTGGTTTCTGGAGTTTTCCGCTAAATACAAGCCGCAGGGCCTGGTGGTCCTGGGGCTTTCGCAGGACGACGGCGCTTCACGCGAAGATGTAGCCGGTGCCGCGAAAAAAATCGGCGTGAGCTACCCCGTGCTCATGCCCGACAGCGATGAAAAGGTCGCAAAAGCCTACGGCGGAGTCGACTACCTTCCCGAAACTTTCTATGTCGACAAGCAAGGCAAGGTCGCCTCGGTGACCGCCGGTGCGCCCACCAAGGATCAAATGGAAGCGGAGATTCGGCAGATCGTCGGAGCCGGTGTTTAGCCGATGCCTGCCTTGAGGGGAAAGTCCAGCTCCCAAAAACCCAGCTCTCGAAAACCCGGCATCCTTGCGTGCTTGCTCACGACTGCGACGCTGCTCATTATTTGTACCCTCCCCGAAGCCGCACAGGCGCAACGCATCTCGCTTCCGGATAGCCCCAGCGCCAGCCCCGCTCGACCGCAGCGGGTCAGCCTCGAGTCCGACAGCTTTTACCTCGTTGCGGGTGAGCGTACGTGGATCGAGCTGCGCTTTCACGTCGCTCCCGGTATGCACATCAACTCGCATACCCCGCACGATGAGCTACTGATTGCGACTACCCTGAAGGTCGATTCATCCCCGAAATACCAGGTGTTCCAAGCCGAGTACCCCGCAGGGACGCCGCTACAGCTGAATATCGGCGCGGGTGAAACACTGAGCGCGTACCAGGGCGAGTTCCGCGTCCGACTGCTGATTGCTGCTGAAAAAGGCGCCGCGAGTTTAGCCGGAACGCTGCATTACCAGGCATGCGATAGCGCCTCCTGCTTTCCGCCACGCGATCTGCCGGTGCGCATCGCGCTCAACGCGCGCTGAACGCGGCGGTTAACCTGTGCCCTCGTTCCCAAGTTCCCCGCCCCGCAACTGTCCGCTACACCAAATCTCCGACAAACCCGATCTCCGGTACACTCGCCGTAGTCCCTTCCCGGAGCACCCGCCCTTGGCACGTTTCACCGGTCTGCTCGGCTTGTTTGCCATGCTCGGCATTGCGTATGCGCTTTCGGCAAACCGCCGCGCCATCCGCTGGCGCACCGTGCTTTGGGGTCTCAGCCTGCAGATCCTGTTCGCCTTTCTGGTGCTGAAATGGAGCTATGGTCAGACTGTACTGCGCGTAGGGGCCGCTGCGGTAACGTCGTTGCTGGCGCACTCGGTCGACGGCTCCTCGCTCGTCTTCGGGAAACTGGGCGACCCTTCCAGTCCGCTGCAGATCTTTGCCTTTGCCGTGCTGCCCACCATCATCTTCGTTTCGGCGCTGTTTGCGATGCTGTATCACCTTGGCATCATGCAGATCGTGATCCGCGCCGTAGCGTGGATTATGCAACGCACCATGGGCACGTCGGGCGCAGAATCTACCAACGTCGCCGCGTCCATTTTCATGGGCCAGACGGAGGCCCCGCTTACCATCCGTCCCTTCTTGAACGGCGCTACCCGCTCGGAGCTGATGACGATCATGACCTCCGGCATGGCGCACGTTTCGGGCGGCATCATGGCGGCGTACATTTCGTTCGGCATCCGCGCGCAGGATCTGCTTTCGGCCGTCATCATGACCGCACCGGGCACCATCCTGATCGCGAAAATGCTGGTGCCCGAAACCGAAGTGCCTGCCACGCTCGGCACCGTGCGCATGACCGCCGACCAGGAACACGGGAACGAAAACCTCATCGGAGCCATTGCCCGCGGCACCATCGATGGCGGCGCGCTGGCCTTCAATGTCGCCATCATGTTGATCAGCTTCCTCGCTATCGTCGGCCTCTTCAATGCAACCATGCTCGGCATCTCCGATGCGCTGTGGGCGCACGGTCACATACCGTTTCCGCACTCCCTGGGCACAGCACTCGGCACCCTGTGCGCCCCGATCGCCTGGCTTATCGGCGTTCCCTGGACCGAAGCCGCAAAGGTCGGCAATCTCATCGGCACACGCGCGGTTCTCAACGAGTTCATTGCCTTTACGCAATTGGGCCAAATGGCCCGCAGCGGCCAGGTTTCCCCGCGCACCCTCGCCATTGCTACCTTTGCCCTGTGCGGCTTTGCCAATCTCGGCTCGGTGGGTATGCAGATCGGCGGCATCGGCGCGCTTATCCCGGCGCGGCGCAACGAACTCGCCAAGCTAGGCCTGCGCGCCATGCTCGCCGGCACCATGGCCAATCTGATGAGCGCCAGCATCGTTAGCATGCTCCTCAAATAGTTCAGCTGTATCCTAGAAGGATGATGCCTGCCGAAATCAAGGGTGATGCCGATAAGATACAGGCCGAAGAAATCATTGCATCTACTCCCAAAATGCCCGGGATCGATAGTGTGTCGGTTGGCTTAAGCAACGACTGGACGGGAGATCCATCGCTGAATCTCACCTTCTTGCTTCAGCATGACTGCGTCATAGACGATGATTTTGCCCGCAGATTCGTCGATTACAGCGCTTCCGTCGTAGATAAGATTTTGCAGAGTGGTGTTTCGCGCTTTCCTTACACGCGGGTAAAAAGGGCGGCATGAGCCTGCAGGAAGAGCTTATAGGGCAAGCAATCAGACTTTTAGGTAATCCGCCGGGACAACCCGATCGTGATGTGGACAGGAGGAGGGCGATCTCATCGGCGTATTACGCTTTGTTTCATGCCGTTTGCGGCGATTCCGCACGCTTGGTTGCTCCAAACGTATCAGATCAGATCCGTCATCGCATCCAGCGATGGTTCGATCATGCCCCGGTTAAGCAGCTCTGCGGCCGCCTCACTAAACCTCAGCTAGACAAACCTTTATCCGATCTGATCGGAACGGCATGCTCGCAGGATCTGCGATTTGTCGCTAGTAACTTCATCCTGCTGCAAGATGAACGTCATCTGGCAGATTATGACGCTGGCTACGTCACAAGTTGGGACGAAGCTCGGCTGCTTGTTGAACTCGCCATTCGCGCTATAGGGGCTTGGTCACGTCTGCAGGGCACAGCGGAAGCGAACATCTTTGTTCTCTCGCTGCTTGTCTGGAAGAACTGGGAAAAAGAGCGCTGACCTCATGCAAGACATCTACGCCCGCGCGCAAACCGCCGCCCACTTTCTCCTCGGCCTTGACCCCGCCCAAGTGTTTAAGCCTACCCTCGGCATCATCCTCGGTTCCGGCCTCGGCAACTTCGCCGCAAATGTTGAGCACCGCACCACAGTTCCGTACGCCGACATACCGCACTGGCCTCGCTCGACCGTCGAGGGTCACGCCGGCCAACTCATTCTAGGGTCCATTGCCGGCGTCGATGTCGCCGTCATGGCCGGCCGCGTTCACGCGTATGAGGGTTACGGGCCGGCCGAGGTCACCTTTCCTGTCCGTGTTCTCGGCCTGCTCGGCTGCGAAACGCTCATCCTGACCAACGCCGCCGGCGGCATCAACACCAGCTACGCCGAAGGCATGCTCGTCGCCATCTCCGACCACATCAATCTCACCGGCACCAACGCCGCGCTGGGGCCAAATGAGCCCCGTTTCGCCACGCGGCCCGGCACCGCACAGCGCTTCTTCGATATGACCGCGGCCTACTCCCCCCGTCTCCGCCGTCTTGCTCAGGCGGAGGCCGCAAAACAGGGCATGCCGCTGCCCGAAGGCGTGTACCTTGCCGTTCTCGGCCCCAGTTTCGAAACGCCCGCCGAGATTCGCGCCTTCCGTACGCTCGGCGCAGACCTTGTCGGCATGAGCACCGTGCATGAAACCATCATCGCCCGCCATATGGGGATCGAGGTCCTCGGTCTGTCGCTGGTCACCAACATGGCCGCCGGCATACGCGACGAGCCGATCCAACACCAGGACGTCATGGCCATGGGCGCTCGCACCGAACAGCAGTTCACCGCCCTGCTCAAAGCCCTTATTCCCCAAATCGCTGCCAGCTCGCCACCTGATCACACCAACGCACCGTGGCAGTTCTCCTGAATATCTAGTAAGACATTCGTCCGCACGGCCCTGACCTGACGTGGGTCCAGTCAGTACACTGGAGCATGCCGATGCCCGACATGCCTTCGCCGCCAGCTGCTGTTGCAAAGCCCGTCGTCCTCGGCATCGCCGGCTGTTCCGGCTCCGGCAAAACCACACTCGCCCGTAAAGTCGCCGCACAGCTCGAGGCCACCCTCTTTCCTTTGGACCTGTATTATCGCGATTTAGCGCAGTTTCCGCTGGATGTACGGGAAAAGCGCAACTTCGATCACCCGGATGCCTTGGAAAGCGAACTCTTTACCGAACACATCCGTCTGCTGGCGCAAGGCAAATCTATCGAGCGCCCCATCTATGACTTCGCCACCCACACGCGTGTCGCGGGTGCCTTTGAGACGGTCACACCCGCGCGCTTTGTTCTCGTGGAAGGCATACTCGCGTTACACTACCCCGCGCTTTTGCCCATGTACGATTTCAGCGTCTACGTCGATGCTCCCCAGGAGCTCTGCCTTTCGCGCCGCATTCGGCGTGACATGCGTGAACGGGGCCGCACCGAAGCCTCCGTCCGAGAGCAGTTCGAGGCGGCCGTACGCCCCATGGCAGAGCGGTATGTCCTTCCCTCGCGAACCAAAGCCATGCTGCGGGTCTCCGGCAGCGGCTCACTCGGCCTCGCCATCGGACAAGTCCTCCACGCGCTCAAGGAGCGCCGCTTCCTACCGTGAAGCAACGAACGCTTGTTGTTGAATCTGGTTTTCCTTTTCGCAGGTTTGAGGTAACGCAGAAAAACAGCAGAGCCGAAGCTCTGCTGTTTCGTTTTAAGCCTTGATTTCTGCCTGAAACTAAGCCGTCACCGGCTCCAAGCTTTCCGCGAAGTTTTTGCCCGTGCGCGCAGCCGCCGCACCCTTGTGGAAGGCATAGCCGGCGATCAACGGAAAGGCAATCGTGGCTTCGGAAAAGACCATCTGTTCATGGGTCAGATCCACCTTGCCCCAGCTCGAGGCTTCCTTCAGCGTTGAACCGGAAAGCGCGCCATCCCGTGCATCCGCTACCGTGATCTGGATGGCATATTTGTGCATGGAAGCTTCCACGCCGAGGATGTCCGCCGCGACCACGATATCCTGCGCAAAGTTCTTCGGCACACCGCCGCCGATCATCAGCAAACCGGTTGTGGGGTTTTGAATCTTGAACTGGGTCAGCTCGTAAAAGTCCTTGCCGGAATCGATCGAAACCATCGGCTTGCCTTGCCGCGCATGCTGGTGCGCGACCATGCCGAAGCCGAAGGAGCAGTCCGAAAAGGCCGGCACAAAGATCGGCACATTCTTCTCGTATGCCGCAAAGGTGATCGAATCCGGATTGCCGTTTTGCGGCGTGCGCCCCGCACTCTCAAGATAAGCACCCATCTCGCGAATTAACTCCCGCGAGGAATACGGCCGCGGCGCAAGCGAGTTAATGATCTTTTCCGTCGTTTCGTCGCAGATGCGCAGCTCTTCTTCGTCGATAAAGGTGTCGTAAATGCGATCGATCATCAACTCGCGAAGTTCGGCATCGTTGGCGCCATACTTGTATTCGTCGGTCGCGATGTAGTGCCGGAATCCCAGGGCCTCGAAAAAATCCTGATCGACGATGTTGGCGCCTGTTGAAACGATCGCATCCACCATGTTGTTGCGGATCAGATCGACGATCACCTTTTGCAGCCCCGCAGAGATCAGCGAGCCCGCAAGGCAAAGAATGACCCCGCACTCAGTGTCGCGCAGCATCATGTCATAAATTGAAGCCGCCCGCGCCAAGTCGCGCGAACTGTAGGCCATGGACGCCATCGCATCCACCAGCGGCACCACATCGTGCGCTGTGATATCGATATGCTGCACCTGGTCTTTGAGAAGTTCCTGTTTGGTTGCCATTCGCAAATCTCCAAAGGTCATGTATACGGCGGCGAGGGTCGCCTAAAGCTAAATTCCATCACAGCCCAGACGATGGCGGCACACAAGCCGGCCCACCGGCATCACCCGCCCGTCCCAGCCTATCAAAGCCCGTGACACAGCCGTGTTCACCTCATGTTAAGCGGCTGCACTGTGTTTTGCATGAAAGCCAGGTTTCAAGTCTGCCGATCGCGGGCCTCATCCTGCTCAACCGCGTCATGGAGTTATCTGACCTCCTTAAGATGCGTGAAATTCGCTTCTGATTCAACCGCCTCCCAGCCACACACCCGCCGAAGATCATGGCAAGTCCAACCGGCCTCACGGCCCAGAACTGCGAGCAATTGCGACACATGGTGTGCTTCTCCAAAAGGCGCTAAAGGCGTTTCTCAGGACTTGCAAGCACCGGGAAGGTGTCATAAACCGGCTTTGGCACGGTTCTCCAGGATGACCTGTTTGTTTGCTGCCGCCCAGCGATGGAGTGGAACGAGCGCGCCCCGGAGCGTCACCCCCAACTCCGTCAGCTCATAGTCCACGCGCGGTGGAACACTCGGGAAAAGGGTGCGGGTTACGATCCCGTCCGCTTCCAACCGCTTCAGGGTGAGCGTCAGCATCCGCTGCGAGATGCCGCTCACGCGGCGCTGGATTTCGTTGTAGCGCAACTGCCCTTTGGAAAGCGCGCCCACGACCAGGATGGTCCACTTGTCGCCAACGTTCACGAGTACTTCGGCGAGCCCTTTGCAGTCTGCGGGACCAAGCGTCTCTGTAGGAACAAATTTGTTCGTTTCGCTCAAGAAAGTGCCTTCTTGTGGGAATTTTGCATACGTTCCATACTAGCGCTACGAACAGATAGTTCGTACTCGCAAACCCTGCATTCATTTGCGAGCACCTGAGAGGACACGCAAATGTACACAACAGCCAGCATCGCTACCCATCTTCCGACGCAAGTCACGACGCGGGACTCCGCCGCCAACTCACTGCGGCGAAACAAGATCCTTTACTGGACCCTAACGCTGCTCATGTTCGTTCCCGGCACCTTGGGCGCCTTCGCAGAAGCCTTCACGAGTGGACCGGCAAGCATCGTGAAGATCATGCTCGCGCTTGGCTTCCCGTTGTACCTGATGAAGATTCTGGGCGTGTTCAAGATCTTCGGCGGCGTTGCGATCCTCACAGGGGAGCTGCCCCGGATGAAGGAATGGGCATACGCCGGCTTCTCCATAGAGTTTCTAGGTGCCACCGCAGCGCACGTCATCACGGGTGACCGCGTGTACGCGCTTTTCCCCTTCTCGTTCTTTATCGTCCTCATCCTTGGCTACATCTTGTGGCACAAGACGGCGGCGACACCGTTGCCCTTTGAGCAGGGCGATGTGCGCGCGTAATGCACCTTAAAACATACATGCAACGGAGAGCCGATTTCGCCCACAGCGAGACCGCCGAAAGGAAAGAACCATGCCGAACAAGCTTCTGATCGTCCAAGCAAGCCCACGTGGGGAGTACTCGATCTCCCGCAATCTGGCCACGAAGTTCGTTGCAGATTGGAAGACCGCACACCCTGAAGGCGAGGTCGTTGAGCGTGATCTGGCCAAGATGAACCTGCCCTACATGAACCTGCCGTGGTTGGGCGCGAGCCTGACGCCACTTGAGGCGCACACGCCTGAGATGAAGGAGGTTTTGACCGTTTCGAATGAACTCGTCGACGAGCTGCTCGCGGCAGACCACATCGCGATCAGCACACCGGTCTACAACTACAACATCCCCGCCAATTTGAAATCCTACGTTGACCATATCGTCCGCAAAGGCCGCACGCTCGGCTCGACCGGTGAAGGCCTGGTGCACGGCAAGAAGTGTACTGTCCTGATGGCCTCCGGCGGCGTCTACACGGAAGGTTCGCCGATCCGTGATCGCGATATCGCCACGGTGTATCTACGGCTCATCCTCAAAGTCATCGGCATCGAAGACGTGAAGTTCGTCGCTGCTGGCGGCAGCAAGGTAGTCGACATGGGTCAGCAATCCCGTGAGGACTTCCTCGCTCCCTTTGAACCTGTGCTCTTGGCAGCAGCGCAAGCGTAACCTGCACCAGGAAGTGGCTCCGGGAGGAGCAAAATGGCCACAAAACCCTTATCTCTTAACCATGTTGCTCGGCCTCTTCTGGAGTCGGCGGGTGTTGGCGCAGCGGGGCTAATTGTGTCCGATCTCCAACGCTCGCTGGACTTCTATGCGGGAGTGATCGGGCTCGATGTTCTGTCACAGGCGGCAGGATCAGCGCAGCTTGGCGTAGCTGGGGATCAGCGAATCCTGCTTGAGCTGGAACAAAGGCCGGGTGTTCACCCACTGACGGGAAAGCGCCTCGGCCTTTACCACACGGCTGTTCTCCTGCCGTCCAGGTCTGAACTGGCCAGCTTTGCAGAGCATCTCTACCGCCGCGGTATCCGTGCGGGAAGCAGCAATCATCTGGTAAGCGAGGCCTTTTACCTGGTGGACCCGGATGGTCTGGAGATCGAGGTCTATGCGGACCGCGACCGCTCTGAATGGCCGTGGCGCGGAAGCGAACTGGATGCGGCGGTGTTGCGGCTTGATCTGCGTGACCTGCTTGAGATCCCGCACAGCCGTTGGACGGGCATACCGAGCGGAACCATCATGGGTCACATCCATCTATATGTCGGTGATCTGGAGAAGGCTGACCGGCTCTACCGGGCCGGGCTGGGCATGAATCTGCGGACGCGCAGCATCCCTGGTGCGCTCTTCCTCGCAGCCGGCGATTACCACCATCATGTTGGATTGAACACCTGGGCCGGCCAAGTACCTCCAGCCGCGAACAGCGATGCACGGCTTGCGTGGTGGAGCTTAGCGGTGCCTGAACGAGACCCGTCTTCGTTGCAGGAGAGACTGCTTCAGTCTGGCTGGCTGCTCAGGCCTGGTGACTCGTTTGTGGATCCTTGGGGCATCGCGCTGCGGCTTGCGCCATAGAACAGAAAGGCGCAGCTGAGATAACCAGTGTTCGAGTCGTGCAAAGAAGGAATGCCAAGTTGCATTGTAGGAAGTAAACCAATATTCAACCGTTAGAAAGCGGCATCCACTCGCGCAACTCCGTCGCTCGGCTACTCTTGTAGCCAGCCATGAACGTCAACTTTGCCGAGCGAGCGCATAACCACAACTGGAAGCTCGATCCCATCGTGCGTTCCCTGCTCGATACGGATTTTTATAAGCTGCTGATGCTGCAGTTCATCTGGAAGAACTTTTCTCGCACAACCGTTACCAGCGAGGTCCATAATCGCACCGTCAATGTGCGGCTCGCGGAGCGCATCCCGGCAGGTGCGCTGCGCGAACAGCTGGAACATGTGCGCGGGTTACGCTTCTTGCGTTCGGAGCTCGTCTGGCTGGCGGGCAACACGTTTTACGGCTACCGGCAAATCTTTGAACCGGCATTTTTGGAATGGCTGGAACGGGATTTCCGTTTGTCGCCCTACGAAATCCGCGAAAGCGACGGCCAGCTTGCTTTGTGCTTTCACGGGCTTTGGACCGAAGTGACGATGTGGGAGGTGTACGCCCTCGCCATCGTGAGCGAGATGAAAACGCGCGCGGCTTTGGCTGAGCTGAGCGAGCTTGAACTCGACGTGCTGTATGCCCGGGCCAAAACGCGGCTGTGGGACAAAATCGAACGGCTGCGCGGTGTCGAGGGCCTGCGCTTGTCGGATTTCGGCACACGCCGCCGCCACAGCTTTTTGTGGCAGGAGTACGCCGTGGGAGCGCTGGCCTCGGCCCTGGGCGATCGCTTGACTGGAACATCCAACACGGCGCTCGCCTACAAGCACAGCCTGGAGGCGATCGGCACCAACGCGCATGAGTTGCCGATGGTGCTGGCGGCGCTGGCCTCCCGCGATCCCCACGGGACCGACGACGGGCTACGACAGTCACAGTATGATGTGCTCGAGCTTTGGCAACGGAGCTACGGCGGCGAACTGCTGATCCTACTTCCCGACACCTTCGGGTCCACCCAATTTCTGGAACACGCCCCGGCCTGGGTCGCCCGCTGGACCGGCGAGCGTATCGATTCCAAAGACCCCGTCGAAGCCGGTGACGAGTACATCGCCTGGCTCATCGCGCGCGGCGAGGACCCCCGCACCAAACGCCTCATCGCTTCCGATGGGCTGGACGCGGCGGACATCGCGCGGCTGCACCGCTACTTCAACGACCGCATCCGTTTTTCAGCAGGCTGGGGAACCCTGCTCACGAACGATTTCCGCGGCTGCCATCCTCGTGGTGAACCCACCTTCGAGCCGATCAGCCTGGTTTGCAAGATCACGGCCGCCGATGGCATCCCCACCGTCAAACTGAGCGACAACCCCAGCAAAGCGACAGGACCGGCGGCAGAGGTAGCGCGCTACCGACGGGTATTTGAGTCACCGGCGCTCAAAGCGCAACCGGTACTGGTGTAGGGGGCGGCGGCAAGGGCTCGGGCCGTCTAATCTGGTGCATCGGCGCTTTGACCGGCTTGCAACGGGCGGACCGTATACTTTCGGCCATGCCTCCGTTTCGTTTCGCCCTTCGCTTCGCTGTGGTCTCGATCATGCTCCCGATTTTGCTGGAAACGCGGTCTGCTTACGCCTGGGGACCCGACGGCCACCGGATGATCAGCCGGCTGGCCGCCCAGTACCTGCCCGCAGAGGTACCGGCGTTTTTGCATGACGCCCGCGCGCTGGCCACGATGGAGTACATGGGCCCGGAACCGGACCGCTGGCGCAGCCGGGCCGAGCCGGAGCTCGCCGCCGAGCAGGCCCCCGATCACTTCCTCGACGAAGAATATGCCGACCTCGCCGGTGTTCCCTGTGCAAAAGATGCAGCAGGCTGCAGCCCCCTCGGCACGCTCTTGCCCAAGGGCCGCTATGACTACATCCGCGCTCTCGCCATCGCACAAAAGGCTCATCCCGAGCTGCCGCTGGCGCCCGATAAGGTCGGCATGCAGCCCTGGCAGGTGGAAGAGGTTTGGGAGCGGCTGAAGTCCGACATGCGCGATTACCGTCAGTTGGCCGCCACCCATGCCGATGTCGGTCCGGTCGAAACCATCATCCTCTTCGAGGCGGGCTGGCTGAGCCACTATGTCGCTGATGGGTCCCAGCCCTTGCACGCCACCATCCACTACAACGGCTGGGTCGGCAAGGAAAACCCGAACGGCTACACCACCCAACACGGTATTCATTCGCAATTCGAAACAGTCTTTGTTGCCGCCAACATCAAACCGGCAGAGGTCGCACCTCTTATCGCGGCAGCGGAGCCGCGCGTCATTGGCGATGAGTGGACGCAGTACCTCGACTACCTGCACCGTTCCAATGCGCTTGTAGAAAAAACCTACCAGCTCGAAAAAGAGGGCGGCTTCCAAGAGGCCGGTACGCCCGCAGGAAAAGCCTTCACCGAGGAGCGTCTTGCCGCAGGTGCCATCGAGCTGCGCGACCTGATCTACTCGGCCTGGGTGCACTCCGCAGACCCGGTGCCGGTATCCCCTGCACCCAGGTCATAAGCTACTTTATGTCCCCGAACGGTGACCGAGATCCCTTTCCTTCCGCGTTGCTCGGGCCAGGATAACGGCGGGTTACCGATCGGGTAGAAAGCAGCGACGCGGGTGACCTCTACATAGCTGAGCAACGTCCCTCCACATTCGTGTTTCAAGCAACCGCAGGTTTTCCGGCAGATCCAGAATTTTCGTAAATCCAGCTGGTCACCTATGGCGTACACATAAGTAATGCACTTTTTTTACAAAGCGTTCCGAGGCAGCAAGATCGTTTGGGCTTTTGCCACCTCTCTCACTGAACTGGCCGTTCGTCGCCCGCCCACGCGGCGCGCCCGGGCGGCCTGGCTCACGAAGTTCTGTCGCCGTGTGTTGGCAGCCGTCGACATCACCTGGCACGTAACGGGACCGATCCCCCCGGCCGGGGCCGTCATCACCAATCACCTCACCTATCTCGACATCATCGTGCACGCTGCTTTGCGCCCTTGCGTCTTTGTTTCAGCCATCGAGATCCGGCGCATGCCGCTGATCGGCTGGATCAGTGAAATGGCGGGAACCGTTTTCGTTACCCGTGGCGCGGGCGGAAGCGCTGCCAAGGCTGCGGGCGGGATGGCCGAAGGCTTTCGCGATGGTTTGCCTGTGGTTTTCTTTCCGGAAGGCGGCACCGGCATCGGCGAGGTGGCGGTGATGCCGCTGCGCAGCGGTCTGCTTGCCACCGCCATCGAGGCCGGCGCGCCGGTCACGCCCGGGTTTTTGCGCTACGAACTGGCCGCCGCCGACCGCGCTGCCGGCCGCACCACCCGCGACGACGTTCATTGGGGCGATCAAAGCATGCCGGCGCACATCTGGAATCTGCTTGGCCTTCGCCCCTTTCAGGCCGAAGTCCGCTTCGCTGCACAACCAATCGCGTTTTCCCCGGCGGCGATCGCCGACCGCAAGGTAGCTGCCGAACAAGCACGGGAAGCCATGCTGCAACTCAGTCCACCCTCAAACCGTGCGCTTCAGCCTGCCGGGAGCGGGAATGACGCAAGCGGTCAAGTCATCGATTCTTAACGACAAAAGTAACAAGTAGTAACTTACTTTCGGGCCCGATTTAGATTACCCTGATCACTCCGTATGAGTCTGGCCCTTGTCGCCGTTACCGCTCCGCTCGCCGTCGCCGTTGTGGGCACCACCACCGCGTATGTACGGCAGCGTCGGGTTTCTCTTTTTCTGCAAGTGGAGTTGGATCGTTTACGCCAGGAAGCCTCGCAAAAAGAGGCCGAACTTCGCCAAAGAACGGAGTTGGATTCGGTGAAAGATGAGTTCATCTCGACAGCGTCGCACGAGCTGCGCACGCCGCTCACCAGCATTCGCGGTGCGTTGGGGCTGCTTTCCGCAGGGCTGATGGGCAAGGTGGATGAGCGCGCGGCAAATTTGCTGCGTATCGCAAGCACCAATACAGACCGTCTTGTGCGTTTGATCAACGACATTCTCGATCTCGAGCGGATGAGTTCCGGCAGTGCGCCGTTGCAGGTGCGTTTGTGTTCCGTGCGGGATCTGATTTTGCAATCCGCCGACACCATGAGTACCATGGCGACCCAGGCGCAGGTACGGCTGGAGATCGTTGCCGAACCGGATGACGCCGCGTTTCTTTGCGCGGTCGATCCGGACCGCATACAACAGGTGCTCACCAATCTGCTCTCCAACGCCATCAAGTTTTCGCCAGCCGGCGCCGCGGTTCGTGTCTGGGCGGAAGCCCGGCCCGGCGAGCTGCTCATCTCTGTGCAAGACCACGGACGCGGCGTACCGGCCGGCAACCTGGAAAGCATCTTCGAACGCTTTCGTCAGGTCGACCCCGGCGATGCACGTCAAAAAGGGGGCACCGGCCTGGGCCTCGCCATCTGCCGCAGCATCGTGCACCAGCACAGCGGTCACATCTGGGCCGAGCGCAATGATGCACGGCTGCCGGGCCGCATGACAGGGGAGCGCAGTGGCGACTCCGGCCTGGAGCCGGGTACCACTTTTTTCGTACGACTTCCGTATGAAGAAACGGCTTGGACATCGCCGCACGCGAAACCGGCGATGGCCGGCACCGGCATGTTTGGGGAAAACGGCTTGAGTGCTTCCAGTCGCTTCGTCCCGAATCGGGAGAGTTCTTGATGTAAAAACCGGCAGCAAAACCGAAACGGAACTACACTCTCGGCTTTTCCTTGATTTCTCCTCGCGATTGGCAATTTCCGCTCTACACTTGTGGAAACTTACGAACGATGTTTGCAGTGCTTGAAGACCTGATACCTATGCGTCGCATTCTGATCATTGATGATGAGGATGACATTCGTGAAGTCGCCGCGCTTTCACTCGAAACCGTTGCCGGCTGGAATGTCTTAACCGCGAACTCCGGAACGGCAGGCATCCATGCTGCCGTGGCGGAAAAACCAGACGCCATCCTGATGGACGTGATGATGCCCGCCATGGATGGTCCTACCACCTTTCGCGAGATGCAGAAGACACCCGGCATCGCGCATATTCCTGTACTTTTGCTTACCGCCAAAGTGCAGGGCGTGGATCAACGCCGCTTTGCCGGTCTCGGGGTCACCGGTGTCCTGTTTAAACCATTCGATCCGCTGACCCTGGCGGAACAAATGTCTACCGTGCTCGGGTGGAACTGAACTGTTTGCAACACAACGGTTCGGCTCTATACTCACAAAGTTTCATCGCAACTCTAACCAGGCTCGGCTAGGCTATGCCCATGTCCGCCATCATTCGAGCGGTACCCTCTGCGAACCCGCAACAGATGCTCGCTTCCGTATGGCAACGGAATCTGCCATTGGTATGCCAGCGTCTCGAATGCCTGCACAGCGCTGCACAGCAGGCAGGCATGAATCAGCTGAGCGCTGCCACGCGCCGCGAGGCTGGTGATATCGCGCACAAACTGGCGGGCTCATTAGGCATGTTCGGTTATCTGCACGGCACCGAGATCGCCCGTGCCCTCGAAGTATTGCTGGACGGCGACGAACCGGTTTCTGCACTCCAGTTTCAGGAACTCACAACGCAGCTGGACAAGGAACTTGCACTCTGACACTCGTCAGACAGAGTAGGCACCGCTTCGGCCAGCACTGTTGCAGGCTCAGCGAAGCATCAGCAGTTGCGTTTTTCTGCTTCTTTCGTTGGAACGCTTGGTGAAAGCTGAGCTCC
>CAXTRN010000078.1:14666-15999 GCA_964246645.1 uncultured Acidobacteriaceae bacterium
AGCAGTTGCGTTTTTCTGCTTCTTTCGTTGGAACGCTTGGTGAAAGCTGAGCTCCAAAACGAAGCTGCCTCAAGGCAGCACATCACACTCCACCGCCGTCCAAACCCCGGCCGCGGTTCCTGACGCTCCCGTGATCTGCACATCCAGAAACTCTCCGGCGGCGATCGTTCCTGTGCCGGTGACAGAACAAGTACTGCCGCTCGAAGCCGAACAGCTAAGGGTAGTTGCCGTCATGTTTCCCGACGTGCCCGCACGCACTGTTACCGTGATGAGTGCGGATTGCTGCGAAAGCACATCCAGCCGTGAAAGTGTGCAATGGCGCGGTATCCAGGAGAGCACCGAAGCGGCTTCGGTTGCACTCGCATTGGGTGTGTTGATCGAGTAGTAATTTGTATTGAAACTGACAGCGTGGTATACCGCCGTGGCCATGGGATTGCCGCTGCTGCTTGATCCGCCGCCGCTGCCGCCTGTGCCGGCGGCCCCCTGGGGAATGCCGAAGTTCAAGACAGCCGCTGTGGTGGTTCCGGAGTTGGTCACCGTCGCCTGGCTTCCCGCGGCAAGCGTCGTGACCGTGCCCACGCTGACATTGGCCGCACTGCCAGTCGCGCCAGTGGCTCCCGTGGCGCCGGCACCGCCCGCTTCTGCCAACACAGCCCATGTTCCGGGTGCGAGGTCCGGCTCCTGGTTTCGGTTGACCGCCGTAGCCAGATAGCTCGACCCAGCGAAGGTGACAGCATCGTTCACAGCGTAGTTCGCAGCCGAGGCCCATGAGCCGCGGAAGTTGATTCCCGGTGCGCCCGCGGCTCCTGTAGGCCCGGTAGCCCCGACGGCGCCGGCAACTCCCGGCGAACCCTGTGCGCCTTGCGCGCCGGTTGCACCCTGTGCGCCGGCATTGCCGACCGAGCCAGCCTGGGCGAGCAGCTGCCAGAATGAAGGAGACATGCCCGGGGTCTGCCCCTGGTTGCCGCCCGCTACCGAAATGTAACTGGAACCGTTGTAGCTGACTCCCGCGCCCACACCGTAATTCGTAGACGCGCTGTAAGTGCCGGCAAACACCAGACCCGTGGCCCCTGTCGCCCCCGTCGGCCCTTGCGGACCGGCAACTCCGGTTGCGCCCGCAGGGCCTGCGATCCCTTGTACCCCCTGCGCTCCCTGCGCCCCGGTGGCCCCTTGCATGCCGGCAGGTCCGGGATAGCCTGTCGGCCCTTGAAATCCAGTAGCGCCCGTGGCGCCCGTTGCACCGGGCGATCCAGCCGGGACCAACACCCCCCACTACGTCGGACTCCCCCCCGGCTGACGCCCTGCATTGGCGGTGAGCGCGATGTAACTCGCG
>CAXTRN010000079.1:0-15912 GCA_964246645.1 uncultured Acidobacteriaceae bacterium
CGCCGGCGTACGGAGGCTCGTAGATGGAGGCTCAACGGTGGCAATCGTCACCAACCCCGCGGGGATCGCCGCATCGGCAAGCATGCGCCCCGTCACGGCCTCAAAGATCGTTGTCACCGTTACTTCCCGGCGCACGTCCGCCGTTGCGTGCCCAAGTGCGTCGAGTCGTTCCAAGGAAAGGTCTGCATCAACAACGCCGATTACATTCGGATGGCGTGCCAAAGCCGCGATGATTGGCAAGGGTAGCGATCCCGAGGGCGTTGCGGCATCGCTCCAAAGCAACACCGGCAGCGACGAGCGGTCGGCAATGACCTGGAAGAACAGCAATGCGCGCGCCTGTTCCTGTTCCGTCCCAAGCTCAATCTTTGCGGAAGAATCAGACGGTGCCGCGACTAAAACTGCATCAAATCCGGCCGCAGCGGCCGAGGCAGCCAAGGCGAGCGCCGCGGCAACGCTTGCCCGCTGCACCCCCGCGAGCAGCACCTTTTGTTTGGCGGCCGCGCCTGCGACCGCCTGCAGCAACGCCACGCACTCCGCATCCGTGAGTCCGGTCGCTTCACCGTCCGGCATCAGACCGACCAGCCCTGCCGCGGGCCCCAGCGAGTAGCGGCGTACATCGCGCTCCAACTTATGAAGGAACAGGTTGCCCTCACGGTCGAACGGACAAAGCAACGGAACGAAAAGCCCCTGCAGCAGCATCGTTCCAGTGTAGCCGTCAGACCGTGTGCACCGCCCCTTCACGCGCCGCTCCAGTGCCCGCGAACCCATTCCGTGCGGCTTCATGCTGAGCGACTTCACGTTGCGCCGCGTGCAATTCCTGTAAGCATTCCACAGACTTCTTGCCCTGTTGCAATGCCTCGATCCCTTCGACTGCCGCCCGCGCGGCTGCCAACGTGGTGATCATCGGCACACGCGCCGCCACAGCCGCGCGCCGTAAGGCCTGCTCGTCGAACACTGCGCCCTGACCCGTCGGCGTGTTCACAATCAGCTGTATCCGTTCGCTCTTGATCAGATCGACGACATTGGGCCGCCCTTCGTCGACCTTGTACACACGCTCTACCTGCAAGCCGGCGTCCTCGAGTGCCTGGGCCGTGCCGTGCGTGGCGACGATCTGAAATCCTGCATGGTGGAAGCTCTTGGCCAGCGGTACGACGCCGGCCCGGTCACGTGTGTTTACGCTCAGAAACAGTGTGCCCGCGGTCGGCAGATACAGCCCGGCAGCGGTCTGCGCCTTCGCGAAGGCCTCACCGAAACTGCGTCCGATCCCCATGACTTCGCCGGTCGAGCGCATCTCCGGTCCCAGCACCGGATCGACACCCTGAAACTTCGCCCACGGGAACACCGGCGATTTCACGAAAAAGTGATCGCCCGTCCCCAGGTCTTTTCCGCTTGCCACCTGTTCCGGCAGCAGATCGCGCAGGCGCTGACCTGTCATCAACCGTGAAGCGATCTTTGCCAGCTGCACCCCCGTTGCCTTCGACACATAAGGCACGGTGCGCGAAGCCCGGGGGTTCACCTCGATCACATACACCGTTCCACGCTGCACCGCGAACTGCAGATTCACCAGGCCGACTACCTGCAAGGCCATCGCCAGCTTGCGAGTGTGTGCGCGAATGGTGGCCAACACCTCCGAGGAAAGGTCAACCGCAGGCAGCACACAGGAAGAATCGCCCGAGTGCACGCCCGCTTCCTCGATATGCTGCATGATGCCGGCGATAACGACGTTCTCACCATCGCAGAGCGCATCGACATCGACCTCCTGCGCGTCTTCCAGAAAATGATCGATCAGCACAGGGCGTTCCTGCGAGTACTCGATTGCCGTGGCCATGTAGCGGCGCACCGCATCATCGTTATACGCAATCACCATCGCCCGGCCGCCCAGAACGTACGAAGGCCGTACCAGCACGGGGTACGTCACCTCGCGCGCACCGGCAAGAGCTTCTTGCACCGAGGTCGCCATCGCCGCCGGCGGCTGCGGTATCCCGAGATCCTGCAACAGCTTGCCGAACCGCTTGCGATCTTCTGCAAGATCGATCGACTCCGGCGAGGTACCCAGAATCGGTATACCCGCCGCTTTGAGCGGCAACGATAGATTCAGCGGTGTTTGTCCACCGAACTGGACGATCATGCCGATCTCAGCCCCGGCGGCAACCTCATGCTCATATACCGCGAGAACATCTTCAAAGGTCAATGGCTCAAAGTACAGGCGATCCGACGTATCGTAATCGGTCGAAACGGTCTCCGGATTGCAATTGATCATCACTGTTTCAAAGCCATCCTCGCGCAAGGCGAAGGCGGCATGGCAGCAGCAATAATCGAACTCGATGCCCTGCCCGATGCGATTCGGTCCAGAGCCCAGGATAATGACCTTCCTACGATCGGTGGGCGCGGCCTCATCCTCCTCGTCATAACAGGAGTAGAGGTATGGGGTGTAGCTTTCAAATTCCGCCGCACAAGTATCTACCAGCTTGAATACAGGTCGCACCCCGAGCCGGTCGCGCGTGGCACGCACCTCGGCGGCTCCGGTTTTGTCATTCAACCCGAAGATGCCGGCCAGCCGCTCATCTGAAAAACCCATGCGTTTGGCCATCTGCATGTCGAAGCCGTCCAGCGCGGCCAATCCCCGCTGACCCAGGGCGGCCTGCTCATCCGCAATCAGCTTCATCTGGTGCAGAAACCAGGGATCCATGCCGGTCAGGCGTGCGGCTTCCCGCACCGTCATCCCATGCTCAAAGGCATAGCGCAGATATTGCAGCCGTTCCGGATGCGGCGTCACCAACCGCTGCGTTTGCCGCCGTGGATCGATCGTCTCCGTCCCGGTCTTCTTCCCGGTTTCGAGCGAGCGCACGGCTTTCATCAGCGCTTCCTTGAAGGTACGGCCGATGGCCATCACCTCGCCGACAGACTTCATCTGCGGTCCCAGCACCTCGTTGGCGCCGGGGAACTTTTCAAATTGCCACTTCGGAATTTTTACGACCACATAGTCGATGGTCGGCTCAAAACACGCCGGCGTTGCCTTCGTGATGTCATTCTGCAGCTCATCGAGCGTGTACCCGACGGCTAACCGAGCGGCGATCTTCGCTATCGGGAATCCGGTTGCTTTCGACGCCAGCGCCGAAGACCGCGACACTCGCGGGTTCATCTCGATCACCGTCATGCGCCCGGTCTGCGGATCGACCGCAAACTGCACGTTGGAACCGCCCGTTTCCACACCGATTTCGCGGATCACAGCGATAGCCGCATCGCGCATGCGCTGATATTCCCGGTCGGAAAGCGTTTGCGCGGGCGCGACCGTAATGGAATCGCCCGTATGCACACCCATCGGATCGAAATTCTCGATCGAGCAGATGATGACGACGTTGTCATGGAGGTCGCGCACGACCTCGAGCTCATACTCTTTCCAGCCCAGCACCGACTCTTCCAGCAGGCACTCATGCACGGGCGAAAGATCGAGCCCGCGCGACAAAATCTCCATCAACTCTTCGCGGTTATACGCAATGCCCCCCCCGGAGCCGCCCAAAGTGAAGCTGGGGCGGATCACCACAGGAAATCCCAGCTTGACCGCAAACTCCAAGCCGTCGCGGATATTGTTCACCAGCATGGACCGGGGCATGTCCAGCCCGATTTTTTTCATGGCATCTTTAAAAAGCAGCCGGTCTTCCGCTTTTTTGATTGCTTCGAGCTTTGCCCCGATCAGCTCGATGCCAAGCCGTTCCAGCACACCTTTATCCGCGAGATCGACAGCGAGGTTGAGCGCCGTTTGTCCACCCACGGTAGGCAGAACCGCGAAGGCGCCGCTGCCGGTCGGCATGCGTTCCAGCTCCAGTTCGAGGATTTTCTCCACATACGCTTCGGTCAGCGGTTCGATGTAGGTGCGGTCGGCCACCTCCGGGTCCGTCATAATGGACGCCGGATTGGAATTTACCAGCACGACCTCATACCCTTCGGCTTTAAGCGCCTTGCAGGCCTGCGTACCGGAATAATCGAACTCGGCGGATTGCCCAATCACAATCGGCCCGGAGCCGATGACCAGGATCTTCGAAATGTCATTTCTGCGTGGCATAGCGGTAGATGTCTCCCCGATGACCTATCTCGAGCACAAGCACAACGAGATAGTCCTCCTGAATGTCACAGATAGCACGATAGTTCCCAACCCGAAAGCGATACAAACCTCGCAGTAAACCGCTCAGCGGCTCTGCCAGCTTCTTCGGTTCGGGATGTGCACGCACGCGTTCCCGAAAGTACCTTAGGATGCGATCACGTATAGGTTTATCAAGAGCTAGAATACCCGCTTCGGCTATGTCAGAGTATTCAACCCGCCACATCGGACCGACGCTCCATCTCGTCCTCCGAGATTGTGTACCGCATCTGTGACAAAGCGCGTATTCCTGCTGCATAATCACTGCGGTCTTCGAGCCAAAGCATAACCACTTCCTGGATCAAAAAGCTCTCACTCACGTTTTGCTCGTTTGCCAAGCGCCGTACCTGCACCTCGATCTCAGGCTCAAGCTGCAACTCAACCATGGTGAGACCTCACTTCTTCCACTCTTCCATCATCTTACGAAAATCCCGGAACAGGTAATGCGAATCATGCGGTCCCGGGCCGGCTTCCGGGTGGTACTGCACGCTGAACATCGGGTCGGTCTTATGCTTCAAGCCGGCCAGCGTGTTGTCGTTCAGATTCACATGCGGCACCGCCACCTCTTCGGGCAGCGACGAGGGATCGACGTTGTAATTGTGATTTTGCGCGGTAATTTCGACCTTGCCGGTTTCCAGGTTCTTGATAGGGTGGTTGCCGCCATGGTGCCCGAATTTCAGCTTGTACGTTTTTGCACCCAGCGCGAGCCCAAACAGCTGATGCCCCAGACAGATCCCAAAAAGCGGTGCCTTGCCCTGCAAGTCACGGATCGTCTGCTGCGCATACCCGAGCGGCTCCGGGTCACCCGGCCCGTTCGAGAAGAAGATACCGTCGGGGTTCATCGCCAGCACGTCCTCTGCAGAGGTCTTGGCCGGCACCACCGTCACACGGCAGTTTTCACGAGCCAGCATGCGCAAAATGTTCTGCTTGATGCCGAAGTCGTAGGCGACCACGTGCATCTCGTTCGCGGCTGCGGCGTTCTGCCGGGGTAACAGCGCATCGCCGGTCTCGTTGCGCGCTTCGGCCGCACTCCATTGATAGCTTTGCCTGGTCGAAACCACGCTGGCCAGGTCGGTGCCCTCCATTGCCCGGTGCGCCTGCGCTTTAGCCACCAGCGCTTCGGGGTCACTGACCGCCGTCGATAAACAGCCGCGCATCACACCGTGTGCGCGCAGGTGCCGCACCACCGCGCGCGTATCCACATCGGCAATCACAGGGATGCCGTTCCGTTCGAGGTACTCGTCTGTTACCTCGGTCGACCGCCAATTTGAGCTGATCGGCGAAAATTCACGCACCACCAGCCCTTCGATATAGGGCCGCGCCGATTCCGCATCGGACGGCGATGTTCCGTAGTTGCCGATCTGCGGGTTGGTCAGCACCACAATTTGCCCGGCATAGGACGGATCGGTAAAGATCTCCTGGTAGCCGGTCAGCGAGGTATTGAAGACCACTTCGCCTACGCGCTCAATGGGCGCACCAAAGCTTCGGCCACGAAACACACGGCCGTCTTCCAGGGCCAGAATTGCCTGCATGTGCTTCCCCTTTCAGGCGATCACTTGATGGGCGATCACTTCATCTTACCAGCCGCCACGCATCCGCTGGCCGAACGCCAACCGGCAAAAAGGCGCAAAAAGGCCCGGCAGCGATGCCGGGCCTTTTCTGCAAATCCTACCGGTTGTAGTGATGGTGATGGTGCCGATGATGATGGTGGTACTGCGCCTGGGCTGTGTTCAAGGTTCCAAACAGAACCGCCAAACCGAAGATCGAGAGCAAAGCTCGTTTCATGGTCATTTTCGTGTGTCTCCTATCCGCACCGATGGCCGCATCGCTTATCGGATGTCGGTAGTGAGAGCATAAAGCGCACCTCTGGGGTTTGTTCATGTGCAAAAATTCTTTGTAATAAAAGCGTGATCGCATCACGCACACACGCTCAAACTGAGCCTACCGCGAGGTCCACCAGAACCACGCCCTCAGCAATCTGCACGGGATAAACCTTCACCTGCGCCCGCTCCGGCGCTTCCGCAATGCCGGTACGGCAATCAAAGGCCCAGGCATGCCACGGGCAGACCACCGTTTCTCCCTCGATCCACCCTTGCCCGAGCGGACCGTCCCGATGCGGGCACAGGTTATCGAGCGCCCGCAACGTGCCCTCCACGTTGGCAAAGCAGAGCGTACGCCCGCCGATATCCACCTCACGCACATCTCCGGGCCGGGGAGCTTCGTCCACCGCACATAACGTCGTCCATTCCGCCAAACCATTCCCTCCTGCTCCGCACCTTAAGATGCAGAAGCCTGCCCATGAACATGCCTCCTTCCCGTACTCGCCCGCCCCGTCCCGTTCCGCGCCGTCCTGCTGCTGCGATCCCCACTGGTCCGAAAGCACCACCTGAAGTCGTTGATCCCGCGTGGATACTGAAAGCCCTGGGCGGGGTGCTGGCCGTAGGTTTGCTTTGCGCCTATCTTTCCGTGTGCGTTTTGTTTTTCAAAGCCCAATGGCAATTGGTGCTGCACCCTTCCCGCGTCATCACGGCCACACCAGCCTCACAGCATCTTTCGTTCGAGCCTGTGCGCTTCGGTGACGATGCTGCCGGGCAGCCACAATTAAGCGGATGGTGGATTCCGAGCGATCTGCCCACAGACCCCACCGTCCTCATGCTGCACGGGCAAGACGGGGCCATGAGCGCTGCCCTGCCATCCGCCAGGGCGCTTCATGATGCCCGGCTCAATGTTCTGCTCTTAGACTACCGCGGCTACGGCCAGAGCGGCGGGCGTCACCCGACCGAGCAGACGATGCGCGTGGACGCGGCCCATGCCCTCGACTACCTCATCACCCGCCGTCACCTGGCTTCCAGCGCCGTGATCGTCTACGGCGCAGGCCTCGGTGCCTCGCTTGCCGTTTCCCTGTGCGAGCACCACCCGGAACTTCCGGCATTGTTGCTCGAGTCGGCCGACGGCGACACCGAAAGCCGCGTGTTGCGCGATTCCCGCTTTCACATCCTTCCCATGCATCTGCTTTTTCACGAGCGCTTCCCGTTGGCTGACCCGCTTTCACGGCTGCGCACGCCCAAACTGCTCGTCAGCTATACCGCCGGCAGTACGCCCTTGGAAGAGCAACGCGCCAGCGATCCTAAAATCACTGCCGAACTGCCCCGTAACGCCGATTCTCAGACATTGTCCAAAACCATTCGCCGGTTCCTTGACGCCTACGTCAAAACACCGCCGCCCGTGCTCCGGCCTGCTGCTTGAATTGCAAACGCAGACAGGAAAGGCGTGAAGGCTCCCGTTCTTCTGGGAGCCTTGGAATAGGTGGGGGAGGGTGGTGCAGATAGGGGAGGCCGGTAACCGAGGGGACTGCGAGCCCGGCAGGTGCTACACCTCTTCAGACGTTGCTGCTCTCAAAAGGTTCTTCAGTTTCTCACATTTTATTTCCGGCAAACTACAGAAAAGTGAATACTCACATCCCCGCGGTTCCCAAACTGGAACCGTTCCGAAACGGGAACTCCTCCGATGAAGTTTCCCAGGATCACCTTGGTCGGCAGGTCTCGATCAACCCGTCATTTCGCGTGAAGACAAAGCCGAATGTTCGTACTCCGGAAGATCGCGGTTGATTACGCCATGACGTTTAAAAAGCTCCCGGCGATCGATCGGGCCCCCGGGAAAACGTCGTCCAGCCGCGTTGTTCCAAGCTGTTTTGTCACCGCTTCTCCGAGTACCTGACGAAAGTCTGTCGTAACGACAAGATCCCGGCCTTCATTCAACTGTTCGTTTGCCAGCCCCGGCCACCGCCCATACACCCTGCCGCCTCGCACGGACCCGCCCAGGACGAACATCACATTGGCATGCCCATGATCGGTGCCGCCGGTGCCGTTCTGATGCGCCGTCCGGCCGAACTCAGACATGGTCACCACGGTGATCCCTCCAGCATCGTCGCCCATGTCGCGCCAAAAGGCTGCGAGCGTGTCGGCGAACTCTCGCAGGCGATTGGCGAGTTGACCTTCGGCAGCGCCTTGGTCGCGATGGGTGTCCCAGCCGCCGATATCGGCAAAGGCCGCCTCTACGCCCAGGTCTGCCTTCAACAACTGCGCAATCTGTTTCAAGTTATTGCCAAAAGACGTGTTCGGATAGATTGCGCCGCCGCGGGGCTTGTATTGCGCCGGATTGGCGGCCTTCAGCATGCGCACGGCCGCAAAGGTTTCCTGCCCGGTGCCTTGCAACAGGGTGTCTGAGCTTTCGTCGTACATGGATTGAAATGCATTTGCGAGCGGCGACGGCTCAGGCCCGTGGCCGGCCACGGAAAAATCCTGCAGATTGGCAAGGGAGACCGTGGGCACACGGCCTTGCAAGGTGCGTGGCACTTCTGTGCCAAGCGCAACAGCACGGAACGGCGACGGCCTGCCCTGCACGGCCTCCCTGGCGAGCGCACGATTGAGCCAGCCGTCCGGCGTAGCCTTTCGGCCGGGCGTGCCCGACTCCATATAGTCCTGCGCATCGAAATGCGAGCGCGTCGGGTCCGGGGAACCGGCCGCATGCACAATGGCGAGATGCCCCTCGGCGTAGAGCGGTCGCAGCGATGCCATCGCCGGGTGCAACCCGAAAAAGCCATCCAGGTCCAAAACCTCCTGCGGCTTGATGGCGATTGTTGGGCGTAAAGCGTAATAATTCTTCTCGGCATAGGGCACCACCACGTTCAACCCGTCACAAGCCCCGCGTTGAAAGATGACCACAAGGCGTTTACCGTGTGCGCCAGCCGCTTGCATCTGCGCATACACCGACCGGGTGAGAAATGCCGGAATTGCCGAAGTACCGACCAGGGCCAGCGCCCCATTCCGCAGAAACCCGCGGCGGGTATAGCCGGCCCGACGGCTGTGCGCTTGCGGCACGTCACATCCCCAATGACCTTCCCTGTGACCTTCTTCGTGATGGCTTTTTTGCTGCATGGGATCTCCTGACCGTGACTTCCTTGTTCTGCTTTTCTGTCGCTCGTACCCACAGGTATGCCCGTGCCGCTCATCTTCGCTGGAACTCGGGAGAGCCGAGCAGCAAGCCCGCCATGGCGGCCGTTTTGACTTCCGGCAGCTCTGCTGCACCGCCTCGCGTTGATGTCTCCAGGCATGGATTCGCGGCCGTCGGCCTCGTACCCGTTCTGGGCGCGGGGAGGGGAACTCTTTGCGACGCCACCGCTATGAGCTCCGGATGGCTTTGCCCGTTCTCTGCCGAATCAGTCGTTGGAGCAGCAACCGGATCTTCCGCCAACACTGCCGCGCGCGTGTGCATCGATGCTGGCTGGCCCAGCAGCAGGAACTCTAGCGCCTGTTCCTGCTTCATCGAGTGTGAGACCGCCGAAAAGGTGGTTGCCTGCTGAGTTTCGCAGGGGCTGGAGAATCCGAGCGCCCGCAGCCAATCCGGCTTCGCGCCTTGTACCTTGTTCGCAATCAACAGCAGCGCGAAATTCATGCGGTTCAACAGGGCGTTGCTGCTGACCCACGCCTCGCTTTGCCACGAGTACCCATTGGGGGTGGCCATGCCGTACAGCGGCATGCCGAGTTTGTTCAAAGCCTGCACGAGCGGCATCGGCCGGCTCACCTCGGTATCGCTCGCCCGGACAGCGGAAAGTACAAACTCCAATGGCGTCTTCACCTTGGCCCGGAAGGTCGCCGGCGCCCAGAACTCCGGCGAGCGGTACAGCACCCGCAAAACGACGGCGATTTCGCCATCGTTCTGCAAATACGCATGCGCCATGCGCTCCACAAGCGCCGGCGGCGGTGCGTCGCTCACAAAGCGCTCAGCCAGTTGCTGCGAAATCAGGTGCGCGGTCGCCGGGCTGGCTGCCAGCAGGTGCAAAACCGTCAAACCCTCATCCTCGCCTCCCTCAGGAATCACGTGCCCCAGCACGAGTTTCGCTCCGGGCTCATGCCGCTTCGGATCGAAGCGAAAACTTCCCTCCTCCGCAGGCTTTTCGATCGTCCAACCGGTGAAGCACTTCGCGACTTCCTCCACATCCCGCTGCGTGTAGCCGCCAGTTACCCCAAGCGTGTGCAACTCCAGCAGTTCCCGTGCATAGTTTTCGTTGATGCCTTTCGGCGCCGCGGCTTTTCCCGTGCCTGCGGCCGGCCCAAGCCGATTCGACCGCAACCCGACCGCCGATTGCGGGCCGACGCTCGTCCAGTTGTCCAGGTACATCAACATGGCCGGGCTTTGCGCGACCGCTACCAGTAAATCCTCGAACCGCCCCAGCGCGTGCGGCAACACCGCGCTCTGCTCATAGGCCGGCAGCAGGTAGGGTTCATCCTGATTCTTCCGGGCATACACATTAAAGTGATTCAGCCAGAAATCCGTCATGACCGCCTGCAGTTGCCGCTCGGAGTACGCATCGCGGAGCAACCGTGTCGCCATCACCTCCGCATCGATGACGTGCTCAGGTGCCTGCATCGCGGTTACCTCTTCGGCCTGCGCCGGAGACAGTCCCTCCAGCAGCCGCTGCTGATCTGGTCCCTTGAGGCTGTCCCGAAAGGCTTGCATGTCAGGGGGCGAGAGCGAGACGAGACGGGCGAAGCGCTCGGCCGGCGGCAGTCGCAAAATGGCCTGCGCGTCGCCGATTGGCAGCGTAACGGCCGATATAGCCGGGGCGGCTGTGCTATTCGGGGTAACAGCGGTCGGCGTGACAACGCCTGACCTTACGGCATTCGGCGCCACAGCACCTGCGGGTGTAGTTGATTTTTTCGCGGCATCAGCCGCTTTTTGCTCGTATTTCCATGCGGCATCGCGGTAGATGGCGCGCTGAATCGGATCTTTGCGCCCATCCGGCGTCTTCCATGCGGCCTGTTCTTCCATGGCATCACCGCCGTTTCCGACTGCCCGGCTGTACTGCCGCAAACGCTGTGGCGAAGGAAAGTGGGCCAGCAGATCGGCCTGCGTCAGCTGCATCGCTGGAAATTGCAGAAGCCGCGCTTGCAACGCAGCGTCTGCGATCCGTTCCGGATGCAGCTGCTGCTCGAACCAGGCATTTCTTCCCGTACGGTCGACAGTTGCCGCTTCCCCGGGCCGCGGTCCAAAGGTGAAGCGGTCGAGCAGATGCCGGTTCCGCTGCGCTTCGGTCAGCGCGGGTGCCTGGACGTGAGCGGCGGGCCGCCGGCGGCGTGCAGCCTTTGGCTCTCCTCTGCCTGTCTGCGGGAAAAGCAGCAGAAAGCCGAGGACAGCAGCCGTGGCGCTCTTGCACCTGTGCGTCAAGACCCCGGTGGGATAGCTCGGCATATTTTCTGCTCGACGTTGCCGCATGGCGCGCTCCTGTGAGGGCGTGAAAGGAAAGCAGCGGTCCCGAGGGCAGGACCGCTCCTTTATTTCAACCCGCATCTGCGGGCAGGAGTTGCGGCGGTACGGGAAAGTTAAAAGGCTGCGAGGTCCGCCATCGCCTCGAAAAGGCGATCCGCCTGCGGCAGAATAACGTCTTCTAACAACGGTTGGTAGGCCACGAACGTATCCATTCCTCCGACGCGGCGTACCGGCGCATCCAGATCGTGAAACAGCTCATCGCCGATCCGCGCCGCGAGTTCCGCGCCATACCCCCAGCTCAACATGTCCTCATGCGCGACCAGCACGCGGCTGGTTTTTTGCACAGAAGCCGCGATTGTTTCCCAATCATAGGGGGCGAGGCTGCGCAGATCGATGACCTCCACGTCCACACCCCGCTCTCTCGCCAGGCGCTGCGCCGCCTGCAGCGCCCGCGGTACGACCGCCCCATAGGTGATCACCGAAAGGTCTTTTCCCGGTCGCGCCACCGCCGCTTTGCCGAAAGGCAGCGCATACTCCGGCCCCGGATAAGGCACACGGCCAAAGGTCGCCCGGTACAGGTTTTTGTGCTCGAAAAACAGTACCGGATCATCACAGCGGATCGCCGTGCGCAGCAGCCCCACCGCATCAAGGGCGTTCGATGGCATGACCACTCGGATGCCCGGCGTGTGCGTGAAAATACTCTCTCCCGATTGCGAATGGTAGATCGCTCCACCGGTAAGGTATCCGCCGATCGGTACCCGCATCACCAGCGGGCAGGAGAAGGTCCCGTTTGACCGCCATCGCATCACCGCTAACTCGTTGCGCAGCTGATGCATAGCCGGCCATATGTAATCGAAGAATTGAACTTCCACCACCGGCTTCATTCCGCGCACGGCCATGCCGATTGCCCGTCCTGCGATGTTCGCTTCCGCCAGCGGCGAGTTCCACACCCGAACACTGCCGAACTCCTTTTGCAGCCCCGCCGTGACCTTGAAAACGCCGCCTTTGCCCTTCAACTTGCCGTCCAAAAGGCCACGGTCACGGCTAACGTCGGCCACATCCTCACCGAAAACCACCACGCGCTCATCCCGGCGCATCTCGTCGCGCATGCATTGGTTAATGGCGTCAAGCATGGTGCGATCCGCCGCCCCCAACATGGGAGTCGGTGTCGCATCCCTGGCAAAACGGGCGCTCGTCGCGGGTAGATCTTCCGAATACACATGCCGCAAAATGGACGACACCTTTGGCGGGGCGGCCGCTAACGCCCGGTCCGTGGCGGCTTGCACCTCCGCTTCTGCTGCCTGTTCCAGCGCCCGCAAGGTTTCCGCCTCGGTTACCCCGTTAGAAATCAGCCAGGCACCTAACCGCGCAATGGGATCGCGCAACGCGTCAGCTTCCAGTTCTTCCGCAGAACGGTACTGCGTCTCGTCGTCACTCAAAGAATGCGAGTACGGTCGAATGACGTGCCCATGCACCAGCGCCGGTCCGTGACCGGCACGGCAATAGGCCACCGCTTCCACCATGGCTTCATAGCTTGCCAGGGCGTCGGTGCCATCAACCTCTGCAATATGAAAATTTGGAAAGTTATAGAGCAGACGGGAGATATTGCCGCCGGGCGTGTTCACCTCCACCGGCGTGGAGATCGCATATCCGTTGTCTTCGACCACAAACAGCACCGGCAGTTTCAGGTTTGAGGCCGTATTGATGGATTCCCAGAACTCCCCTTGGCTTGTCGAACCCTCGCCGATGGAAACATAGACCACCTCATCGGCTTGAAAGGTCACATCCTTGAACTCGCGATAATCTCCAGCTGATTTTGCCGCAGCTTGCGGATGCGCCTGGAAGAAACGGCCCGCCTCCGCACATCCGATCGCCTGCAAGCATTGGGTGGCCGTCGAGGAAGACGGGGAAACGATGTTCCATCGTCGGCTGGTCCAATGCGAAGGCATCTGCCGTCCGCCGGATGCCGGGTCGTCCGCCGCTCCCACTGCTTGCAACAGCTGCTCTTCGACAGTGTTGCCCAGCGCCAAACAAAGGGCACGATCCCGGTAATACGGAAAAAACCAGTCATAGCCGGGCCGCAACGCCATGCCCGCAGCCACCAGCAGCGCTTCATGCCCCGCACACGATATTTGAAAGAAGATCTTCTGCTGCCGCTTCAGCAGGATTTCGCGGTCGTCGGTTCGCCGTGAAAGAAACATCAAACGGTAGAACTCGAGCAACTGCGCGTCCGATAAATTTCCCCGTGACTCCAGCTGTTGGACCGATCCGGAACGCTCTGAATGCCCAAACCGCTCGCCCGCGGATTCAGTTGCGTTCGTCGTGGCTTTCTTTTCCAATCGGCTCTTTCCTGCCACCCAGTGCTCCTATGGTGTTGCCAAACACCCCAAATTGTACTCGCTTCATCGGTAGCGCTTTTGTGCCACCGAGCTGCCCTGGCAGGGCGAAACCGGTATTAACCCTTCATCCGTTCCTTCACATCGCGAGCCAGTTTTTCGAGCTCCGCCGCTTTTTTCACCACGTCCAGGGAAAGCTCGTCCTTGGGCGTCTTTTCCACTTCAGCGCGCAATTCATTGGAAAGCGCCACTAGCCTGGCCGTATCGGAAAGCAGCCGTTTGCGACGCTCATCTTCTCGCATGTGCTCCAGCTTCAGGCCGGTTGGCCCCATCGGAGCGTCCATGCCGGCCCCGGCAGTGTCCGGAAAGCTGGGTCGGCTTGGGGCTGGAGCACCCTGTTGCGGCACACGACCTGCCACGGCACCCAGCGGGCCCAGCCCCATCAGAACGAAAACGGAAAGAAGGATCGGCCTCCGGCCGGCAAACCTTCCCCGTCGTGCTTTAGCAGTCACGGTGACCTCCTCTTATTGTTGGCGCACGCTGTTTTTTATTGTTGGCGCACGCTGTTTTTTTGCCGCCCGCTTCTGAATCCCGTTCAGTATGCTGGTATCGATCCGCTGCGGTGTCCGAACGATAGGATGCGCGCTCCGGACCCCACCATCATGCCTCGACCGACCGAGATGCCACAAGAGGAGCGCTCCATGCTGGCGGTAGAACACAGCTGGCATAGCGATCTCATCAACTTTCTTCAAACAGGATTGCCAAAAATTATCGTCGCGCTGGTGATTGCCTTCATCGCGCACCGCCTGGTCACCTTCTTCGCCAGCCGCCTCCGCCGCCGCGCCGACGGGCTGGTCGGCAATCCACGTCGTGCGGCGCAGCTAAGAACCGTCACCGGCATCGTCCGCGCAAGCGCGTATGCGCTGATCGGCTTTTACGTTTTTCTGCAGACACTCGGGGCGGTGGGCGTCCCCTTGGGTCCTTTCATTGCCTCCGCGGGCGTGATTGGCCTCGGCATCAGCTTTGGCGCACAATCGCTTTTCAAAGACATGCTGAACGGCGTCCTCATCCTTGTGGAAGACCAGTACAGCGTCGGCGATACCGTAAAGATCGCCAGCCTGCAGGGTACGGTGGAACACCTGACCCTGCGTTGCACGAAGCTTCGCGACGGCGACGGCACGCTCTACACCGTTCCTAATAGCCAGATCGCGACCGTTTCCAACCTTTCCCGCGATTTCTCGGTCGCTTCGCTGCTCGTGAGCGTACGCACAAGCGAAGATCCGGATCGGGTGCTGGCGATTCTGCGACAAGTCGCCGCCGAAGTACACAAGGATGAAATGTTGCGCGACCTTGTGCTCAGCGAGCCCACGGTGCTCGGCGTGGATCGTATCGCAGGCCTTGAGGCGTTCTATCCGATCAGCCTCCGTGTGCGACCGAACCAGCGCGATGGCGTGCTGCGCGAGCTACGCCGTCGTCTCCTGCTCGCCTTTGCACGCGAAAACATCGCCTTTGGCACCCCGTCGAGTACGGTTTTTCTGCAGCAAAGTGAAATGCCTGCGAGCGATGCCGCCGCCGCCGGCATCACGGCGTAACGAATGTCGTGACGCGCGTTTTGGTCGTTCCCGCAACATCGATTCGGCTTAAATTTCCGTTTGCAACAGCTGCCACAAGGCTTCCGGGTCCCGCAGGGGCGGCAGGCAGGTCCCTCCCTTGCACACCACAGCCATCGTTTCTTCCCGCACCCCCGGAAGATGCGGCAGCGTTGCTGCAAGCACCGGGGGCAAGCTGTCCAGTTGCTCCGGTCGCAACCGGACCACGGTTTTGTGCAAGGAAAACCGGGCAACAGCCGCCGCCAGAAGCTCATCGGCCAACTTGTCGCTCCCTAAAATGCAGACTTGAATCGGTGGCGACACCGCACGCCGCAGCGCGGATGCATAACCCGCTGCATACAGGCCAAGATGCTCGACGATGCCTGCAAAGCATGCCAGGGTCTCTTCCGCGCGCTCGCGGTACAGCGGCGTATCGGTAAGCGCGTGCAATCGCAACAACAAGGTCGCTGCCACCGCATTGCCCGCCGGGGTCGGTGCATCCTGCAACGGCTTGCGCTGTGCGCTCAGCGCTCCCAGCGGCCGCTTCTGATCGGTATCGGCTGACCCTGCCGCTATCTGC
>CAXTRN010000080.1:0-15844 GCA_964246645.1 uncultured Acidobacteriaceae bacterium
GGCGGTAGTCCTCTTGACGTATCTTGACCGCGAGGGATCCGTGATCCATGAAGTGCGAGGTACTGCACCACGCACCATCAGTGTGGAGGCCGAGGATTTGCATGCCGGCGAGCTCGCGGTGGCGCAGGTGCCCCAGATCGAGTTGCGCATCTCCCCAGTCGGCGAGAAACCAATCCTGCATCAAGCGGTGATTTTCGTAACTGGAAAGCGCCTTGGGACAATGGTCGATATCGTCCGGCGTGAAGGGGGTGATCCCGGCGGCTTTCATGTCGGGCGCGCGCAGAGCCAGGGTCGCCGCCAACGAGGCCTCGATGTTTCCGCGCATCTCCTTGGCCACAGCGTCGTACCGGTCTGCGGCCGCAAGCAGGACCACATCGTTGTGGCTGTTTCCAGCGCGCCGCAGGCAACGGGCGTGGTCATGCAGCCCCCGCCAGATGCATGCCGAGTTCTGGTAGTACAGCGGGTGCGATCGAGGAAAATCGTTGTGTGGGTCTCCGAGATCCGCTTCGGGCGATCCGTAGATGAGGCCATAGCGCCGGTCACCAGGCGCGAAGGTTTGTTTGCTGTACTCGTACCGGGCAAGGACGAACGCAATCATGCGCTCCAGAATTGGAAGTCTGGCTTTGAACGCGGCAAGGTTCTGCGCGTACTCGTAGGCTCGCGCGGAATTTGAAAGCACGATGCCGGTGTTCAGCGGCGCTTCGACCTGATCCTGTGTGTTGTACAGCCAATCGCCGTTCGCCATGATGTACTTGTCCAGGTAGTGCTGGAAGTACGCATCGGCGTCGCCCGTGAGATTCCATAGCTGCTGCGCCCAGATGAACTCATAGTGCGCCACGGGGAATAGGGCATGGCTCCGCTCCGGAATTTTGGTATAAGCACCCTCACCAATCTGGTAGGTCGGATCGAGGCCGCGATAGCTGCAGCGCGAAAGTGTGATGCCGGCACGCGCGGCGTTCAACAGCCACTCATCAGGAATGTCAACCGGCATCGCTGTCTCGTACAGCGAGGACCAGCGATTCCAGATCCCGGCGAGTTCGCTGAAGAACTGGGCGGCGTTGCAGTTCCAGTAACGATCCACGTACACGCGGCCATCCAACTCCGGCGTTCGCCGCTGAGATGGATGGGACTCTCCCTGTTGAAAGGCGGGCAGGGTGTAACGCACACGTGCAATTGGTCTTGCGTCCGCGCCGGGTGGCAGAAGAACCAGAGCTTCATAGCCGCATTTGTAGTGCGGATTCCAAACGCCGGTATCGGCAACGGGAAGATAGCCGCCGAGGAGCGTGCGCTTGCTGTAGCCCGGCATGTACGCAAAGAGCTGCGGATTTTCATCGGGCAGGAGATCGGCGGGATTGAAAAGAGCGCCGAGGAGATCAGGCTCCCGCGTAGCCGCCTCTCCCGGCTTGCCGGCCATTTCACGGGACTTGCCGGCTGCATCAAGATATAGCGACGCTGCGGGACCTCCCTCTTCATTGGCAACAAGGGTCCAGCCGGTGTACTCGGGCCCGAGCGCGGCGATATTTTCGTAACATGGGTCCTCGCTGGAGCGAAGGATGTAGTCTCCGGTGACGTCGGGGCCGGGAACGTAGTGCGAAGGGCGTTCGAGGGCAACACCGCCGCTGGTATCGGTGGGCCGGGGGCGCACCTTTAGCAGGCTGCCCACGTACTTGGGAATCCAGGCGATGGTGCCTTCGTCTTCGGTGACATAGGCGATAGCGCCGCGGTGGGTGACATGCTTTTCAAAGACGGCGGTGACGACGCCGTTCATGGAGGCGATCGTCATCAGCGTCCATCCGCTGAAAACCTCCCCGGGCTTCAGCCGCGCGGACTGCGTGCCCAGCCCGGCGAGCAGTCCATCGTTCTGCAAAGCGTCGTTTTGCAAGTCGTTCTGCAAGTTGTAAACGCGTGGGACCACTTTGAGCGACTCTTCTTCGCCGGGAAGATACAGTGCAAACTCATTGGGGATCCGGCCCGGCGCATAGGACCCCGCGGAACGCTGGTCGGCACGGGGCGTTGCCGCCAGCGCTTCGCGGGCAGTGATGCCGCACTCGGCTGGAAGCATGGCGCCGACGCCACTAAAGGCGATCAGTTTCAGAAAGTCGCGACGCTCAGACAAAGGCCCGATCTCCGTGGTGTGACGTGTAAAAAGGGCACAAACTAATCGGCCCGGTAACGCCCAGACAGTGTCCCTTTTGCCTGCAACGAACAGAGTGACTCGGCGTATGTGGGCGATCCTGTCGTGTTTTCCTCCAATCGGTTGGGTACTGGGTCGTTCAGTTTTCCCGGAAGCGAGGAGCAGCCCCACACCTTGGTCTACTCCTGCCCCGCATGGAAGCTGCGGCCGGGGGCAACTGTGCCCATGTCCGACGGCGGTGGGTTCTTTGTGCCCCAGGTGCCCGGCACGTTGCTCATCGTAAACACCAGTGCAGTGTTCCCGGTGATCTCCCTGTGGTGAACCCACGCGCGATCCAACGGCTGACCATTGATCGTGACCGACGCGATAAACTCACCGTCCCCCTTGCGCGAGATGGTCAGTAAACCTTCCTCCGGCCGGTCGATCGTCATGTGAGGCACCAGGGGAGGATTGAGGAAGTAGATATCCTGGCCAGCGTTGGGAAACAATCCTGTCGAAAGCCAGACGTAAGAAGCGGACATGGCGCCACTGTCGTCGTCCCCTGGAACGCCGTGCAGCGTATAGCGTTCAGACAGGTGCTTCATCCAGTGTGCGGACGCGTCGGGCCGACCGGCATAGTGGAAAAGAGTCGGCGCCAGAAAGCCCGGTTCATTGAAGTAATCGATCAGGTCCGCCGCATTGGCGTGTTCGAGCCGCTTGGTGAAAAGGGCCGGGCCTCCCATCAGTTCCACAAGCCTGCCGATTTGGTGCGGAGCAAAGTAGGAATAAGTCCAGCTGTTTCCTTCGTAGAAGTAGTTATGCCACGATCCAGGAAATTTCTTAGGATCATAACTAATCCAACTTCCATCCTGCTTGCGGGGCAGAACAAATCCCTTGTAAGTATCGCTTTCAGTTGCTGGATCAAAGAAATATTGCCATTGCCGGGAACGCGCCAGATATCGCTGTGCATCGTCTTTCTTACCCAGTCCGGCGGCCACTTCCGCGGCGCAGAAGTCGTTGTAGGCGTATTCCAGCGTGTTTGAAACCGACATCTCCCCCGGCCGGATCCATCCCTGCTTCCGGTAATCCTCTGCGCCTTCCGGAAAGTTGCCTTGCCGTCCGTGGTCTGCGTCGAATTTCAGCACGGCATAGGCGGCGTTCCAGTCCACCCCCTTCAAGCCTTTTACATAAGCGTCAGCGATGATGTTATCTACATCGTTTCCGCCCTGGTCGAGATCGTTACTCCAGCCGTCCTTGTAGGGGCGAGCCGGCAGTTCCGGACCGTATCCCTTGGCGCCGGCTGTCACACTGTCTCGTATCACGCCGTCCACCCGCAGCCGTTCCTCAAACGAGCGGATTGTTCCGCGCACGACCTCTGGTTGCAAAAGCAGCATCAGGGGGTAATCCGTACGCCAGATATCCCACGTTGCGTAAAAGTCGTCCCACATGGGTGCCTGCTCTGGAAAGCGATCGTATTCCCCGGTACGATCCCGCGGCATGATCTTTGAGTGGTAAAGCGCTGTGTAAAAAAGCGTCTGCTGGGTAGCATCCACCCCACTGATTTGCATGCGCCCCAGAGCTTCGTCCCAGGCCTGGCGTGCCGCTTGCCGCACACCGGCGTAGTCCCAGCCCGGAATCTCTGCATGAAGGTAGGCTCGTGCCTTATCGATGCTGCGGAAAGAAACAGCAATCTTCATCTGCACGGGGCGGCCGTCGCTGGTGAAGTTCCACCACGAGCCAACACGGTCTCCGTCCTTTGCATAGTGCTCCTCAACAGAGGCCTTATGAACGTCGCTGTTGATCCAGGTGCCGGAGCTCGCCGGTGGATGCTCCAACTCCCCATAAAAATAGAGCGTATAGCCCTGATTCGCCCATCCGCCCGTGTAGTGGCTGGATCCGCTGAAGCTGCCATCTTTGGGATTCAAGGTAACGGTGCTTGCTTCAACCTTGGAGCCATCGCCCGGGCCGGTTCCCAGCTGCCCGGGAATTTGCGCGCCGAGGTCGAGGGTGAGGTAAGCATCACGGGTCTGCGGAAAGGTGAAGCGATAGATTGCCGCATGCCGCGTGGGCGTCAGTTCCGTCAGCACGTTATAGCGGCTAAGCCGAACCTTGTACTCGTAGGCGCGGGCCTGTTCCTCGCTCTTGGCGGAATCGTGGCTGTCCGGTGCAACCCCCAAGCCAATCTGAGGAGAGACAAGGAGGTTGCCATACGTGCCCCATCCCGTTCCGCTTGCATGCAGCTGGCTGAAGCCGCGGATGGGCCGGTCGATTCTGTAACCCGACTCCCCGCCCTGCAGCGTATCGGGGCTTGGGTGTATCGAGCCTTGCGGCAGCGTCGGTCCGATCACCGTATTTCCTTGACCGTTGCCAAGAACGCCGATTCGCGGATCGACCTCGTCTGCCGGGTGCGCGACAAGCTGTTTGGTCTGGGCTCCGGCACACAAAGCTGCCAGAAGCGCGCCAACGAACATACAAGCTGATAGCTTCACGTAAAAACCTCAATCCGACACTAACCTACTCGGACAAGCGAAGTGAAGCGCGTACGCGCTTTCACGTCGTAAATGTTCTTCCGTGCTGATACCGTTTCAGTCGCCCGCGGCAGAGGTCAGTACCGGCTCATGACGACAGAACCTGGAGACCGCCGCCTGCGGGCTTCCGAACGCCGAAAAGGAAATGGCCGGAAGCATCGAGATGCCGCAGCTCCAAGGCATGCTTTGTCGCGGAAAGATGACTGAACCCATGCACTTCCTGCGCATACGGGCCGCGCTGGAGATCGTCGATCTTCAAGACGTACAGGTCCGCACCGCCGCCGCCGGAAAGAAAATGCGTGGTCGGATGATCCTGAAATTGCAGCACCTGCAAATCATGATCGTGGCCGGCCATATAAAGATCGACCTTGTATTTGAGAAAGAGCGGGTCCCAGTCGCGCACCAGCACAGGATGGTCGCCGTGCGGTCCATTGGAGTACACCGGGTGGTGACCCATCACGACCAGAAACGGTGCCGTGCGCGGTCGTTGCAGTTGCTGCTCCAGCCATTGCAACTGCTCTGCCTGCTGCGTCGGCGTTAGGGTGAAGTTTGCGCCATGCGCCGCGCGGCCATCCGGGGCCGGCACATTGCTGTCGAGAACGATGCAGTGCATGAGTGGGTTTTTGGCAGGAAAGTCGAAGGTGTACCATCGCGCCGGCAAGGTCCAACGTGTCGGCTTGCCGTCCGGCCCCCGGCCGGTGCGGGCGTATTCGAGTTCCGCTTCCACCTTGTCTACCGTCGGCGGCAGTTTTTGGTAGTCATGGTTGCCCAGCATCGTGTAAACCGGCCCCGGAAACACCTCTGCCGGATACATCGCTTCAAACTGCGTCTTCCAGCGTGGGGATTGAGCGCCGCCCGCAAGATCGCCGTACCAGCTATCGCCCAGCATAAACAGGGCCTCGGGCTTGAGCCCTTGGGCCGCCGCGTAGTGACGCATGCCTTGCGCGACCTGCACCTGTGCCGCGAAACCCTCGCCGCCACGCATGTCATTCGGACCGACTACATCCAACCAGCCCCAATCTCCAAGAACCAGGGCATGGGCTGCACCGGGATCGACGTTGGGCTTACCGGCGGCGAATCCGCGATGTGGCAGGGCGGCCACAGCGCTCCAGGCAACGGCCTGCCGCAAGAACCGGCGACGAGAGGACAGGGAAGCAATCTCCATTCCATCATCTCAGCACACATGCGTGAATCCCTCTTGAATGGTGTTACAGCGCGACCGGCCGGCAGCTATGCCGCCAGCAGGAACAGCGCGCTCCGCGATTCGCTGAAATGAAACACGCCTGCAACGGAACGTTCACACGCGTGCCCTAGTGTGGGCGTAATTCCGTTTTTTTTCCCTTTTCACACAACACGTGCGCGCTCCAGGTGCGCCGTGCACCCATGATCCGGAGCGCCCATGAAGCGGTTTTTACTGCTTGCTTTCTGCTGTTTGTTCGTTGCTTTGCCTTCTTTGTTTGCCCAGTTCGAAACCGCGTCCGTGCTCGGATACGTTCGCGACAGCTCCGGAGCCGTCGTGCCCCGTGCCAGCGTCACGCTGACCAACCAGGAAACGCATACCGAGGTGAAGCTGCATGCCGGTGACGGCGGCGCCTTCGAGTTCACCGACGTCAAGCTCGGCCAGTACCGTGTTACCGCCGAAGCTCCAGGCTTTGATATCACGTCCACCGAGCCATTCAGCGTCCAGGTAAACGCTCGTCAGCGCGTGGATGTTGCGTTGAAGGTCGGTGCGTCGGAGACCGTCACCGTCAGTGGCGCGGCTTCCCTGCTCAACACCGACGACAGCGAACGCGGACAGGTGATCGGCACGCGCGAAGTGGAGAATCTGCCGCTCAACGGCCGTGAATACGCCGACCTTGCGGCGCTGGTTCCCGGCGTTCGCCGCGATGCCCTCGAGAACGGCGGCGATACCAGCCGTGATGCCTCATTCAACGTCAACGGGCAGCGCAGTGAGTTCAACAACTTTCTTCTCGATGGTCTGGACAACAACGCCTACGGCACCTCGAACCAGGGTTTCTCCAACCAGGCGATTCCAGCCTCCCCGGATGCGATCTCCGAATTTCGTGTGGAAACGGATAACTACTCCGCCGAGTATGGCCGCTCCGCCGGCGCCGTCGTGAACGTGAGCATCCGCAGCGGTACAGACAAGTTCCATGGCAAGGCCTACGACTACATCCGCAACACGGTTTTCAACGCAGTCGGCCCGTTCACGCCGCCCAACAACCCCCTTACCGGCAAACCGCAAAAACCGTCCCTGATCCGCAATCAGTTCGGTGGCACCTTCGGCGGCCCCATCTGGAAGAACCACACATTCTTCTTCGGTGACTATGAAGGCGATCGCCAGGTGGTGCACGCCATCATGCAAGCCACCGTTCCCACCGCGAACCAGGCCGGCACCAGCGCCCTGGCCCTCCGCAATGGTGGCTACACCTTTCTGGGTGCGGCGAGAAGCGCGACAGGCGCCGCACAGCCGTTTGAAGGCACCACGCCCATCCCGATACGCAATCCCATTACCGGTCAGATTTATACCAACGGTGTTGTTCCATTCAACGACCCCACCGTCTCGTCGTTTGCGAAAGGTGTTCTCGCGGCGCTTCCCACGCCGAATGTGCCGGGTAACTACACCAATAACTACGCGTCTCTGCCCGCCGATACGATCGACGACAACAAGGGTGACGTTCGCGTCGATCAAACCTTCAGCCAGAAAACGACGGCTTTTGTCCGCTACAGCCAGCACAAGGGCAACATTCTTTCACCGCCCGCGATTCAAGGCCCTGCCGGCGGCAACTCCAATGGCAACGTGCAGATCTTCAACCAGCAGATTGCCGGTGGCCTCACACGCACGCTCACGCAGAACGCCATCGTGGATGCGCGTTTTGCCTTTACGCGCACCGACGGCGGCAAGTTTCCCTATGGCCAGAACCTGCCCAGCCTGATGGCGGGCATCCCCGGCCTGCCGACTGATCCCGCCGTCGTCCGCAGCTTGAACGCCCAGACCGTTACCGGCTTCACCCAGTTCGGCAACCAGACCAGCAACCCGCAGTTTCAAGACCCGTACGTTTACAACCCCAAGGTGAACTTCACGCTCCTGCATGGCCGCAGCAGCTACAAAATGGGCTACGAATACCAGGCCATTTTCACCACAGATGAGGACTTCAACCCCACCTTTGGGCAGTCCACTTATGCCGGCGGTTTCAGCTTCAACGGCGCATCTTCCACGGCCCTGACCGGGTCCACCGATACCGGCCTGAAGGAAGCCGCCTACCTTGGCGACTTCCTGTTCGGCGCGCAAAGCCAGTACCAGCTGAACAACTATCAGATCGCTCACCTGAATCAGCGCATGCATTTCCTGTATCTGCAGGATGACATACGCGCTACCTCGAAACTCACCATCAACGCCGGCCTCCGTTATGAGCTGGTCACGCCGCAGTGGGAATCCAACAACCTGCTTTCGAACTTCAGCCCGGCAACCAACACGCTGATCTCCGCTTCACCGGGTTCCATCTATCACCGCGCGCTGGTGAACATGCCGAAGCTGGACTTCGCCCCCCGCGTGGGCTTTGCTTACTCGGTCGATCCCAAAACAGTGGTGCGTGGTGGGTACGGTATCAACTACGCGCAGTTCAACCGCGAAGGCGGCGAAAACCTTCTGGTGTACAACCTTCCCAACATCGTGCAAACGAGCATCAACCAAGCGCCGGCCAACGGCAACCGAGCCATTACCGGTGCTTCCACGCTGCCGACCTGTACGACGGCACAGGCGCAGGCCGCGTTTGTTCCCGGCACGCAAACCTGCTTTCGCACCACGATTCAGGGCTACCCCACAGGCTTCACCAGTCCTTCCGTGGTCAATGCACGCAGTTACGCCAACACGCAGGCGCGCTACATCCCAGCCGACCTGCCCACCGGTTATGTGCAGGCCTTTCACATCACGGCGCAGCGGCAGATCACCGATGCCTCGACCTTTGAGGTTTCCTATGTCGGCGAGCACGGCGTGAAGCTGCAGGTGCTGGCCGATTACAACCAGGCCAACCCCAATCCTGTCACCGCGACCTGCAACGCCACCGTCACCACCGGCTGCCTCAATCTGTTGCTCAACAATCAAGGTCGGCCGCTGAAGACCTTTCCGACCATTGAAGAAACACTGCCCGCCGGCTTTCTTTCCTACAACGCCCTGCAGACAAAATTCGAGCACCGCACCGCCCATGGGCTGTACCTGCTGAACTCCTTTACCTGGTCGCGGGCGATCGACAATGCCAGCGGCCATCTGGATACCAGCGCCGGCGACAACTCGCGCATCAACCTGGCCAATCCGTTGGGCGATCGCGGTGTTTCCGGGTACAACCAGCCGCTGAATGAAACCCTTTCACTCGTCTATGACCTGCCCTTCGGCAAGGGCCGCACGTTCGGCAGCCATGCCCCGCTTGTGTTGCAGGAACTGCTTGGCGGCTGGCAGGTCACGGCGATTGAGAATGCACAAAGCGGCGCGCCCGTGAACATCGTTTACTCGCCCACATCATTTCAGTCGGTCAGCACCATCCTGAACCAGCGTCCCAACCAGTTGAGCAAGGCCGCGGTGATCCCCAAATCGCAGCGGACCAGGACCTCCGGCAATCAAGGGATCAACAGCCTGAACCTGGCCGCCTTCAGTCTGCCCAGCCCGAACCAGCCCTACGGCAATGCGGGGCGCAACTCGATTCGCTTCGATCCTTATTACGACACCGACCTCGGCCTGCACAAGGCTTTTGCCCTGTACCCGGAGGGCGTGGTTTTCGATTTCCGCGCCGAAGCCTTCAACATCCTGAACCAGACCAACTACGCCTTTCCCGGCAGCGAAACCTACAGCCCCGGCTCCACCAGCTTTGGTGTGGTCAACTCGTCGACGACACAGCCCGCACGTGTGCTGCAACTCGCCGGCAAGATCATCTTCTAGGGCGCTCCACCCCTCACGCGATCGCGCGGCAGCTGCCTGGTACATCAGCTCCCTGATCACAGCTGCCTGGTACATCAGCAGCCGCGCGACCTTTCCTATTCTCCGCCCGCAAAGGATTGCCCATGCTCCTTCGTTCCGCCACCCTGCTCGCCTGCTGCACCACCGCGCTTTCCGGCCTCGGTCGCGCGCAGAGCGTTCCTTCCGCTGCGGCCCACGTACCCCTCAAGCTCAATCAGATCCAGGTCATCGGGACACACAACAGCTACCATGCGGGCCTTCCACCGAACGAAAAGGCGTGGCTGGAAAAGCAAAACCCAGAGGCCGCAGCGGCGCTGGACTACAGCCATCTGCCGTTAACGCAGCAGCTCGATGCCGGGGTACGGCAGATTGAACTCGACGTGTATGCCGACACCAAAGGTGGTTTGTACGCGCATCCCAAGGCGCCCGCCATGGTCACCGCCGCCGGCCTGCCCGCCGATCCGGCCGAAGATCCAAACGGCGTCATGCTGAAACCCGGCTTCAAGGTCATGCACGTGCAGGACATTGACCAGCGCAGCACATGCCAGCCCCTGGTCGCCTGCCTGCAGCAGGTGCGTGCCTGGTCCCAAGCGCACCCCGGCCATGTACCGTTGTTTATCCTGGTCGAGACCAAGCAGGGCACGCCCAAGAACATGCAGCTCACCACGCCCGAGTCCTTCACACCCGCTGTGTTCGACGCGCTCGATGCCGAGCTCCGTTCCGTTTTCCCGCCCGCTGAGCTGATCACGCCGGACACCGTGCGCGGCTCCTTCAGCACGCTCAATCAGGCCGTGCTCGCCGGCCATTGGCCCACGCTGGAGGCTTCGCGCGGCAAGGTGATGTTTCTTATGGACCAACGCCCTGTCACCGCGATGTACCTTGAAGGCCATCCTTCGCTGCGAGGTCGCGTGATCTTCACCAACTCCGTTCCGGGTGAGCCCGATGCGGCGTTTCTGGAGCGCAATGACGGCCCTGCGGCAGACATCGCCGCACTCGTGCGAAAGGGCTACCTGATCCGTGCCCGCACCGACGCCGATACGAAGCAGGCCCGCACCAACGACACGTCCACCCGCGACGCCATGATGGCCGCCGGTGCGCAGATCCTGAGCACGGATTACCCCGCCAACGAACCCGCATCCTGGGCAGGCCATTTCTCGGTAGCACTGCCCGGGCATGCCGACGTACGCTGCGACCCTGTGAATACGGTAGGCGGCTGTGCGGGCGAACTGTAAGCGGCGATACGAGGCCAAATAGGCGGTTCGACGCTGTTTGGAGCACACACCACAAGCCCCGGGTTGTGACCAGGCACGCAAAGGCGATAGCAGCCCCGGGGCATGTATCGTAGTGGTGGGTGAAGCCACGCATCAACATTCAGGCCGGAGCATTTCAGGCCGGAGCCTTTCCGGCGGGAGCGGTTCGGGCCGGAGTGGTGGCTTGGCTGCTCTGCGCACTGTTGGCCGTGCTTTCCGTGAACTCACCGCATTGTGACCTTTGCGATGCGCTTCCTGCCACGGTTCATTCCGCATCAAGCTCCGTCCACCAGCCACCGCCGGTGATCCCTGATCTATGCAACGGCGTTTGCTCCTGCTGCACCTTGCTGGGAGTACCGTTACAGGCTGTTGCGCTGCGGGTAGCGGCGACCGCTTCCGTAGCTGGTAACCCTGCACGCCCCGCACCCGTTCTGTCGCATCCATCCTCTCTTTTTCGACCACCCCGCATAGCCGTTCTTAGCTGACTTGTCCCTTGCCGTGTGCCGCACGGAACCCACACAAGCCACTTGGAGATGATCTATGCGTTTACGTCTGCTCGCGCCGCTCGCGGCGGCATGCCTGCTTTGTTTTTCTCTATCCGCCCATGGACAGAAATCAGCTCTCGGCACCTCTTCCCGTCCGGAAACCGATGATGATCCAAAGGTGATTCTTGAGCTAGGGGCAGCCACCAGCTGGAACACAACGGGAGGTGCGGCCACGTTCGCCCCGAATCTCGCCGCTGAGACCACACCGATTGAGAATGTGCTGGAACTGGAAGCCGGCATCTCGCCTTTCTACACGCGAAATTCAACCGAGTGGGACACCGATCTGCTCTTCAAGAAGCCCTGGACGCTTTCGCACAAGGCAGAGTTCATGTTTGGCGTCGGGCCGGAATGGGTTTATTTCAAGCAGAATGGAAGATCATCGAACACGATTGCCGGAGAGGTCGCGGGAGACTTCATGTTCTGGCCGACAGGCAGGCACCACTTCGGCTGGTACCTCGAACCGGCATACGACTACAGCTTCGCGCGAGGCCACCAGCAATCGATCGGCATGAGTGCAGGTCTACTGATCGGGCTCGCCCGAAAACGCGCCAGGTAACCCACGGTAGAGCGGGCCAGGCCACGCTCTACCCTGACTTCCACCGTGAAGAAGCTGGTGGGAAGCCGGTTTCTCTTGCCGTCACAAACCTCGTTGAGACAAGAGGCCACTTGTAGCTTCCTCGCCGCAGTAGAAGAAGAGATCAATCAGCAAGCGGTTTGGCAGCCCCGCTGTGCGGAGCATCGATCCGAAAGTGTCGCCGGAGCTGCAGGTTCATTGGTTCCGTATAGATGACACCCACCAACCATCCCAGGCCTCCAGCGATGACTACAGTGGCGAGGAACAGCACCGGCACCCAGCGCAACGGCTTGCCAAAATGGGTAAACACCGAAAAGAGCGCGAGCAAAACAAACATGTGGGTCAGATAGATTTCATAGCTGCGCTGCCCGAGGAGAAGAAGCGGAGCCAATACCCGCGGAGCCCTCCACTCTGATTGGGTGGCTGCAATGATGGAAAGGCTTACCCCGATGGCGAGAAGGGTGAAGTTAAGCCCAACCGCACCAAGCCCCCATTTGTATCCCTGGATCGAAAAGCAAAGGGAGAAAACAACGAGCGCGATGCCGGCCACCCCGCAGCTCTGCACCGTGACACGGGAAAGGTTTTTCCCCGCAAGAAAGATCGCGGTCAAGCATCCAAAAGCGATCCCATCCATGCCTCCCAGGTAGGAGTATTCTCGCCAGACAGGATTGGGATTGAATGCTTTTGTCCGAGCAAATGGCCCCAGCACAACGAAGATCAGGAGTAGTCCGATCAGGAGCCGCCGTTCTCGCAAAAGCCGAGCAACCGGTGGAAACGCCAGGTAAAACATCTCTTCCACCGAGAGCGACCACAGGATGTCCCAACCGCCGGGCAGGTAGCCCCTTGTTGCTTCGAGCAAGCCAATGTGGAAGGTGAGCGCGGCTAGAAGAGCCCTTCGGAGGCCCCCTGTTTTGGATGACACTACGAACTCAGGGACGCGAGCCAGGTGCAGCAGACTAAGCACCAGCAGCAGCAAAAACATCAGCGGCGCGATGCGCGCGAACCGCAAAAGATAAAAGCTTTTCACGTCCAGTTGTGCCGGCGTACCCCAGCGTCGGCGACTGGTCGAGGTGATGAGGAAACCTGACACCACAAAGAACATCTGGACCGCGAACTGGCCGTTCCAGGCGATCGTGTAGGCTGCCTGGCTTGGAAGCCCTTTAAGGTACGGAATCTTGGCTCCGAGGAGTTGCATGTTTACGTGGTTCATCAGCACGAAGACGATCGAAATACCCCGCAAAAGATCCACTCCGTCGATCCTGGTCCAGCTTCCACGTGGTCGTTGGAAATCATCCATGCTTTCAGTCTGCTGGTTGAAGGCCAGTCGAAAGCTGAATGGATTTCAGAAAAGTCCCACGAATCCGATTGATCAATGGCGGACTGTGATATCTACTTCCCGCACGCAGCTGCGCCTGCAGTCCCTTCTCGTCGTGAAGGCAGTTCTCCTGGGGATGTAGAGCACGGGCAGACCGTTTGCGCCAGTCTTCTCGAAGCGCTGGCACCCTCAACGGTGCCGACGCGACCGTATCAGGAGATCTGCCCTAACAGAGCCCGTGTCTCCGCGACAACGCGGGCGGTGAACTTTGGGTCACGCACAAGAGCGGAGGCGAGCATCGGATGGCCTTGATCATCGTAATAAACGCCGGTCTCCCTCGATGCATTCAACAGCACGTTTGTGATCACGCGGGCGGCCTGCTTCGGCGTACTCCAATATTTCATCACGGGCACCAGCAGCGGAAGCACATACTTCAGGAGAAAGCGCACAAACGCGTTGCCCTCGCGGCCCAGAGACGTGGCTGGGTTGAAGCCAGGCTCGACAGCGTTCACCCGGAGGCGCGGCACTTCACGAGCAAACTCCAGCGCCGTGGCAAGCATGCACTGCTTCGATGTAGCGTACGCGTCCGCGCCTTGCATCTTCGAGCCACCCGGCTGCCAGTCCCCACGCGCACTCGCCTGTGCGGAAAGATAGCGGCCACCACGAAAGCCGGCGGCCTTTGCGGGTTTGCGTTCGGGATCTTCCACACCGGAAGCGATGAAAACGACATTGGCGCCATCGGGAAGATGCGGCATGAGCATCTCCGTCAGCACAAAGGGGCTGAGATGATCGGTCGCAAAGGTCATGTCCCACCCCTGTGCATTCTTGGTCGGCTTCGTTTGGTGAATGCCGGCATTGTTGACCAGCCCTGCGAGCGGTAGCTCAAGGGCGATGATCTTTTCCGCCGCACGCCGCACATCCGCGATGTCGGACAGGTCACAAAGTTCAAAGGAAGCGCGCCCGCCCGCCTGCTCTATGCCTTTCTGTACTTCACTCAGTCTTTCGCGGTCGCGCCCCACCAGTACGACAGTGCCGTGTTTTGCGATCTCAAAGGCGGTCGCTCGGCCGATGCCCGAGGTTGGTCCGGTGATGATGTATGCGTTACGTCCCTGGCTGTGCTTGCTGGTACTTGCCGCTGTCATGTTGCCCATCTTTTGTATGTGTGACTAGTCAGTCATCTTTTGAGAGAGAATTTAGGCCATCATGCGCCATAGGGCATCGAAGCCGGCTTCGCAGTGTTTTTGCGCATTTGTCGGATCCTGGGCCATGAAGTCCATGGTCGCCTCGGCTACGGCATTCATGAGAGCAACCACGAAGCCCAGGGGCGCCTGCCGCATGGAGGCCATGGCGCGAACCCGCTCCAGTAGAACCGCAGCCGCTGCCATCGCCTTGTTAGCCGTGGCGCGGGTTGCCGGTGTGACCTCATCGGAAACGCCCAGTTGGGCCAGTGCCCTACGCTTCTCAGGGAACGAAAGCGCCCAATCCATCCATTGCTGCCAAACATGAAACAGCTGCTCCCGAAGCTCGTCCCCGTCCCGGTGGCCCGCCATGGTAACAACGGCCATTTCGACCTTCAGTTCGAGGTAAAGCGCATTGAAAAGCTCGGATTTGGTTTTGAAATACGTGAAAAGCGACCCGTTTGCGATGCCGGCTTCTTTCGCGATACCCGCCGTGGGTACGCTCAGCCCCTGAGCCACGATCAAGCGGGTCGCAGCCGCGAGAAGGGCGCTTCGCTTGTCGTCGCTCTTTACCCGTGGCATGAAGTGATCTTACTAGTAAGCGTCCAGACAGTCAATAACATTGTTCCTTGTATTCTCCTGCTGTGTCCTCGTTGGAATGGAACAGTAGAACCTATTGTGGCAGGACGCGCAGGAGACGGCTTCCTGCTGACCTGGGCTGTGCCTCGTAGAAGAAGCCGGGATGAACGGCCTTCGCCTGGGCCTCCGGCTTCGGCTGTAGGTCTGTCGTTGTCAGGGAAGGACCGAAACAGGCACGGTACCAGTCGTGAATCTCGCATCGCCAGCCGTTTGCCTCTGCCGGCTGGAGTTGCAACAGTGGCTCCACCCGCACCGCGGGTCGATCGTAGCTGTTGACGAAGAAGAAGCGTACCTCCTGCAGTGTTTGCCGCAGGTCGTCTGGAGAGTTCAGGAACCTGTATTGCAATAAAGCAGGAATCGGCTCTCGAAGGGAGCCGATACTCACCTCAGGCAGCGGCGCCAGGGGCGCCACGGGAATGATGGACTCGTCCATCCATGGCGCATTTGCCAAAATCGCATCCTGCTGCCGAAACGCGTTCACAAGCGCCCAGGAGTACGGGTTCCACGACACGCCTTCATGAAGTCCTGCAAGGGGGGCGCGCGCGTCTTCCATCACAAATCCAATCTGATGTTCGGTCACCCCGGTCTGTGATTCGCTCATCTCCGCGACGGAAACAGCGATGGGTCTTACAAGGCGATCGGCTGCGTGCAGGAAACAAACTGTGGTTCCCAGCACGAGGCACACCGCAACGCGTACAAAGATGTTTACTCGCCGCGCAATCGCCTTTTGCGCGGCGAGCCAGCCGCCTTC
>CAXTRN010000081.1:0-15843 GCA_964246645.1 uncultured Acidobacteriaceae bacterium
CTCCAGTGCGCAGACGGTGAATCTGTCTGCGCAGTGGAGAGATGACACGGTATAGCTATAGGTAAACCGCTTTAGTAGGCACTGCCTGCCAAAGCCATGTCTTCTGCCTGCTCAACGGCTTTGGTCTGCTTTTCCTCTTGTGCGCCCGCGTTGTTTCCGAGCTTCGTCTGAAGTGCTTCCTGCAAACGACGACCGTACTCCGCATCCGCTTGTGTGCAATAGCTGACAATCTTTTCCTGCACCGCCGGGATCGCATTTGCCAGCGCGCCTGAAAGATTGTTGATCAGTTCCGCACGATAGGTTTCGTCGAAGTCGTTGCGCCAGGTATCGCCGGCCTGCTTGAAGTTGTTCTCGCGGTCGATCTTTTGACGCACTAAACGGCCTTCGTACAGTGGCGTGTACGGCTTCGGCGCCGGCGAGGCTTCCTGAATGCCGTTCATCAGTGAAGGCTCGTAGTTCACATGCAGGTTCTGCCCCGGCGCGGCATCGACCACATAGGTCATCTGCCCATCCCGCTGGTTCGTGGCGACCTTCGCTTTGGGCGCATTGATCGGCAACTGCAGGTAGTTTGTGCCCACGCGATAGCGCTGCGTGTCCGAATAGCTGAAGGTGCGTCCGACCAGCAGCTTGTCGTCTGAAAATTCCAAACCGTCTACCAGCACACCCGTCCCGAACGCGACCTGCTCCGTTTCTGCAAAGTAGTTATCGGGATTCCGGTTCAGCACGATCTTGCCGACATGCAGGAAGGGAAACTGCTCCTTCGGCCAAAGCTTGGTGGCATCGAGCGGATCGAAATCCAGCTCGGGATGCTCATCGTCGCTCAGAATCTGTACAAACATATCCCACTCAGGGAATTCGCCACGTTCGATCGCGTCGTGCAAATCCTGCGTTGCGTGGTTGAAGTTCGTTGCCTGGATCGCGTTTGCCTCGTCCTGCAGCAAATTCTTGATGCCCTGCTTCGGCTCGAAATGGTACTTCACCAGCACCGCATTGCCTTCGCCGTTCACCCATTTGTAGGTGTTCACGCCCGAGCCCTGCATAAACCGGTACGCCGCCGGAATGCCCCAGGGCGAAAACAAAAACGTGAACATGTTGGTCGACTCAGGCGTGCAGGCCAGAAAGTCCTGAAAACGCGCGTCACTTTGGCGATTGGTCAACGGGTCCGGTTTGAACGCGTGCACCATATCCGGAAACTTGGTCGCATCCCGGATAAAGAACACCTTCAGATTGTTGCCGACCAGATCCCAATTGCCGTCTTCTGTATAAAATTTCACCGCGAATCCGCGCGGATCGCGCAGGGTTTCCGGCGAGTGCCCACCATGGACCACGGTCGAAAAGCGCGTAAAAATGGGGGTCTGCTTGCCCGCCGTGTTGAACAGCTTGGCGCGGGTGTACTTGGCGATTGGCTCATCACCCACCTTGCCGGTAGCCTCAAAATAGCCGTGGGCCGCCGCGCCGCGTGCGTGCACAACGCGCTCAGGGATGCGTTCGCGGTCGAAGTGCGTAATCTTTTCTAGAAATTGATAATTCTCAAGAACCGCCGGGCCGCGATTGCCCACTGTTCGCAGGTTCTGGTTGTCATAAACAGGGTGCCCCTGCCGCGTGGTCAGCGTTTGCCCGCTCGCCTGGCCAGTGACGCTGTTGCCATTGGAACTGCCGTTACCGTTCTTGATTCCGTTTTCGCTCATGGGAAGTCTCCCGGCGCGCGCCAAAGGCAAAACCGCCGTCTCCTTATGATGCGCCTTCGTCCGAAAGGCGGCAAATATCGGTCACGTTACTTTTAGCCCACGCTTTCCGATCCGCTTGTGGCCCCTTTGCGGTCCCGCCAGCGCCGCAGCGGTTCGCCCAACGCCGTGATCAACAGGATGGACACCATAATGACAGGCCCGTCTTTCCATTGCTGCATCGATCCCAGCGCAATCACCAGAGATGTCGAAATCGCCGCCGGTTGCGTTGCGTCCAGGAGCGTTGTCCCGAAAACGGTCAGTAACCCGGCCAATCCAGCCGCCGCCACCCGTGCCAAACCCACGTCGGTGATGCCCGTCACCGCTGGCCACGTCCATGCATGGCTCACCGCCAGGCCCGCAAAGCCGGCCAGCACCCCAATCAGATGCCCCACGATCAGGTTGTACGGTCGGGCACTGTCACGATGCGGCTGCTCCACCAGTTCGTAGATCGTCGGCCCGAGGCTCGCAAACAGCAGTGGTTGATGGGTGATCCATGCGGCCAAGCCGGCGACCATAAGCAGCGCCGCCTCGCACAGGGGGGCGATGATCAGATCTTTTCCTCGCCACCCGGCGCGCAGCTCACGATTTTCAGATGTCAAGCGCGTCGTTTCCTTCGGGCGAAAGTGATCTTGAATCCGATCTCAACACATGAGATGCGGATCCCTCCTTATTTTTGCGTTCGTTCTTTCATGCATCCCGAATCGGGAACATTCCCAATTCGGGATACTGCATCGCAATCTCCTACTGCGCTTTTCTGAATTCCGTTGCGAGGACTGCTGCCGCAGAGCATACTTGCCCCATGCCCCCATCCCGCCTGCGCCAGCTGCTCAAGTTTCTCCGCGTCTTCGGATGGGGCGGCGGTCTGCGTCTTTGGTGCAGCCTCCTGTGGCAAAGTGCAACGCATGCTAGAGAGCTGAAACTTCAAGTTCCAGGCATCCCTGGGCCGCTTCATCTGCGCCCACGCGATCTGCCCATCTTCTGGCAGATCATGGTCATGCAGGAAAACGACTTTAGCGCCCTGCCCCAGGCGCGCCAGGTTTTTGAAGCGTACAAAAAGATGGAGGCAAGCGGACAAAAGCCCATCATTGTCGATTGCGGCGGCCATGTCGGGCTTTCCGCCGCGTGGTTCGCCTCCCGTTTCCCCCAGGCGACGGTGTACAGCATTGAGCCGGACGCGGCCAACTTTCGCCTGCTCACAGAAAACGCCCGCGCCTTTGCGAACATCACGCCCTTGCACGGGGGCATCTGGAGCCGGCCCTGCCACCTCGAGGTCCTCAATCCAGAGTCCGGCAGCGCGTCTTTCCGCCTCCAGGAGGTCGCCGCTACCCCATCCGTGCCCCCCGCAGGCTTACGCGCGTACACCGTGGATGAGGTGCTCGCGCGCGAAAAAGATAGCGGTCTGCTGCTCGTGAAAATCGATGTGGAAGGCGCGGAACTGGAGGTGTTTCGTTACACCGCGCCCTGGATGGACGCCGTCACCGCCATCGTGATCGAACTGCACGACTGGCTTCTTCCGGGCGAGGGCACCAGCAAGAATCTATTCAAGCGCCTTGCAGAGCACAGCTTCGACGTCGTGCTGCGTGGCGAAAACCTTTTACTCTTCAAAGCATCTACGACGGTAGGCCATTCTTCTGCGCTGTCCTCCCCTGCCGGTCTGGAAGAAGCGCTGGTTCAGCGCTGAGCCGGCCAGAAACGCTTCAGGAGCCGGCCAAGAGCGACGCTCAGCATGCGCCGTCCCGCGCACGACTACAATCAACCTCGATATGAGTACCGCCCCCAGCACACCAGCCGCCGACGCTTCCCCGATCCTCAGCACCATCGCCGAACTCCCGGCGCATATCGGCAAAACCGTCACTCTTCGCGGCTGGCTGTACAACCTCCGCAGCTCCGGCAAGCTGCTTTTTCCGACCTTCCGCGACGGCAGCGGCACCGTCCAGGGCATTGTGCCCAAGGCGCAGGTTGCTCCTGAGGTCTTCGACACCCTCAAGAATCTAACCCTCGAGTCCTCCCTCGTCGTTACCGGCTCCGTTCGGGAAGACAGCCGCGCCCCGTCCGGCGTCGAACTCGATATTTCCGGGGTCAGCGTCACCCAACGGATTGCCGAGGACACCCCTTACCCCATCTCCCGCAAAGAGCATGGCGTCGACTTCCTGATGGAGCATCGCCACCTTTGGCTCCGTACCCCACGTCAGGCGGCCATCCTGCGCGTCCGCGCGTCCATCATGCGCGCGGCAGCCGAGTACTTCGATACCCATGGTTTCATTCGCACCGATCCGCCCATCCTTACGCCCAATGCCTGCGAAGGTACCTCCGAGCTGTTTGAGATGAAGTACTTCGACGAGGAAATGGCCTACCTTACCCAGTCCGGCCAGCTATATATCGAGGCCACGGCTCTTGCGCTGGGCAAGGTATACAGCTTTGGCCCCACGTTTCGTGCCGAAAAGTCGAAGACCCGGCGTCATCTCACCGAGTTCTGGATGATCGAGCCCGAGGTCGCCTACCTCGACCTGGACGGCCTCATGTCGCTCGCGGAAGGTTTTCTCACCCACATCACCAAACGCGTGCTCGAGCAACACCGCGCCGACTTAACCGTTATCGGCAGAGACATTACAAAACTTGAGGCCGTTCTCGCCCCGAGCCCTTCTGATTTGTCATCCGCAGCACAGCGAAGGGATCTGCTGCTTCTCAGCTCACCAAACCTGTCCTCTCGACCGGAGGCGCAAAGCGCCGCAGTGGAGAGACCTGCGCCTGCCCCCGCCCATCCCTCCGGAGAGTCACAATTCGCGCACCACCCTCACACCAGCGCCGCCTTCCCTCGCCTCACCTACGACGAAGCCCACAGCATGCTCGAACAGGCATATAAGGCCGGCAACATTGAGCACCCTCACACCTACGGCGACGACTTCGGCTCGCCCGATGAGACCTACCTCAGCTCTCAATTCGATAAGCCGGTCATGGTGCATCGCTACCCCGCCGCGGTGAAAGCCTTCTATATGCAGCCTGACCCACAGGACCCCACCAAGGCTCTCTGCGTCGACGTGCTCGCTCCCGAAGGCTACGGCGAGATCATCGGCGGCTCGCAGCGCGTCGACAGCTATGACCTCCTGAAATCCCGCATCGAAGCCCACAACCTTCCGCTCCAAGCCTTCCAGTGGTATCTGGATCTGCGCAAATACGGCAGCGTTCCCCATTCCGGTTTCGGCATGGGGATCGAGCGCTGCGTAGCGTGGATCTGCGGCCTGGACCACGTGCGCGAAACGATTCCGTTCGCCCGCACGCTGAATCGGCTCTACCCGTAACCTGGTATCTCCTGAACCTAACGCCTCCTGAAACCTGGTGCCTCCTGGCCAGTCTCGAGGTTCTACGTAGACTGCCGAGTTTCTGCAAGATCGATAAGAGATTGAAGGGACCATATATACGTCCGTCTCCCTGAGCCTTGACGGACCATCGTGAGGACGCCTTCCTGGTTCAACGCGAGCAGCATCGAAGTCAGCGTTGGTTTGCTGGGAGGAGGTACTGTCCACTGAACCTGCCCTGGTTCGAAAACAGGAGTACTGAAGATGAAATCGAGCAGCGGCACCGCCCACTGGCTGTGAGTGATTTTGATGAACTGGTGCTTGAGGGATTCGTAGAGTTTCAGCATCGATGTGGCTTTGGAGGTGTTCTGCTCTGCCTGCTGTGCAACTGCAAACAAGAAGAACTGAATCCATGCCGTCCAAGAGTGTTTCGTTCGACCAAGAGCGTTCAACAGATTTACGTATTCATCGCGGTTTGCCTCAATGAACTCTGAAAGATAAAAGTTCGGTTGCTGCAGCAGCCCTCGTTCATAAAGAAAGATCGGAACAAGGATGCGACCGAGACGCCCATTCCCATCAAAAATGGATGTAGGAATTCGAATTGCGCGTGAACCACTGCCAGCTGAACGATCGGGTCAGGTGTGTCCGCGTGGTAGTACTTTTCCCAGTTGCTCAATGCGGCTGGTAGTAACTGCCATTCAGGGGGTGTAAACCGAATCAGCTCTTTGCCTCCTGCAATGGAGCCGATGTAGTTCTGTTGTCGCCTGAACTCTCCTCGGGCTTTTCCTTGGCCGCGAACTCCGTCAAGGAGTACTGCGTGAAGTTGAAGCAGGAGGTTCAGACTGAAAGGCCGGCGCTTCAGTTCTGTTGTTGCCATTTGTAACGCGCTGCGATAGTTGAGAATCTCCTCAATATCCTGCCGGCGGGATTCACGTTGTGGGTATTCTCCTGCTTCAAACTGCAGAACCTCGCTCATGGTGGCGAGGGTTCCCTCAATGCGAGAGGAAAGAACAGCTTCCTGTACGGTCAATGGTGCAAGAAGCATGGCGGCATTCGGCAAATGCCGAAGCATCCCGTTGTAGTCTGCGAGGTGGCGGTTGGCTTTTCCCATCAACGGAACCAGGCTGGACCAGTCGGTGAAACTGAGAGGTAAGGTAGATGGAACGGCAGGTTTTTGAGGCATGGCTTTGTCGTAAATATTATTCGTTTTATTTACGACAAGTCGGATAATAGTAAAACTGTTTACGACAAACTCCGTGCGCATCGCAACATGTTGGGGTTCTGCGGCTGACGTGTAGCGTATGTAGATTTCCTGTTCTGGGCTGTACAAAAGCGACTTTCACTCTGGCGATGGCTGCATGGGGCAACGTTGCCATGAACGATACCCTGATCGCACCCTGCCCCAATACGATGCCGCATCCCGAGGGCAACACCATCCATATCAAGGCGGCCCCGATCCTATAATCTCGTTCTGGAAAAGAGCTGGCGTTGCCTTCCACCTTGTGCAGGGCTCGGGCTTTTGTGTACCTTTCTCGTCGGGCATGCGCCGCCAACTTTTTTCAGCGCTTTTCTTGGGGGCTTCGGCTTTGTGGCATGCTTTCCAGGCGGCGTTTTTGCTTCCGTGATCGCGAAAAACTCTTCTGGAAGGGTTTGCTTTCCCTCGGAAGGATGTGGCTGGTAAGCATGCCCATCCTGCTGCTTGTCAACGCGATGCTCTGGACCGCTGTGCTGGGCGCAGGCCGACACGCACCATCCGCGGTTCCTGAAATTCTCCTCCCGCGTCGTGCCTGCATGCGCATCCTACAGAGCAGCCGCCACTGCGGTGGGAGAACGCTATGCAGCAGGTTATGCGCAATTTTCTGCGGAAGAGCGTCACCTTGGGTACGGTGGCAGCTAGCCTTTTTTGTGGCACCCTGCTGGCAGCGGCGCCCGCCTCACCTGCCGATGAGGCTTTTGTGGCCAAGGTTTCACAGGGCGGCCTTTATGAAGTGGAAGCCGGCCGGGTCGCCGCCGCCAAGGGGCAAACGCCCTTGATCCGCAACTTCGGCATCCTCGAAAGCCACGATCACGAAGCCGTCAACGCCGATCTCCATCGCATCGCCGCCGCCACCGGCGTTTCGATCGCGCCCGGCCTCAATCCCGAGTTTTCCGACCGCCTCACCAAGCTAAAAGCCGTCCCCGCCGCCCAGTTCGACGCCTTTTATCTCGCCGACATGAAGGCAATCCACAACAAAGACGAAGGCCTCTTTGTTCAGGAATCCCAAGAAGGCTCCACGCCCTACAAATCCTTCGCCCACACCACCGCCATCCTGGTCAAAGCCCACCTGGGCTGGCTCAACACCGCCTAAGCAGAGTTTCGATGGCCACCGGCTCTGCCCGCAGCTTCGGCAGGGCGTCGATCCGCGTACCCTGCCGATGAGTCCTAAGCGACTTCTAGTTCTCTTGGTAGCTGCGCGCCATGAGCGGCTTCGCTCGTTCCAAATCAGCAAGACTCGCGATCCGAATCTCCAAGTCGCCTGTGCCGTAATGGCCAACATTCGTAATAGCCCATTTTGAAGGCAGGCGGCAGTATCAGTTAGTGGCCTTGCTCGCCCGCGTTTTATTGCCGCGTTGGCGCTGCCACTCGTCCTCGCGCTTCAGCAGTTCTCTTTTTTGGACACGTCGAAGATTTGCGGACGGCGTTTTCGAATGTCTCCGCTTCCTTATTGCCGGGTACGCTCGGGGCTGGTGGTAGTTTCACTTCTACCTCCAGTGGTGCGCTACTTTTTAAAGCAGGGGATCGTTTGCTTCATCCAGCAAGCTGTCTAGGGAGTATTGGACGACGGTAGAGATAATGCCCTTAACAACCTCAACACAGTTCTCAAATTCCAGTAGATCAAGGGCATCTTCCCCGTAAACTCTGAGGACGTCGCTGATGAGAGCGTGCATAAAGGACTGGGTGGCGAGGGTAACGTAATGAAAGTCTAAGGAGACAATTTCTCTTCGGGAAATGGCTGGTTTGATGGAGCTCTCACGCAGCACAGCCGCTGCGTCTTTGTCCTCTGCGAAGTCCCCCACGAGCGCGAACAGCTCTATTCTCATGCCTTGAACCTGATCTTATTGGCGTAGTTTTTCTTTCGTCTGACGTCGATTTCATACGCGCCGCGAATTTGGTTTAGTAGAGTCGCGAACTCCACCCCTTCCTCAATGTTGAGGTCTATACCGACAACTGTACCCTGCCAGTTTGGGGCATGGACGAAGGCGTGGGGGTCGTCATTCGGGTTAGTATTTAGTTCTGGAGCATACCGTTTTCGGGTCTTCATCAAGCGAAACATGCTGTCGCCGCTATACAAAAAGAACCGGTTACGGGAGAGTGTCGCAATGGACTTTGTAAAGAAAAGTCCAGCACCCGCGTTGAATTCATTGCCGCCTATTCTGCTAGTCGTTCCGGTGATGCCTGGCTGCAGTGCGAGTTGAAGAGCTGCCTTGTGATCTCTGACATTGTGATTTTTCTCCATCGATTTCATCACGCCGATGCCTGCGTCGGCGATTCCAATTGCGATCCGTCCGCTTTCTTTGTAGTACTGCGCACAAACGAAAGCGCCAATTGGCGATCTAGAGTGCTCAAGCACGTTGCGAACCATTTCAGAAAACACGTATTTAATGGGGTCTGCCACCGCAGCCGGCGCATGCAGGAGCGGGACGAGATTGATAATTGCCTGCTTCAATTCTTCGGTGTTGCGTATCTGCGTAAGCGGGATAAATCTCCCGCTCTCTTCGTGTTCTTGAATCTCTTTACCCGGATCAATTCCGAGATAGTTGAAGAGCTTCATCCTAATCAGGTATGCCAGTGTTTTAACCTGCGTGGCGCTGCCAGTAACCTGCCCTCCGCCATCTCTGAATTTGGTGGCTAGAGCTGCAGTCATCGCTAATACGACGGGGTGAACCGCCACCCACTTCGGGTGCATGGCAAATTCCATCACGTCTGGATCATCAAGATCCATCGAACGCAGGAGCGCAGTGATGTTCTGGAGGTTCGCACTATTAGGGAGGAATATCTTCAATACAAGCTCCAAATTGGCATGCCGTCGTGTCCATTTAAGGTAAACCGAAAGCTGGTCCGGGCTTATCTCCTGCTCAGTTTTCCGGTGGTCCTTCTCCTTTACCTCGGCCCTGACGCTTAGGCTTGTAGTTCCGACACCTCGCCATTGACCGCGGCATAGATCATCCGCTGCCGACCACACCTCACCGCGAACTCGAAACGCTCTGGATCCGTGAACTTTCGGTTGTGTATCGGAAAGGCTTGCTCATCCAAGTACCGGAACAGGTGAAACGGTTCCACCGCATGCCGGCGCGCTCTGACCACAGCAACATTTTCCGTCGTATGGGGTTTCTCTGTATGTACGGCCCGGTCATGGTGGCTGGGTCCGGGTCGGCAAGTGACGGCCCTGGAGAAGACCATGCGATTTCTGCGCTATCTTGCTTTGCTTTCCTTTCTGGTAATTCCGGCTTCGTTGGCGCACGCACAAATTTCTGTCGGCGTCGGAGTCGGCACGCCCTACGGCTATGCCGCGCCGGGCTATGGCTATGCCGCCCCCGCCTGCGCTTACGGCTATTACGACTATGCGCCCTATGCTTGCGCCCCGTATGGCTTTTATGGGCCGAGTTGGTTTGCGAACGGTATCTTTATCGGCGCCGGTCCGTGGTTCCGCGGTGGCTACGGCTATGGGCGCGGCTATTATGGCTACGGCCGCGGCGGCTATGGATATGGCTACGGTCGCGGGATCGGGTACGGCTACGGCCGTGGCCTCGGGTACGGCGGTTATGGTCGCGGCGGCAGCTACGGCTATGCCCGGGGCGGCGAACGTGGGTTCAGCGGCGGCGGTGTCCGTGGGTTTAGCGGTGGCGGTCACGCCTTTGGTGGGGGTGGCGGCTTCCACGGCGGCGGCGGTCGTCGCTAGATCATCGCTTTAACTGGGAAAAGCCCATCCACGGCACGCAATGTGCTCTGGATGGGCTTTTCTTTTTCACGGATCGCCTTTACGGATGCCCTTGGGCCTCTCCTTGCGCGTTCGCTTCCGCTAACTCTGCAGCCTCGGCAGCCTCGTCGTTAGCGGCGTTTGCGGAGCACCCAGGTCGTCATGCAGCGAAAATCCTGCACCACGGTCGTTTTTAGTGGATCCACCAGCACGGCGTTCAGATCGTCGGTGAATTCAAGCAGCATTTCTTCATCGACCAGAAACCATTCCGATCCATCGCCGAGTTTGTAGACGCAGCCGTGGATGCGTTCGAAATCCATGCCGATGCGCGAACCCAGACGGCAGAAGAACAAGCCACCGGGCCGCAACACACGCCACAGTTTTTCCAGCATGGCCTTGAAGTGATCTTCGTCGCGGGCAAAGTGGAGCACGGAGTTACAGATCACCGTATCGGCGAACGCATCGGGAAAGGGCATGTTCTGGAGGTCGCCGACCTGGAAATTTTCGGCAGGCAAGCCCGTTTCGAGCGCGAAGGAAAGCTGTTGCACATGGCTCACCGCTTCCGGATTGCTGTCCAGCGCGAAGACCTCGCAACCTGTGCGCAGCAGATACACCAGGTTGCGCCCATAGCCACAACCGGCATCGAGCACACGCATGGGTGCCTGGAGGTTGCCGCGTAAAATCTGATCGAAAACATAGATATCGATCTGTCCGAACAGCTCTTGCACGTTCAACGCCAATGTTTCAGCCTTCCATTGTTTTGTGCGGGTGAAGGAAGCGTTTCAGACCAGAAACCAACCTACGAAATGGCTGTGATGTGTCGCGTTTCGGCGCTGGAATCGCATTCCAGGACGCCGAGCAAAACGCCTTTGGCTACAATCCTTAATGCAGCTTACCTGCGCCGCAGCAGCAGGGCGACCAGAAGGATGAGCAAGACCAGCCCCAGCCCACCCGGAAAAATGAAAAAGCCGCCGCGGCTCGAACCGCCGAGCACAAGGCAGCCGCTGAGTGAGGCTGTTCCCAAAAAGCCGGCGAGGAGTAGAAGAAGGTGACGTGCAGCGGGGTGCGGTTTCATCCTGTCTTTGATGCGCGAAGGATGTGCGGAGGGATGGGCGGCAAGTTTGCGGGAGCTGCGTAGGGGACACGTGGAAAATGCGCGGAAGGGCGGCTGCGTTGAAGCGTGCGTGAGTGGACGCGCCAGGGAAGTGCCGCAATTGCAAACGGACCTGCCACGATATAGCTGCCTTATAGCAGGCCCGAACGGTTAACCGATGACGCGATAGCCAAGGTGGAATGGGTTGGCCGCAAGCACGCCGAGCAGGTACCAGCCGGTCGCGCCGATGTGCAGCGAAGGTCCGTACGTGTAGCCGAAGCCCGTATCCATGACGCTGGTGGACGCCACCAAACCCTCGCCTGCGGGGATTGCCTTGCCGCCGGCGGTTTTACCGAGGCCCAGTTCGTTCTGCGCGAGGATCGACTGTTCGACCAGTGCCAACGCGGTTTGCACATCCCTGATCACGCCGGCAAAGGTGTCCTGGCCACGCAGCACACGGGCGATGAGCGCCGCGATGGTGTGGCCTGTGCCTTCCAGCCAGACCGCGTTCGGGTCCGCGCCGGCGATGGTCGGCGCCAGACTGGCGGTATCGAAGACGAGGCCGTGGATGGTTTCGGCTCCGGTCAGCTTGCTGTTGGGGGAGGAGGGCGTGTCTGTGGCTTCGAGGTGCGCCAGCGCCCAATCGATCGTTTTGCGATAGCTGTTCTTCAATAGCGAAAGATACGACCATGTCTGACAATCTTCCGGAATGGGCGTGGGATTGATGGTGACCTGATCGCCCTGTGTGCCGGTGTAGAAGAACGGACCGGCGGCGTTGTACATCGCTTCCACAAAGGTCAGTGCATGGGTGGCCAGTGCGGCCCAGCTCATGCCGTCTGCGGAGTTGCCGTTCTTGGTCACCTTGCTCAGCATGGTGAAAAAGGCGTAGCTGTCGATGTTGTGCTCGGTCGATTTACCGTTCGGCGAAGGTTCGGAGCCGTTGCCCTGGTTGATGATGGTGCCGAAGGAAAAACCACCCGCGCCCAGCGTGTTGTAGGTATTCGCGACGATCCAGTTGCCCACCAGCAGTGCGCCGGTGAGGAAGCGGTTGTCGCCGGTGCGCGCATACAGCTGCGCCAAAGCCATGCCCGCCCACGCCTGGTCCCCTGTGGTGCTGGTGTAGAAGTAAAAGGGATATGCAGCCGGTGTGATGAACGCACCGCTGCCATCGCCGGCAGCGACGTTGACGAAATATGCTTGCGCGAAGCGTCCGTCGTTGAAGGGAAAGTTGTGCGCCTGCGCATACAGGAGGCCTTCGCCCAGCACGACGGCGCGTGCGAGCAGATCGGCGTCTTCGCTGGCCAGATAGGCATGGATGGTGACCGCGTTGTCGTAGGTAAATGCGGTGGCGCCGAGTGCCTCATCGCTGTAGCTCTGGGCCAAACGCACGGTGGTCCCGGTCGCATACGCATCCATCATGAAGTTTTGAAAGCTGAAGGCTCGGTCGATCGAGCTGGCCAGGGCGGGTAGATTCGCGGCCAACAAGGAGGTCGTTGCAGAAAGCTTCTGTGCCGCGGCCGTTGGAGCAAAAAGCATGGGGGACACAGCAGCGGCCACGGTGGCCGCGGGGGCATAGCCGAGCAGGGCACGGCGTGTAACGGTGGTTCGGGACACGGATCTGCTCCTCCTTGGAGCGGGCTCACTATACGCTTTGGAAAGAGGTGCAGGCAATGAAAGAAGGCGCCGTCACTTACCTGAACGCGTAACCCCGCAATGGCCTATAGGGCGGGTTCACTGGACGCGACTGGACGCGACTGGACGCTACTGAACGCTACTGGGCGCGACCAGGGTAACCTGCGTCAGCTTTGGGACACGTCTGGCGCGCGGTGCCCAAACGGGCGATTGCAATTCCGGCATCGGTTTGGCTTGAAAGATTTTGCGCGTTTGCCGCGCGATGAAGCGTGCGGAGGTTTTCGCCTTCTTGCGTCGCGCACTATCGGTTGAGATGCCCGTGCCCGCATACATCTGCCGGTATAGTTTGGAGAGCAACACAAAGGCCACACGCGCCCGCAGTGTAGGTGTACAGGCGGAGCGCTTCCAGATGGCGCTGAATTCATAGAACCGGTCCCACACAGCTTGCGTGCGTGCGCTGATTTCAGCCGATGCCATCGACGGATGCGGTGTAAACATCTTCGGCCTCGTCGCCGTCGGAATCAGCCAATAGCGCGTTAGCGGCGTGCCGTCGACGGCTTCGATCTCCGGTTTGGCCGCCTGTTCTTTTTCCCAGCGACCAAAATCGACTGTGCCGGGGAAAGGGGTCATCATGACAAATTGCGCAAATGTGACACCCGCTTTGAGCGCGAGATCGACGGTGGCCGTGAAGGTGCTCGGCTTGTCGGTCGGCAGGCCGAAGATGAAGGAACCGAGCACATGGACGCCATGCTTGCGAAAGGTTTGCAGCTGTTCGACGAGACGGTCGCCGGAGTAGTTGAAATCCTTGTAGACGGCTTTCAGGCCCTCGGGCGTTACGGCTTCCACGCCCACCAGCGCACCTTTGATATTTGCGCGGCGCATGGCATCGAGATACTCGCCGTCTTCGGCGGATTCCATCGTGATTTGCGTGAAAAAGACCATGTCTTTCGGCAATTTGGCGAGCTCGGCCATCAGCAAAAAACGCTCGTTGCGCACGGCCATCAGCGACTCCACTTTTTCGGTGTTGCCCTGCTCGCGTGCCAGCCGCAGATCGGTCAGCGTCACCGGATAAAAGTTATCGTCGGCAAGCGCGATAAAGCGGAAGCCCTTACGACGCAGGTCGATGATCTCGTCGATCACTTTCTCGAACGAGCGTTGGCGCGGCTTTTGACCATCGGTGCGCCATACGGAGCAGAAGGAACAGTGCTTGGGGCAACCGCGGATCGTTTGCACAGAGGCCCACATGTATTTATCGGGCTGCATTAAATCCCAGCGCGCGGCCAGAAACTCATCGCCTTCGATCTTGCCGCCATCGTAGATGCGACCGGCGTTTCCACGCTGCAGATCCATCAACACCCGGCCCCAGGCGACATCGCCGTCGCCTTTGACGACGTGATCGGCATGGCCGCGTTCAAAAGGTTCCTCGGGGAACAGGGTCGCGTGGATGCCGCCATACACAACCGTTGCTCCGCGCTCATGCGCCAGTTTACCGACAGCGTACCCACGCAGGGCGTTGCCGGTGTGTACGCTGATGCCGACCACATCGCCTGTTTGGATCGTTGCGGGATCGAGCGGCTCAATGGACTCGTCGACGAGGATGGGGTCGCCGAAGGCGGCAGGGGTGGCGGCGGCGAGTACAAATAACCAACGTGGCGTAATGACCGCGGTGCCGAAAGAATTGTCGCTGGGATTGACCAAATGCACAGCCATGCCGTGAGGGCTCCTTGTTGCTGGAAATCTCTGGCCCCGGTTTGTTGCCGGGCGAGCACCAGGGGGAGGAAGCCACAATCACATGTGCCAGTACGCGATCTTGTCCGAGCGTGTCCCGTCCACCATCATAGTGAGTACACGGAACAAAGCAAGCGTGCCCGCGCCTCCGCTATTTCAAATATTGGCGGTGTCAAACGCAAGTCGCCCCATCTCTTTGTTCCTTTGACAACAGCGGGTTACATCCAGTCCGGGTTGCCTCCAGTATGAGGGGGACTCATCAGTGAGCGCCCAAGACTGCCAGTGGAATTGCGCCTGCTTCGGCTCGATAGCCTTCACCGTTCGGATGGAAGTTATCCCCCGAGTTGAATAGCGGCAGCATGAAGTCAGGTCGTGCCGGGTCGGCGAGGGCCTGGTCGAAATCAGCGATGCCGACGACGCCGGGCAGCTGCGCCCCGCTCTGCCGCACCCAGTCATTTAATCGCAAGCGCTGGGTTTCCGCACCGTTCACGGCGCCCGGCAGGCCCCCGGCATAGGGCGCGCCCGGACTGGGGAAAGGGCCGAAGTTGCTTTGCGCCGGATTGGTGCAAAATGCCGAGGGCGGGATCGTAACCAGCACCACCGGCACCTTGGCCGTGGCGGCGGTGGCGACCATGTGTTCCGTGGCCGCTTCGATGGCCGGCGCCGAGTTGCAATTCTGCGAACGCAGGTCGATCGACCCGAAGTACGCCACCATGCCCAGCAGATTCGGGAGGCCAAGCACATCCTGCGCGAGGCGATCGTTGGCATTTTTTACGTTGTTTGTTTGATTGCTGTTATCCGCTGTGACGGTGTCGCCGGGCACGCCCTCATTGACCACGCCGATCTGGTATCCGGCGGCGTTCAACCGTTGCGCGAGGAGATCGGAAAGCCGATCGGTATGCTGGCCGGCCACGGGTACGTTGGGCGTCGGATACACCTGATTGGAGCTGTAGTTCGAGTGGAAGCCATCCGTGGTGGAACTGCCGAAGAGCGCAATCGTGCCGCCGTAGTTGCCGTACACATCCACGCCGTTGATCAAAAGCCAGTCTGTGAGCTTTTCCGTGTAGCTTGCCCCCGTGGTGTCCGCGGTTTGATTGCCGCTGCCGGCGGGGCTGCGAAAGTTGGTGATGAACAGGGAACTATGGCGGGAGACCGGACCGAAGCCGCCCTTCAGGTACACCGAAATCGCTAGCGTTTGCCCATAGCTGAAGGTGAGCTGTGCGGGGTCGGAGACCACGACCTGCCCGGGGGCGAGGGTGGTGCCGGGCTGCCCGCCGAAGCTCAACGCGACATCGTGGGCCGGGTCAACGGCTGCGGAGCCGTCCTGCCCGACCGAAAGGCGAGCTGCCCCGAGCACCACAGCCGTGGTGCCATATACGTTGGAAAAGCGGACGCGCGCGGCCGTGCCG
>CAXTRN010000082.1:0-15397 GCA_964246645.1 uncultured Acidobacteriaceae bacterium
TGCTGTTCGAATTCGAGTGGCTCAACACCCTCGGCCCATAGGCGCGCAGGTGCGTTCAGATATATTCGAACGGTCATTCCGGAATGCGAGGTGCAGCAACATCGCTAGAGGGCCGGTGCCGACCTTCCACACAGCGAGCGTTGACCTGCCTCGTTCCCCAGTCTCGTGGAAAACCACCTTTCGTTCCAGAACACTTTGGCAACCTCCAATCCAGACTTCCGCCATGAAAGTCCACCAAGTGCTGCAGATTCACTACTATAGTGACTTTCAAAGAGAGCCTGGATAGGAATTGCTCTCGTCGATCTCCAATGTGCCGCCGTCAGCAGAAACGAAGGTTTGTGCAAGCATCCCGACGATCAGCTTCCGAGAAGGGTGTGTACGATCGAATCCGGGCCGTCGCCCATGACGAAAACCCTGTCGGCACATGACCGAGGATCGTGGGCCCGCTCATAGGCCCTTGCGGCTGGTAAAAAGTCGTTCGTCCAATGCGGCAACATGTGCTCACCGTCCCTTGCGGCAACTCGGTCGAACAATCCTTCACTCGGGGAGTCTAGCCAAACTCTGAGTTGGTAGAAATCTCGTAGATCTCTATGGAGCGAACAACACCCCTCGATGATTAGAAATGGAGCCGATATGTCGATTGCCGGGGTCCAGATTAACGCGAAGTTTTCCCAATCCAGCGCCTGATGCCGGATTGTTTCCGCGCGGCTGGCTGGCAAAAGCACCTGGTCCCGGCACCTTTGAACGTCGACACCGTAACCCTCGATCGTTTCGCCCCACCACTCACCCGGCCGCCCGGATGGCGGGTAGCAGAAATCATCCATGTGTATGACCGGGCAGTCTTCTAATCTGCGAGACAGTTTTCCTGCCAGCGTCGTTTTCCCCGCAGCGCCGAACCCGTCGATGGCGATCAGGACGGGCGCTACAGGCATGACCGAACCTCTGTCTGGTCTTCCATCATCCCTCCCGCTTACACTAGCTAAACAGTTGTGCAGCCGTGAGCACAAACGACCGTTTGCGAGCGCTTGCCTGCGCGAACACGGCTAAATGAGCTGATAGAGCACCGTCCACGACAATGACCGGTCAAATCCGGCGGCTTCGTAGGCCCTCCGGGCCGCCGCATGATTCTTGTCGAGTCCGGTGCCGACTCTGGCCAGCCGCACTCCTAAAGTCTTAAGGCGGTTAAGCGCAAACGCGTACATGAGACGTCCCCCACCTTGTTGCTGGTAGGCAGGGTCAACAGCATTCAGATCGATCTCGCCCTGAATCCCATCCTCGTCAACCGTCAAGGTGACGAATCCGGCGATGGTGTCACCCTGTAAAAGTACGTGCAATTCGGTGCGCTCGCGCCCACCCATGATTGCGTCCAGGTACTCCGCTTGCTTCTGCTCCGCATCCCCTCTGACTGTCGCAAAGATCTCGTCTCCAAGCTGTTTGCGAAAGCCGTCATGGATGGGTCTAAAGGCGAGCTCTCGGACTGCCTGCAGCCGTTCTCTATCTTCGGCTTGGAAAGCGCGTACCGTGAATTTCTCCATCACCATCTTCTAGCCGATTCTACTTAGTCTTCGCAAGTCGTGATCTCGTTAACACGAGAGCCGCTTGCACAAACGAAGGTTTCTGGTAGCGTTGCTCCGTAACTTCCCACAGAGGCGTTTGTGTGGACAACCCTTGCGGCTTGCCTTCTACAGCGCGGGATCTATCCGTGATATCAGGGCAGGGGCAAGAGCCTTACTGGATCTGCGGTCTCGAACCAGGAGAAAAGGACGTTCCACACATAAATACAGCAGCGTGGCCCCAGCGAAGAATGTCAAGGTGTAGACCGCGACTCCCTTCCAACTGCTTTCCTCTTCCAACCATGGAAGCCACAGTCGGTCTAGGTGGGCCACCTCCTTGTGCGTTAGGTAGAGGCTGAAAGCGAGCGTGGCCACGACATTGCATCCTGGCACTCTCTTCGAGAGAAGTCCTTTTCCGGTAGTAGTGGATGCCACTAAAAGCGCTAGTCCCAAGGCCAGAACCGGAAAGCCGAGAATGACGCCGAGAGGATCATCAGAAGATGGGTCCGCTGCCCGAAAGAGCCAGATGCCACATCCCGCTATCACTACACCCACAACAAGAACTAGATTTGCTCTCCGCTTCAGCCACTCCCATTTTTCCTGGCTGAATTGCTGAACGAGGGCTAGACTCACCCCGGCTATCAAGGCATCAAGGCGGCTGTAGGTAGCGTAGTAGATCCGCTTTGCCGTGAGAACTTCGGCGAGGTCGTCACTAATTCCAGGTGCCCGGATGACGTGGAACAGTTCCCAGCTTCGAATCAACATTCCTGCCCCAATCAACGTACCGATGAGCAGGGTTGTTCGCCGCGCATCGGGTTTGCGCGTGAGGAGGATGACGATGACTGGGAGTGCCAAGTAGAACTGTTCTTCGATGCACAGCGACCACGCATGAGAAAAGGCCCGCTCCGCTGGATAGATCATTACAAGGTTTGCGGTGAAGCTTAGAAACTTCCAGAGCGCTGGGAGATGGGCCTGTTCCCTCCATGCCGGGACACTGAGGTACAGAAAGAGAACGACCAAGTACGCCGGGAGGATTCTGTAGGCCCTACGCTCGTAGAAGCCACGAACATCAATCGGCCTGCCCTGGGCGACCGGTCTTAACATCTGCGTGCCAATCAGAAAGCCGCTCAGCACGAAAAACAGATCGACACCCATCCATCCCACACTTCCAACCAATTTAAGAACTGGGGGTAGGAACCGTTTTATGTGGTAGATCATGACCACGAGAATGGCTACGGTACGCAGTGTGTCCAAACCATGGAGGCGGGTGTTGGGATCGGATCTCACGTGGGCTCCAGGGCAGCAGTGTGCTGGAACCAGCATCATGCGCATTTGAATCCAGCCCTAGTGGCCAATCAGGTACTCGCCTCATCGCAGGCCAGTCCGTCGCATTCAGCGGTCCTCGGAAGTCGCATCGTCGAAAGTACCGCGACGGTCAGCACAAACGAAGGTTTGTGACAGCAAAGCGCAGTTTCTTCACATCGGCGTTGATCGGGACCAACCCTCGTATATCCACGCTGTCGCGAAGACTGCATGCGCGGAGTTCCTCCTTTCATTTTGCTGTAGAAGCGGCAGAATGCTTTGCGCTCAGACAGCTTTGCTTGATCCTCGATTTCATCTCTTGTGAAACCGGTTGTCTGGGAGCGTGCGTGGACACAGGATGGGCCGCATCCGCGACGATCTGCGCATCCATTTCTTCCAGCGTGGAAGGGCCGGGCAGGCCGACGAGCTTCATCCGGCGCAACCATTCGGACCGATACGCCCGATCAAGCGCGATATCTGCCGGAAGGGGTTCCACCAACTGATATTGCTGTGGCCCTAAATAAAGGAAAGCATCGATCTGATCTGCGAGTTTTTTCGAGGGAGTACTTTTGAACGCTTCGTCCACGTGGCAATCTGAATCGGTAAACAGTGGTGATTCGATATAGGCGTCGAGGCTGAGTTTACCTAGTCTGCTGTTCTTTGTTCGTATAAGTGAGGGCAAGACGCCACCGGGAGCATAACTATCAACAGGTGGCTCATTGCCCGTATCCAGATCTCCAAAGTCGCCGCCTATGACAAAGGTTTTGCCGGGATAGTGACGCTCATATCTTGTGACAGCATCCCCCTCGCCGGGGCCACCCCCGTGGACCAGATGAAAAATTCCGAATAGCATTAGCGCTTTCCGATGCCGTGAGAGCACTTCTTTCTCCATCACAGAAGCGATGCTGCCGTCTCGATCGAAGAACGGTGTGAGGTCCTGGTATGACTTGATCTTGCTCCAGTCGATAGGCGGGTCTGCAGCCACGACTCTTAAACGACTTGCGACGGATAGGTGTTGATTGATCGAGCGGACCAGCGGGAAAAACTGCTCATAAAAGCCTGAAGACCCGCACATTTGCTGAACCGTGGTGTCTCGCCAGACATGCTGGACTTCGGTGAAGGAAACATCCTCACCAGCGATGTACCGATCCAAAGCCGGTTGATATCGTAGGTTGCCGCATCCAACGACGATGTCGTTGACCGACGCTGGAAAGCGTGGGTTACGAATGAGCGAGAGAATGAAGTCATCCATGTCCTTCTGACCATGAGAAGCGTTCATTCCTACGACATCAAAGGTCTCAAACGTCTTCAGGATTGCTGGAATCGCAGGTTCAGGATGAGCTTCCTGGGTGCCGGTGACGGAACGACTCCCTAGTGCCTGAGCTTTGCAGGGCTGTGAAACTGATGCCAGTGCAAGAAGAAAAATTCCGCAGCATATGTTGCTCAGCGAATGACGAAGATACTGCTCCATCATGTATACCGCCTCCTTGTGTTCACATGCCGTACTGCGAGCTTTCAGCCGACCGGTCGGCGTCTTTTAAGCGGAAGTGGACGATCCCGCCCTGCACCACGTTTGCAATCCATCTCGAACGTGGATAGCATACTACATAGTGGTATCGACACATTTATCGCACAGCGCGGCGCTTATTCTGAAGGCTCTGAGTCTTGGGTACTGCTTCGGCTTAGAGGTGATGGAAATAACGGGGCTTCCGAGCGGTACCGTATACCCGGCACTTCGGCGGCTTGAGCGCGATGCTCTGGTTGAATCAAGGTGGGAACCGGAAGCGGAGGCGTCTGCAAAGCAGCGTCCTGCCCGCCGTTACTACGAGGTGACGGCAGCCGGAAAGGCAGCTGCGCAATCAGCAACGGAACGGTTTCCACTCCTGTCACGTCTGGTTGTGGAGAAGCCTTCGTGACGTCACCGGTCGAATCAATGTTGCCAAAAATTGATCGCCTACTCCTGCAGGGAATGGGGCATATCGTTCCATCGCGTGACCGAAGTGACTGGTTACGCTCCTGGGAAGCTGAACTATGGTGGCGAAGGCACCGACTATCCCGCGAAGCCCACGATGACCTTTTCACGAATCTGTCCATGGGGCTGTGCTGCGACGCCTTCTGGCTACGCCTGGACAGTTGGAGGCGGGCGTTGCAGGGGACGGCTGTACTTTGCCTTTCTGCACTGGGACTCTCGTGCTTGCTTTTTATACTCCTTGCCATCTGCCTTTACGGTGGCTGGTGCGGTGTCGCATCCCGATGCTTGCCGCAAGTAAGTCACTTCCTGATTGCCAGCCCCTTGATCGTCCTCGTGACCAGCGCAACGGCTGAGAGGAGACCAAACCTTTCCAGAAGCCGGCAATCATTGTGGACGAGGCTTTCTCGAATTGTTTTCCTTGTAGCGAAAATGATGAGCGTCCTGCTGCTCATGTATCTCGTGAGTCTTGATATGTGTTCGTTCATCGCCTTCTCCATGCCGCAGGCGTGTGAGTACGTCCAAATGCTGCTTTTCGTGATCAGCTCGGTCTGCGGATTAAGGTGGGCTTTTCAGGATCAGGAAAGACGGTGTAAAGCATGCCTTCGTTTGCTGAACGAACCACGACCTGTAGGGCGACCATCGCACAATCTGATTGAACAAAGCAGCAAGGAATCTGCGTGCCGGAAAGGACACGGCTTCCTCAGTGTGCCGGAGCTCGAGACAAGTTGGCGTCAGTCGAGCGAATGGACTAACGACGTCATCTCATGATCTTGATGTCTTCTCGCATAAGCTCTTGCTTCGCGAGCATGGATCATCCGTAATGGGAGGTCAGATGCCGCCTGTCCAACTGTCCAGGGGATGAGAAGCCCGGAATGATCCATGTTATGCAGTGAGGGTCGTGGTGAGCGGGCTGGGGCTCGAACCCAGGACCAACGCCTTAAAAGGGCGATGCTCTACCAACTGAGCTACCCGCTCGCTCCTGAACAGGTTAGCACAATGGGTCGGGAGCCTTTGATGTGCAGATTTGAAGATGTGCAGATCTGAAACATAACGGCAAATGTTTGTGCCCTGAATGGGGCGCTGGATCACCTTACAGTAGCTTGCGGACAACATCGGTTGCATTGCCAGGAGAGCGGCCAAACGGTAGATTCCACACAGTACCCCGACGCCGACCAGGGCGGCGACGGCATGGCTGCGGAAAGGTGGCCAAAGCGTATGAAAGATTTGTTGAGAACCGATGGGAACGCGAATGCGGTGCCGGAAGATGCACCCGGGCATTGGCAGAAGATGCTTCCAGAGCGGTTTCCAGGGCGGCGGCGATTGGTTCCAAGAGAAACTGTGCCCGTGGCTGACCTGGGTTGCGGCCAAAGTGCACAGGACGCACAGGCCTGTGAACCGCAGGCGCTAGGACTAAAAACACACGACTTGGCCCCTCTCGACAGGCGCAGCACAGACCGACGTGAGGCTGACCGCCGAAAGGCACATCGGCGTGCCGCGGATGGGAGTGACGCCGATGAGCTTTCCATTGGATGTAACGATGCAAGAGCTGGCGGCGATCAGGATCGACGTGCAACGGCGTGGATTACCGATTTGCAGGCCGAAAACACATCCTTGCCTGCGCCTGCAACCGAGCAGGAGCTGTGTTTGCCTTCCTGGCTTTGTGGCGAGAAGGCTACATGGGTGATCGCTTGAAGTTGAAATGCGGGTATAGACGGAAGATGCGGCTTTTCGGGCATTCTTCAACATTGCGTGTATCAACCAGCGCGGAGCTTGGCTTGAGCGCAGTCCGCGTAGACAGCGGCGGTGGAGGTAAGTAACTCAATATAGTTACCGTTGATCAGTTCGAAATTGACGGAATGCGTTTCAAAGGTGCCCAGCCAAGTACAATAGCCATACGCCCTTTAGCGTCTGTTTCTTCGCGCGACCGGGGTCAAGGTGTGTACAAAAAGCATGAGCAAAGCTTCACAAGAGGGTCGGCTAAAGCTGCTGAAAACGCTGCCCGGGTTCGCGATCAGCGCGTTTTTTCTTTGGTGGACCTTTCGTGGATTTCACTTCGGGGCATTTCGCACGGTACGCCTCGTGGCCCCGGTCTGGATTGCCGGCGTTGTTGCGTTCAGCGTTCTGGGGTACGGAACGCGCTGTGTGCGCTGGTGGCTGATGCTGCGCAGCGTCGGTTCGCGTTTTGCCGTGTGTTCCCGGGTGTTTTTGACATCATTGGCCGCGAATAATTTCCTGCCTTTTCGCATCGGCGACGTGATGCGCATCTTCACCTATGCCGATGACCTCCGAGCCACACCCTCGATTGTGCTCAGCACGGTGCTTTTGGAAAAACTTCTAGATGTTTTTTCGTTAGCAGCCCTATTTGTGCTGACGATGAACACGGGCCGCGTGGTTTCGCCGCATCTGCGCGCCGCGGCCGAGATCGGTTTGGCGATTTCGACAGTGGGTTTGCTGGTCATGGTCTTTGGCGCACGTACGCTGGAGGCGCCGATCAAACGTGCGTTCGCCAAGAGCCAAAACGCGCGGTTGGCAAAGGTAGAACATTGGCTGCTGCTGGCGCTGGATTGTATTCGGCAAATCGGAATCGCCGGCACCCTGTTGCTAGTCCTGGTGAGCTTTATTGCCTGGGGCTTTGAAGGGTTGCTGTATGTATCGGCGGTGCGCCTTGTGGGGCTAGCCGTGGATTGGGCTGGCCCATGGCAGGCCGTTTCGCAGGCAAACCTGTCCTTTCTGATTCCAAGTTCCCCGGGGGGGATCGGACCGTTTGAATGGGCTTGCAAAGACGCGCTCGAGCGGCACGGTACATTGCCAGCAGACGCGGCGATCTTTGGCCTGCTGATTCATGCCTGGCTGCTGGTGGCGATCACGGCGGCGGGTGGTGGCTGGTTTCTGGCGCACCGATTGCACCGGGCCCGTCGAATTGGATTTGTTGAAGAGTTGGCCACCCTGCCGGCGCATCTGCCGTAAAGGGCGAGGAAGATTGCATGTACAAGATTTTGCAGGAGCAGCTGCAACGGCAGGTAACGGATGTACTGAAAGAACACTACGGACTCGCGTTGGGAACGTTTGCCGTGGAGTTACCACCAAAGATCGATATGGGCGAGATGGCTCTGCCGGTCGCCTTTGAGCTGGCTCGCAGGCTGAAGCGGGCACCGCGCGCGATCGCGGCCGAGTTGCAACCGGCACTGCTGGCCATGCCAGGGGTCGATGCAGTGGAGATTGCGGGCGCCGGGTATTTAAACATCAAATGGGATCGTGGGACGACAGTGCGTCGTATCGCCGCTGATGAACATGCCACGGTGGGTGGACCCGGGTTCCGGCTGTTGGAACATACCAGCATCAATCCAAACAAGGCAGCGCATGTAGGCCATCTGCGCAACGCTGTGCTCGGTGACAGTCTGGCCCGCATGCTGCGACGGGGAACAGGCGCCGAGGCGGGCTGGAAGCATGGTTTCGCGCTCGGTGTGCAAAATTATATTGACAACACCGGCGTGCAGGTAGCAGACATCGTGGTAGCCATCACGGAATTGAAGAGGCTGTCGCTGGGGCAGGTGCGCGAATGGTTGACGGAGTTGCTGGAGACCAACGAACGGCTGGATTATGCCTGCTGGGAACTTTACGCTGAGGTTTCGCAATGGTACGAGGCCGACCCAACCGAAGTGGCGGCCCGCAAGCGGATACGGCTCGAAACGCTGCACAAGCTGGAGGCGGGCGGCAATGAAACAGCAGAAATTGCCGATCTGGTTGCCACAGGAGTATTGCGACGGCATCTGGCAACGATGCAGCGGCTGGGTGTGGAGTATGACTTTCTGCCGCGCGAGAGTGAGATTCTCCGTCTGCACTTTTGGGAAGCGGCGCGGCAGCTCATGGTGGAAAAGGGCGTGCTGTACTTTGAGTCCGCCGGAAAAAATGCGGGTTGCTGGGTGATGCGTCGGGCATCCACCCCCTCCTCGGCCCCGGGCGAAGACGCGGATACGGGTGCGGTGGATGAGGACGCGAAGATCGTCGTGCGATCCAACGGCACGGTCACGTATGTGGGAAAAGATATCGCCTACCATCTGTGGAAGTTTGGGCTTTTGGGGCTGGATTTCGGCTACGCACGATTTTGGGAGTACCCGGAACGCACGTGCTGGACTTCGACGGAGCAGGGTGAACATCCCCATCCGAGCTTCGGGCACGCCACTGCGGTATACAACGTCATCGATTCACGCCAGGACGATCCGCAAACGCAGGTGAAGGAGGCGCTTCGGGCGCTGGGCTACGTTGCGGAAAGCGAAGCATATACGCACCTGAACTACGCGATGGTAGCGCTGACACCGCGCTGCGCCGAGGAACTTGGGTACAGGCTCGGCGAAGAGGACAAAGGACGGGCCTACATCGAAGTTTCGGGGCGAAAGGGCTTTGGGGTGAAAGCCGACGATCTGTTGGACCGCATGATCGCGGCGGCGCAGGAGGAGGTTGACCGGCGGCATCCAGAGGTGGATTTAGCCGAGCGGGCCAAAATCGCGGAGGCGATCGGCGTAGGCGCGCTGCGGTTCTTCCTTCTACGCTTTACGCGTAACACTGTGATTGCATTCGACTTTCGTGATGCTTTGAGTTTCGAGGGCGAAACGGGACCGTATGTGCAGTATGCGGCGGTGCGGGCGGCCAGTATCTTCCGCAAAGCCGGCATAGGAGAGGCGGAGGCGCTTGCGGCTGTGGCGGATTTGGATTTTGCTTCTCTGCTCGCTGCCGAGCATGATATCTGGGAGTTATGGTTGCAGGCTTCGCGGCTGACGCTGGTGTTAGAGCAGGCAATCACGGCGGCAGAGCCGGCAATCCTATCCAAGTATGCGTTCACGTTAGCCCAGGGTTTCAATAATTTTTATCATCGGCATAACATTCTGAAAGAGGAAGATCCGCTGCGCAAAGCACTGTTGCTGGCAACGGCGGCAGTGGCGCGACGGGAGTTGATGCGGGTGCTGGGATGGTTAGGGATCGCCGTGCCGAGCGCGATGTGAGTCGTGCGGGTACCCTCCCCGTACTTCTTACAGGTAAAGTCTTCAAACAAAGAGAGTTAACTCTGGACTTTCCAGAGTGGGTCGGCTTCACATGCAGTGGGCGGCCTGCCTGAAGGTGTTCGATGCTGAACTGTTGCTCCACTTCCTGATTCAGAGTAGCGGATATGGAAAAATGCTGTGCAGTTTTACATTCCATTTGTTCTGTGGGAGTCTTCCAGAAGCCCACTCATCCCTACAAGGCTGCAATGAATGGGGCACCCGGCTTCGGCAGCGTGGACCCTAGATTTCGTGCCGGTAGCTGCGGGTCTCTCCACTGCGCGGACGGTGAAGCTGTCCGCTTCGGTCGAGATGACAGAGCTTGTACCGGGGAAGAGCCAATCCAAAGCCGAGTACCTGTGCCGATACCTATTGCACGGTAGAACCGTGTTACGAACACGCACGGCACTGTTTCGCGCCGAAAACAATCAGGGCTTGCCGCCTCACCTTTTAGGTGTATGCTCCTCGCATAGCATGACGCCGGTTTTGAAGGACCTGAGATGTTCCCTTCTGTATCCTGTGTCTCGTGCGGTCGTGCGGTCGTGGGTTAGCAGTCGCGATCGACGCCTTGCTCATACCAAGTCTCGGTCACGCCCAAGCGTCAGCCAACACCACCAGTATTGCATCAGCCCATCCGAAGTATGGTGCGGAGCCTCCGCTGCCGACTTCACCTATGCCCCTTGTAGCAAGGGGTCTTTCTGCAAACCGATCAGATCGACAGCAGTATTACGGTCGTGAATGCCATTACATTGGCGGTGCAGGGCACGGTGACGCTTCGTAATCAGCAAGGAGCGTCCTTGGTAGTCAGACGATCAGCTTTCCTGCGCACAGTAGCACATCTGTCGGCATGAGGACGCTGTTGTCTCGCAGGAGCAACGCGTTTATAGGCAACGTATTGTCCGTTCCCGTTTTGAGCCTAACGTCTGACGAAGTCCAGTGGTCAACGAGCATTGGCGCCACGGGGCTTGGTCGCTTGCTGGTTGCAAACCGAAGCACCGCTCTCGCTCGTAGCTTCAGTTGTGCCACGTATTATGCTCTTTGTGGTGCCACATTTGGCCCAGACAATTTTTCGGATGTGGTGTTGGATGGCGCCGACGTTTATCTTTCGTCGATCACTCCTCAGTACTGCGTCGAATACAATCCGAGCAGTTGTGCCCAAGCCTCGTCGGTCGGCAACCAGTATACGTCCAGCACAAGTTGGACAAACAATAGCAACGCGGAAACGACGTACTCTGACAATTCGAGTATCACTGTTAGGGGAGATCAGCTCGGCGGCTTCAATCTTTCCGGCGTCGTGTCAGACGGCTCTTGCGAGACATCTCCGTTAGGTGGCGGCGGTACCGTTACCGATGGCACGCCTGTGATATCTGGTATCGATCCAAGTGATTGGCAAGCTGGGACTACCACTCAGGTCACAATCACCGGACAGTATTTTGGCACAAATGGGCCTTCTCTGGGCTTCTCGCCTAGCTCCGGCATCACTTACAACATCACAAGCTACAGTGATACACAGATTATTGCGAATATCACAGTTGAATCAGGAACGCCCAACGAAGAGGTCGCAGTCACTGTCACTTCGAATGGATACGGTGGAGCTAGCTTCACTTCGGGTGCCGGAAACTCTCCGAACAGCATGCCCTCAACCGCAACCGTTCATGCTCCGACTAAAACATCACAGGTTACGGTGATCGCTTGGGTAAATCGTAATTTCCCACTTCCTACTGGTGCAAATACTAGCCTACAACAGGCACTGCGAAACAGCACCACGGCGCAACAAATCGTTTGTTCGGGGCAGGTTGTCATCTGGACGCATTTCGGCAACTTTAATCTACATAATACGACGGACAGAGCTTATGCAAGTGCTTGGCTCGTGCAAAACTCTGCTAATGATGAACCACCATCTACGATCGATCCAAGCACTTTTGCTTCGGTGGCGACTAATTACCGATCGTTCAATCGCTCTGGTAATTCGCCTGGTGGGCACGAGATTGGGATCACACCAAATCCGTGCAAATCAGGTATTTACAACTATGTGGAAGCTGCCCAGCCACATCCAGATGATGGAATGACTGGTACGTCGCAGTCCGGGAAAACCTATCAAATCGCGGAAGGACGAATCGGTCTGATAGGTCAATACGTGAATGAATCGGTAAATCAAATTGCTCGCGGCAGTACTCCCTGGATTTATAGCGTGATTGAATTCGACCCTTCGGGTAAACCGACCACGCTACAGGCCGCTTTCCCGACCTACTACGTATATATAAATGGACAGTTACAGCCCAGCATGACGTCAACTCAAACCTCTGTTTCTAACTTTAGTTCACAAACGTCATCTACTTCTCAAATCACGCCTAATCAAATTCCTTGAGCTTATACTTGCGAGGTCTATATGCAAGAAACAATAGTCAACAAGCAATACCCGCTACATGGGACGCCGCGGAATTTAGTCCTGTTCTACGTGTTGGCAGCCTGTACTTTGCGCACCGTGGCACTAAATGCGCAGAACGAGCCATCAGGTCAACCTCATGCCAAGATTACTGATTCCTTAGATCGTTTGAGATCAGGCAGGTATGGTCTTGGTGACGTCGAGAATTTGGCTCACGAACACACGACGCAGGCGATTCCTATGTTGGAACAAGCGTTCGCTCATGAAACCGATTTATCTATCAAAGGGAAGATCGCTAACGCTTTGGTGCGACTCGGTGATCCCAGATCGGAATACTGGAATTTTCTTGTAACACAAGCAACAGCTGCCGCTTCAAGCGATACACCCTCAGCAGTAAGAAGCGACGGGTTGCCCGGTACAGCACCAGAATTTACATCTTGGGTTAAAACCCATAACACCACAGAAGACGCGGTACAGAAGCAAGCACTTGAAGATGCCGTAGCGATACTAACCTTAGCGGAGGCTAGCGATTCCAGGTCAATACCTTTGCTGAGAAGGGCACTTTCAAGTAGAAATCCTTTGTCTCAGGCTTATGCTGCGATGGGCTTGGCGCAGCTGAACGATGTTCGTTCGGTACCCTACATCATCGCTGCGTGTAGAAGCAATCCGGTTGCAGCAGAGGCAATAGCCCAGTGGCTTGTGTACTTCGACGACACACAAGCACAGGATGCTGCCACTCTCTATTTAGGCAAGGAGCATGCTCAAGCGGTTCGCGATTCGCGTGCCCGTGGTGAGAAGCCATTCGATTGAGGCCGATTCGGGTCAGGAATTGTAGGCCTTGATAAGGTTATCTATGCAAATACCAGGTGTTACGGCGCAACGCTCTCTCATGCAAATTTCAAAGGTACTGGTGGTGTGCGGCACTCTGTCGATCATTCTTCTTACAACCAATCGATAGCCCAAAAGAAGTTAGCAAATCCGACTGCCGTCGCTGAGTCTATCCATCGATTGAAGTTTGGTGAATACGACTTTCGAGATGTAGAGATGCTGGCGGCCAGCACGCGATGGAGGCGGTTCCGCCGATGGGGGAAGCGTTCGCGCGAGAAGCGGAAGTTTTCGCAAAGGCTAAGATTGCCGATGCCCTGGTGCGCCTGGGCGATCCCCGATCGGAGTATTGGGAGTATCTCAATGGACGAGCGACGACGGCAGCTTCAAAAGAAACACGTACCATGTTGAGGAACGATGGCGTGTCGGGCATCGCGCCGGAGTTTACCGCGTGGGCCAAAGCACATAAAACCACAGAAGAAGCGTTGCAGAAGCAAGGCTTTCAGAACGGCATGACGATTCTAGCTTTAGCAGAGGCTGGCGATCCTTCAGGAGGACGGCCATTGCGCCTGACGGGTCGGTGGTGAGTCGTCCCAGGGTTTGTTGTTGTGTGAAGGCAATATGAAGTGGCAACAACAAAACCTGTTTTTCCGCTCAAGTATTTACGCAAACTGCCGATATACCGGCAGGAGCTTTCTATGACACCCCTCTGCCCCAACCCCGCGGCACGTTTCCTTGCCGCCGATGCCGGCCAGGACATGGTTGAATACGCACTGATCTTCGGCGTTGTCGTACTCGGTGGCGTGATCGGCGTGAAGTCGCTCGCCAACGTCATCGCGAACCTACCCAATGACTTGATTAACGAGTTGATCAATGCCTATAACTCTTGAGCCTCTACCGCCGCTGAGCTGCACGGAAGCGGATGGTTTGACTGCCGGTTCGCCTAGCGGCTGGTGGCAAAGGTGAGGACCCACTCGGCGATGGTTCGGACTGCGATGCCGCTGGGGCCTTTGCTTTGCCAGGCTTTATCGGCGTCGATCCAGGCGGTGCCGGCAATATCGAGGTGGATCCAGGGTGTGATGGAGGCAGTAGATGGGGCGGCGATGAACTCCTTGAGGAACATGGCGGCAGTGATGGAGCCGCCGTAGCGGCTGTTGCCGGTGTTTTGAATGTCGGCGATGGAACTTTTGATCTGGTCGCGGTAGTCATCGGTGCAGGGAAGGCGCCAGAACTTTTCGCCGGTAGTGCTGGCGGTAGCGAGAAAGCGGTTAGCGGCGAGGTCATCGTTGGAAAAGAGGCCGGCGTTGAGTTGGCCGAGGGCGACGCTGATGGCACCGGTGAGCGTAGCCGCGTCGATCAGGTGGGTGGCGCCGAGCTGCTGAGCGTAGTGGAGGCCATCAGCGAGAACGAGGCGGCCTTCGGCATCGGTGTTGAGAACTTCGATCGTTTTGCCGGACATAGCGGTAAGGACGTCTCCGGGTTTGTAGGCGCGGGCGTCGGGCATATTTTCCGCCGAGCAAACGATGCAAAGGACGCGCACGGCGGGTTTAAGGTGCGCGATGGCTTGCATGGCACCGAGCATTGCGGCCGCACCGGCCATGTCGTACTTCATTTTGTCCATGTTGTCGGCGGGCTTGATGGAGATGCCGCCGGTGTCGAAGGTGATGCCTTTGCCAACGAGGCCGAAGATGGGAGCGTCGGGCGGAGGTGGGAGTTCGGGTTCGTAACGGAGGATGATGAGGGCGGGCGGTTCGGAGGAGCCCTGGGCAACGGCAGCGAAGGCACCCATGCCGAGTTCGTGAAGCTTGTCGGTGGAGTGGACCTCGCAGGCGAGGCCGCAGGTGGAGGCCATGGCAGCGGCGCGACGGCCGAGCTCTGTGGGTGTGAGGACGTTGCCGGGCTCGTTGACGAGCGTGCGGGCAAAGTTCTGTGCTTCACCGAAGATAATGCCCTGGTCGAGGCCCTGCCCAATTTCCGTTTGGGTTTTGCGGTCGGTTTCGGTGCTGAGGACCGTGAGGGTTTGGAGGGTGGTGTCTTTGCGGTCGGAGCGGTAGGTATCGATGTCGAAGGCGGCGAGGAGGGCGCCTTCGAGGAGGGCACGGGCGGTCAATTCACAGGGTAGGCTGTCGAGATGCTCGTCGGCGAGGGCGCGGTCTTCGGGGAAGCTGAGCGCGAGGTCGCGAAGGCCGCGCGCTTTGGCAAAGCGAACGGCGATGCCGGCGCCTTTGCGGACCTCGTGCGGGGTCAGGGACTTGGCCTTGCCGAGACCGATAAGTAGCAGGCGGGCGGCGGTGGTATTGACGGTGCCGGGCAGGAGCAGCGT
>CAXTRN010000083.1:0-14984 GCA_964246645.1 uncultured Acidobacteriaceae bacterium
CACCCACCTGATCTGCACGGAGCCTGCTTATTTCGGCGGGCGTGCGGCGTTTTGAGCTGCAAACACCTCGTCAAATTTGCCATTCCGCTCCGCGAAGCGCTGGCGGTGCACCCTTTGCACGAGGATCTCGCCGGAAGCCGAGGGGCTCGCCAGCAAGGACATCGTTTCTGCGATGTACTCCGTGAGCGGCATCGCGTTGGGGTCGTTGGCCTGTTGCGGACTCATCAACTCCGTTTGCACGTAGGGCGGCACAAGCTCGAGAACCTCGATGGATGTGTCGCGCAGCTGGTAGCGCAACGATTGCGTCCAGGAATGGATGGCGGCTTTGGTCGCGCAGTAGGCAGGTGTGAGCGCCAGCGGCACAGAGGCAAGGCCGGAGGTCACCGTCATGACCGTGGCTTGCGGCTGCGCTTGCAGCAGCGGCAATAAGGCTGCGGTCAGGCGTATCGGGCCAAGCAGGTTGATGGCGATGGTGGTTTCGGCGGTCTGCAGATCGTCAACACCCGCCTTGAGGTCTTCCGGCTTCATGACGCCGGCGTTGTTGATCAGGACGTTCAGGGCAGGGAACTCGGCTTTGACTTCGGCGACAAAGCGTTGGAAGTCGTCCGGGTTTTCGATATCCAGCGGCAAAGCGCGCATACCGGGGTTCGCGGCAAGGGTTTGGTCGAGAACGGACTGCCGGCGGCCGGCGATGATGACCTGATTGCCTTGCTGGTGGAAGGCCTCGGCGAGCGCGCGGCCGATGCCGGAACCGCCGCCGGTGATAAGGATGGTGTTGTTTGTCTGCTGCATGTCTTTCTCCTGTTTGTTCCGTAACCGCTCCACTCTCGATCAGAGAGTATGCATTTCGAAGTGCATAGTTACTTGGCAGAGAGTGTGATGCAAGGGCCGGCCGTTGATGCGGATTTAGAGGAAGGGGTTGAAGTAAGTGATCCGCCGGTATCCAGCGACCTTTCCCGGGTGAGGTGGCGGTAACAACGTGCATGTGTTCTCTGTCGTGGAAGTCAGTCAGTCGATTGGCGCCGTTTCCACACCGGTGATGAGAGTGGTCGGTCGGGGCTCTCCGGAAACATCTGGGGGCTGTAGTTCTGGACCTCTTTTCCTCACGGCTTGCTCCAGACTTCGGGCGGTAAACTGGAGCCATGGCCGCTGAGTTTACCCATCTGCACTTGCACACTGATTATTCTCTTCTGGATGGCGCGTGTGACGTCGACAAGCTGGCCAAGCATCTTGCAAAGATCGGGCAAACCTCCGCTGCCATCACCGACCACGGCAACATCTATGGAGCGGTGCACTTCTTCGACGCCATGAAGAAGAAGGACCTGCACCCTATCCTTGGCTGCGAACTGTATGTCTGCAAGGAAGATGACCATCGCGGCAAGCCCGACCCGGAATCGAAGTACAACCATTTCCTTGTGCTTGCGGAAAATGAGGCCGGCTACCGCAATCTGGTACAGCTGACGAGCGAAGCGGCGCTTCATGGTTTTTATCGCAAACCCCGCATTTCAAAGAAGTACCTCGCCGAGCACAGCGAAGGGCTGATTGGCTTTTCAGGGTGTCTGGCGGGTGAAATGTCGCAATACCTGATGGCCGGCGACTACGCGGCGGCAAAGCGGGTCGGCGGCCAGTATGAGGAGATCTTCGGCAAAGGCAACTTCTTTCTGGAAATCCAGGACCATGGGCTGGAGCCGGATAAAGCCGTGACCGAGGCCATGTTTAAGCTTGAACGGGAGCTCGGCATCCCGTTGATCGCAACCAACGATTCGCACTACGTCGCAGGCGAGGATGCGCGCTCGCATGAGGTGCTGCTTTGTGTGCAAACCGCCGATTCGATCAACAACCCGAAGCGGTTCAAGTTCGACACCCAGGAGTTTTACATCAAGTCGGCCGACGAGATGCACCGTCTATTCGCGCAAAACTCCGAGGTCTGCACGCGGACGATGCAGTTCCCGGAGCGCTGCAAGCTGGAACTGGCCAAGGTCAAGAATCCGTTTCCGAAGTTTCCGCTGCCCGCAGGCGAGACGATCGACACGTATTTTGAGCAGGTATGCCGCGCGGGTTGGCGGAAACGCCGTGAAACGGCGGTGCGGCATCTGGAAGATCGCGGCATCCTGCGCAGCACCATCGCCGAATACGAAGAACGGCTGACCCGGGAGATCGAGTGCATCAAAGCGATGAAGTTTCCCGGCTACTTCATGATCGTCTGGGATTTCATTCGCTATGCAAGGGAGCAGAGCATTCCTGTCGGTCCGGGCCGTGGATCGGCCGCCGGCTCGCTGGTTGCGTATGTGATGGAGATCACGGACGTCGATCCTCTCCAGAACAATCTCCTGTTTGAGCGTTTTCTGAACCCTGAACGCGTTTCCATGCCCGACGTCGATATCGACTTTTGCATGAACCGGCGCGGCGAGGTGATCGAGTATGTGCGGGGCAAATACGGTGTAGACCAGGTCGCGCAGATCATCACCTTCAACACAATGGCGGCAAAGGCGGCGATCAAGGATGTCGGCCGGGCGATGGACATGCCGTATGGCGAGGTCGATCGCATCGCCAAATTGGTGCCCGCGACAATCGGCATCACGCTCGAACAGGCGCTGAAAGATTCGCCGCCGCTTGCTGCCGCCTGCGAAGCCGACCCCAAAATTCGCGAGCTCATCGAAACCGCCCAGCGGCTTGAAGGCCTGGTGCGTGGCGCGGGCGTGCACGCTGCCGGCGTGGTGATCGCCCCTCAACCGTTAACGGAACTTGTTCCCGTAACTCGTACAAAAGACGATGCTGTCGTTACCAGCTACGACATGAAGGCCGTCGAAAAGATGGGTCTGCTCAAGATGGACTTTCTTGGGCTGACCACCTTGACCGTGATCGACGATTGCTTGAAGCTGATCCAGCTGAACCGGGGCGAAACGGTCGACATGGCCACCATCGACCTCGATGACCAGAAGACATACGAGCAGGTCTTTCATCGGGCGCTGACCAGCGGCGTCTTTCAGTTCGAATCGGGCGGTATGCGCGATGTGCTGCGACGCTACAAGCCGACCTCGGTTGAGGACCTCACCGCCCTCAACGCGCTATACCGTCCGGGGCCGATCCAGGGTGGCATGATCGACGACTTCATCGAGCGCAAATGGGGCCGGCGGCCGGTCGAATACATGTTCGTCGAACTCGAAACGATCCTTAAAGAAACGCTCGGTGTCATCGTGTACCAGGAACAGGTGATGCAAATCTCCTCAGCCATCGCGGGCTACTCGCTGGGCGGAGCCGATCTGTTGCGTCGCGCGATGGGTAAAAAAGATCCGGCGGAGATGGCCAAGCAGCGCGACATTTTTATGGCCGGCGCGCTCCAACGGAAGCACCCGAAGGACACGGCGGGCCGACTTTTCGACCTGATGGAACAGTTTGCCGGCTATGGTTTCAATAAATCGCATTCAGCGGCATACGCCTTGCTCGCGTACCACACTGCCTGGCTGAAAACGCATTATCCCGTGGAGTTCATGGCCGCGCTGCTGACCTCGGAAACGTCCAAGCCCGAGAACGTGGTGAAGTACATCAGCGAGTGCCGCGAGATGGAGATTGCGGTCGTGCCGCCGGATGTTCAAATATCGGACGCAAACTTCACCCCGGCCGGCGACAGCATCCGCTTCGGGTTGGCGGCGATTAAAAATGTAGGACACAACGCGATCGAATCGATCCAAAAAGCGCGTGTGGAGCTGCGGACGGCTATGGCCGGTGCGGGAAAACCCACAGGATTCAGCTCGCTTTGGGAGTTTTGCGAAAAAGTCGATCTGCGGCTCATGAACAAACGGGTGCTCGAATCGCTGTGCAAAGCCGGCGCCCTGGACGCTTTTGGCAAGCGCGCGGCGGTGATGGCCGCCGTGGACAAGGCGATGGAGCGTGCACAAAAATCGCAGCGCGATGCCGCCTCCGGCCAGCATGGGCTTTTCGGCATTTTTGACGATGAGTCTTCCCCCACCAAGGCACAGGATGATGTTCTTCCGGCGGCGCCGGAGTGGGATGAATACACGCGCTTGAGCAATGAAAAAGAGGTGCTCGGATTTTTCGTCTCCGGACACCCGCTCGACAAATACCGTGACAAGCTCCGTAACCTAAAGGGCGTGATCGATACCCAGGCCGCGTGCGATATGAAGCCGGAGCCGGTCGTCTTTCGGCGCGGGCAGCAGGAACAGGGCCGCGAGATCACCGTGGCGGGCGTAATTACCGGGCTCAAAGTGGCCAAGTCCAAGCGTTCCGGCGAGATGTACGCGCAGGCTTGCCTGGAAGATGCGGTCGGCAAGATCGAGCTGATCGCATTTCCGCAGAGTTATGAAAAGTTAGCAGAAAAGCTGAAGATCGATGTGCCGGTGCTGATTCGGGGCTCCCTGCGCGGGGAAGAGGATTCGGCACCGAAGATTGCGATCTCGTCTATTCAGGCGTTGGAAGATGTGCAGGTGAAATTACCGGAGGCGCTACGGATCAAGGTGCCGTTGCACAGCCCGGATGCGGCGTTGATGAGCAAGCTGGAGGTAATCTTTCGCAGCGCTCCGGGGCGCGGCAAGGTGCTGCTGAACCTGGAAGAGCCGGGAGCTTTTTGTGCGGTGCTCGAGCCGCAGGGATATGCGGTTGCGGCCGATGTGCAATTCATCGAAAACGTGGAAGAGCTGGTCGGCAGGGGTGCGGTCCAGGTGATTCATTGAGCGTGGCAGGCGGAGAGGAAGGGTGCGGCATGACGCCGTTGTCAGGTGCGCTTGGCACTGTTCGCGCGAAACCCGCTACAATCGGGAGTTGACTGTTATGCCGGAAACACCTCAAGGAAAACCAACCGTCTCCGCTCTCCCACTGACGCCGGAGGCCTGGGCCAGGACAGAGGTCGCGCGGCATCCGCAACGACCGTATCCGCAGGACTATATCGAAGGCCTTTTCACCGAGTTCAGCGAAATTCACGGGGACCGGCAGTTCGGTAACGATCCTGCGATGACGGCCGGCATGGCGCGCTTCCATGGCGAGCCCGTGCTGGTGATCGGCAATCTGAAGGGCCGTACCCTGAAAGAACGTGTATCGCGCCGGTTCGGCTCGCCGGACCCGGAGGGTTACCGCAAGGCGTTACGGGCAATGAAGATCGCCGAAAAGTTCCAGCGCCCGATCTTTACGTTCATCGACCTGGCTGGAGCGAACCCCGGTCTGGGCGCGGAAGAACGTGGGCAGGGCGAGGCCATTGCGCGCAACCTGCTCGAAATGAGCCGTTTACAGGTGCCCACGATTGCAACGATCACCGGAGAAGGCGGCTCGGGCGGCGCGCTGGCGCTGGCCGTGGCAGACCGTGTGTTGATGCTGGAAAACGCTATTTATTCGGTGATCTCGCCGGAAGGCTGCGCCAGCATCATGTGGAAGGATGCCGGCAAGAAACAGCAGGCTGCCGCGGCGCTCCGCTATACCGCGTTTGACGTGCGGCGCCTGGGTTGTGTGGACGACATCATCCCGGAGCCGGAAGGCGGTGCGCACACCGACCCTGCGGCAGCGATGCATCTGGTCAACGATCGCCTGCAGCGGCACTTCGCTGAGCTGACCGCACAATCGTCGGACGTGCGCCTTGCTTCCCGTTACGACAAATTCCGCAACATCGCTCAGTTCTACACCACGGCCTGAGCGCAGCGTCATGGAAGGCACATCCACTTTGGCCCACTCCCGCACAGACCCGAAGCCGCCGCGCTCCTTGCACTTCGCGCTGTTTGCCATTGGTTTACTTTGGCTGCTGGCTTCCCGGGTTGGCGCGGCAAATGCGGCGCAGGGTATCGCCCGGCTGTTACGGGCTGACGTTCTGCAACCCCTGCTGGAACGCATCTTTCAGATCATCCTGCTGCTTACCGGATTCACGGCGTTGAACTGGCTGGCGGCGCGGAACGGCAGCATTCGGCTCACGAATGCGCTTGCGTTCCGGCCGACCGCCCCGCAGGAGTGGCAAAAGGGCTTGGCCCTGGGATGGGCTCTGGTTGTTGCCGCGGTCTTGCCCATGGTGCTGGCGGGCGATCTTCATCCACAATTTGACAGCACGGCGCGGGCCTGGGGCATGGCATGCCTGGTGCTGCTCACCGCCTTTGTCGGTGCGTTTGCTACCGAAATCGCTTTTCGCGGTTTTCTGTTTCGACGCTTGATCGCGGCAACCGGGCCCGTGGTGGCGACCCTGGTGCTATCTGTGGTGTATGCCTTTACGTCGACCTCTGCCCTGAACGGCACTCCGTTCAGCTTTGCCGTCGCTTTCTTTGGAGGCGTGCTCTTTTCTTTGGCGTATCTGCGTACCCATGCGCTTTGGCTGGGCGCGGGATTGCACTTCGGCTGGCTTGCTTCGATGGGCATCCTGTTCGGCCTGCCCGTGGCCGGTTCGGCCGAGCTTGCCACCCTCGTCAGCACGGAAAGCTCTGGACGGGTCTGGTTCACCGGCGGTGCGTATGGTCCGGAGGGCGCGTTGTTTACCGCTTTTGTGTTACTGGCGGGTATGGGCCTTTTATACGTGCTGACACGGGATTACGCTTGGGCTTACACGCATCCACTGATCGTTGCAGGCGGCTACCCGATGGATGTGCCGCCCCCCGCCGCGCACGTGGCCATGGAAGCCGCAGCACCGCCGCCGCCGCTGGTGCAGATCGGTGGTGTTTCCTCTGTTGCGGCCCGGCCGGCACAGCATGCGCAGCCGCCGGGTACGCTGTAGAACAAACATCACCGCAGTGTCTCTAGATGGGACAAAAAAGGTGTTTTCGTCACACAAAGAACGTATTTGCGATTTGTGCTTTGAAGGCGCAGAATCGTCGCATCGGAGGTAGGTCCCTTGCGTTCACCGTTTTCCACAGCGTTGTTCGCGTTGAGCCTGTTGAGCCTATGGTTCTGCGGCCTCCGTGCTTTGTCGGCGCAGGTTTTCGTGGTGGGTATGAAGTCTGCCACCGCCGATGCGGTTACACAATTTCACCCCACGCATGTGTCCCTGCCGACCCAAAAGCTAGATGAGCGAGGACGGCTGGATCTGCTACGTAATCTGGAAGCAGAGCAGGGGTTTGCACACCGCGAGTTGCCGTTGGGTGCAGGTTTGACGCTGCTCGCGAATGGAAACATGACGCCCCGCGACGAGGATTACCGTCGCATGCTGTATGAGAAAGGGCAATCCGCAGCGCCCGGCGATCGTGTGGAGGTGAGCAAGCTTGATTTTCGGCCCGACCGCATCATTATTGACTTCAACGGCGGACCTTACGCAAAGCATCGGTTTCTGAGTCATATCCAGCTCAACGGCATGCAGCTTGCACAGCAGGGCCCGATCGCAACCGGTTGCCGGGTCACCCTCGTTTTTGAAGGAGGCGTGCCGGAGGTGACGGCGGCGGAGGTGAAAGCGCTGCTCGATCCCGTGGTCGATTTCAAAGCCAAAAGCAGTGCTGAAGCGTACGCGGACACGCTGCCCCCGAAGGTGCGCGAGGCAATCGATACACACGAGATCCTGGTGGGTATGGACCGGCGGATGGTACTTGCCTCCCTTGGTGAGCCGAAAACCAAACATCGTGAGCACGTCGGTGATGAGGACAGCGCGATGTATGAAGAATGGATCTACGGGGAAACGCCGCAGCCGATGCAGTTCGTGCGTTTTCAGCACGATCATGTGATCCGGCTCGAGATCGCCGCATTGGGCAAACCCGTGCAGATTCGCGAGGTAAACGAAATGGGTGCTGACGTGCATCCGACGTTGGAAGCGCGCACGATTCTTAATGGAGACCAGCATGCCCGGCCAGAAGAGGACCGTCCGGACGATGCGCCACCCACCTTGCGGCGACCCGGTGAGCCGGCTGAGGTTGAAGGCACGGCGGGTATGGGCAAGGTCGTCGTCCCGAAAGACGGACCGCAGCATCTGGTCAGCGTGGTCTCGCAGTCGCTGAATCCCATGCCGGTGCGGTGATACGATAGACGGTAGTTCTGCCTGTGCGCTTGGGATTCCCCGCATCCATGGATGCCCTGTCTCCACATAAACGCGATCTGATGTGAAGTTACGTCAGCAGGCGAAGCGACATTCTGAAAACGGAGACTGATATGGCCAAGATCGCCAAAACCGCCGACCGCAATAAGGTCATGGATACGCAAAAGAGCACGGATTGCCCGAAATGTTCAAAGCCTACCCGCATCGTAAAGCGGGTAAAAGACCGTGAGCGCGGAACCCCAGGCGGCGTATACATCTCGTGCTCGGCTTGCGATTTCTTTGAAAAGCTCTAGCTTCTAAAATTTTCGGAAGTTCTTTCGAACGGAAAAAGCCTGCCAACAGCAGGCTTTTTCCGTTCAGGCAAGCCGAGTAGCTTTGCTTGCTGCTCGATCTCCAAGTTTCCGCACTTTACCGAGTTACGGGATTTGTGCTCGCATTCAAGGCGAACTCGTTCACCATGGCTTCAGCGAGTTCTGGATCATCTGACCGTACCTGCTCTACGCGCACCTGCGCGTGGCCGAACATAGCGAGGCGCTGCGCTGCGGCAAAGGACAGATCGACGATGGAATGCGCCGTGTAGGGACCGCGATCGTTAACGCGAACAAAGGTCGATTTGGCGTTGCTGAGATTGGTCACACGAAGCCAGCTGCCGAGCGGCAGCGTGGGGTGTGCACAGGTCAGGGCATTCATGTTGAAGCGTTCGCCGGTAGCGGTACGTTTACCCTGAAAGCTGCGACCGTACCATGTGGCTTTGCCGATCTGGAACCACCGGTGTGCCGCGGTGGTGGTCGCGGCGGAGCCATTCCGCTTGGACGGAGGGCTGGCAATCACGGTGGCAGAAAGCGCGAGACCGAGCAGGAAGCTGACAGGCTTCCGGGTCAGCTGGACAGCACGGCTGGGAGTAAAAAATCCGTTCACAAGGGCTTGCTTCACTGGATGATTGTCTCTTGTTGAAATGGGCTAAGTCAATCAGCTAAGTCGATGATCTACAAAGACTTCTTTGTAGATCAAAGGCTTGCTGCAAGCGCTTCGTTTATGGTAGGCGAGGAGCGGTGGATCGTCTCTACGACCTTCTGGCGGCAGCCCTTGCCGGAGCGTAGGAGAGACGGCCGGAACGGGGCACGTGGTGGAACCAGCGTTGTACAAGGTGTGCGTGCGGAGCGCGAAACCGAAGTCGCCGGCAAAGCCCAAGGTGGTTTGGACCGTTGCGGGATTTGACCCATCGAGCGGTGCGGGCATTACCGCCGACCTGATGAGCTTCGCCGCGCATGGCCTTTTCGGCTGCTCCGTGCCCACGGCGCTTACGGTGCAATCGACTACGGGCGTGGCGGCCATTGAAGCCGTCCCGCCCGCTTTTTTTCAGCACAGCCTCGAGTACCTCGCCCTCGATCTGCCACCGGAGGGGATCAAGGTCGGCATGATCGGTGGGCCTGAGGCTGCGATGATCCTCGGCGCATTCCTGCGTGGGACGCAGCACGATGCGCGGGTCTCACGGGTGCCGGTGGTCTTTGATCCGGTGCTGCGTTCCAGCTCCGGGCGCGCACTCTATCCTGCATCGCTCCTTCACACCCTGCACGAGCATTTACTTCCGCAGATCGATTGGATCACTCCGAATTGGAGTGAGCTGGCGACACTGGCGGCGATGCCGGTCACGACGTTATCCGGTGCGGAAGGGGCGGCAAAGGCGCTGCTGAAGGCTTATCCCAGGTTGAATATGGTGGTAACGGGCGGAGATCAGGCCAACCCGACCGACCTCATGATCACCGCCGAAGGGGAGATGCGCGCGTTTCTCGGCGAGCATATAGAGACGACCTCCACGCATGGAACCGGATGTGCGTTCTCTTCGGCGTTGCTTGCCGGTCTCGTCCATGGCGAGGGTGCGGAACAGGCCGTCCGTGCCGCCAAGGCTTATGTTGCTGGCGCTCTCCGTCACGCGCCTGGGCTGGGCAAGGGCAAGGGGCCGCTCCATCTCTTATGGCCGCTGACGGTTCCCATGCGGGACGCGATATCACGTGAGTCGTAAAGAAAGCGCAGGGAAGCACTGATACGCTAAGCGCATGGGCGACGGGCTTACGCTGATTCTGAACGGCAAGGAACGAAAATTGGAGATGCTCGCGTCACCGGCGCCGTTGCAGCTGGTGCTTGAGGCGCTCGCTTTGCGGGCGGATCGCATCGCCGTGGAGTTGAATGGAGAGCTTAGCCCGCGCACGGGATGGGCGCAGCAGATGGTGAACGCAGGCGACAAGCTGGAAGTGGTTCACTTCGTGGGCGGTGGTGCGCTTCCGCGTCCCGAAGTTCGCACTTAGCCTCCACCTGAAGAGTTTTGGGTAAGAGCGCGAAGCAGCGCTTCCCAGCGATCGCCATACACGCCCCAGCCGCCGAGCATGCCGACGCGGGCGATCGCCGCGGTCCGCATCTGCTTTTGCAGTGCTGGGCTATCCGCCCACTGTTGCAGGCGATCCGTAAGGGCAGAGGTGTCGCGAACCGGAACGATGAAGCCCTCCACACCATCGGTGAAAAGGTCCTCGCCGCCGGTAGCGGTCGAGCAGAGTACCGGGCATCCACAGGCCATGGCCTGCGCCTGTACCAGGGCGAGCCCTTCCTCAATGCTGGGCAAAACCAACGCGTGACTGCGGCTCATCAGGGCGGCGAGCGCGGGTTGCGGCAACGCGCCCAGGAACTCAACATGTTCCCGGGGCAAGCGGGACAGCAGTGCTCTTATATCCGGCTGCACCGCGCCTACGATCCGAAGGCGTTTGCGAGGTGCCCGCAGGGCCGCGAAGGCTTCCAGCAGGTAGGGAATGCCCTTGCGCAAGCCGACGGAACCGGCAAACAGCAAGCTGAACTCATCTGCCGGCGCGTCAGCAGAAGGGGTGAAGCTTTCCAGGCGAACGCCATACGGCAGCACATGCACCCTTTCCGCCGGCACCCCCATTGCCACAAAGGAACGTCTGGCTTCGGAGGAGGGCACGGTGATGGCATCAGCGACGGCGTAGATAGCCTCTTCGCGCGCCGTGTCTCGGGGGTCGGAGACGGGGCGGTCCACACCCCAATGGCGGTACTCTTCGGAAACGATCTGCTCCTGGTGGCGTTGATGCGTGGACCCGCGGTCACAGATGAAGCGGCCACCGTGCCGCTGCACCAGCTGCCCGGCCCGGAGGCTGGAGCCGGACAGGCCGATCAGCGCGTCCAGATGCACCCCGTGCAGAAGTTCGTTCTCGACCTGCCGCTCCGTCCAGCGGTCAAAGCTGAGCGCGTTCCGGTAGCCCATCCAGTCCTGCACACGGGGCAAATCCAGGCCGGCGCGTCCGAGCAGGTAATCCGGCAGCCCCCAGCGGGCAAAGGAGCGCACCTTGCCGTGGGGCAGGCCTTCCCGTTGCAAACGCTGCCAGGGCCAGGTGGAGTAAATCGCTTCCAGGTGGCCGCGACGATCGAGTTCGCGCGCGAGCTCGAAGTGGTGAAAGACACCGAAGGCAGTTTGCAGAACGCGCATAGGCTTTGCGGATGTTTCCGTGCGTCGGGCTATTGTCTTCCGGGAGAGAAACGCAGATTCCCTTCGGGAATGACAACAAAGTGCGTTGGCGCGAGGAAAAGGGGACGCGGGTTCTCTTCATGGAGGGTGACGAGGGAACCTCGGGATCTCTGGGCGAATCTCCCGAAGCTCTGGTGCGCCGCCTGGGAGGATCATGAGCCTCGCATCAGAAAGCCGCTTTCCGCGCTACCTCGCTGCTCACCTGGAGGGTTCCTGTTAGCGGCAGCGTTGCCACCGAGTCGCCCACGGCAATGGTGAACTTACCCGGATCGATCGTCCAGTGCTTGCCGCGTTCGTCCCAGTAGGCAAACGCACGTGCATTGAGCGGTACTGAAACGTGCCTGGTTTCGCCGGGTGCCAACTGTATCCGCTCGAAGCCCTTTAGCTCGTGCATCGGCCGGGGGACCTTGGCATGGGTATCGGAAACATACACCTGCGCGACTTCGGCGCCTGGCCGCTGGCCGGAGTTGGTGACATCGAAATCCACCGTGGCAAGGTCTGCTCCCGTGCCGGGCTGCACCCTTAGATTGCTGAAGCCGAAGGTCGTATAGGACATGCCGAAGCCAAATGGATACAGCGGCTTGACGCCGTTTTTCTCATAGCCGCGGTAGCCGACAAAGATGCCTTCCTTGTACACGATGCGGTTCGCGTCGCCTTCTGGGTAGTAGGTATTGAAGGTGGGATTGTCCTCGGCGCGGCGCTCAAAGGTGGCGGGCAGGTGGCCCGATGGGTTTACTTCGCCGAAGAGGATTTCGGCCATCGCACGGCCTGCCGCTTGCCCCCCGTACCAGCCCTCGACGAGGGCCGGCACCTTGGCAATCCAGGTGGTCGAATCGACGTTGCCGCCCGAGGTTACGGTCACGATCGTCCTGGGATTGACAGCGGCCATGGCGCGAATGAGTGCGTCCTGCCCATAAGGCAGATCAAAGGTGCGGTCGCCGCCTTCGCCCTCACTGCCGCTATCGCGATTGCTGCCGAAGCCGGCAGCGACGATGACCAGGTCGGCTTTGGCGGCGAGCTGTTTTGCCCGGTCGTCGACGACCTTCTCTTCAGGCAGCACGGCCAAACGCAAACGACCGCCGCGCGGATTGCCCTGCCACGCTTCGACGACGATCTTGTGCATGCCCACGGAAAGCGGCATGGTGAGGTGCGGCTCAAACGCGCGTACATATTTCCAGTCGTCGATCACGAGCTTGTCGTCAACGTATACACGGTTACCGGCGTTTTCCCCATCGCCGGCCAAGGCCACGAGGTAGTCACCGGCAGTTTGTGCGTTGAAGAAACCAGTGAAGCGATGCGACAGGGACATCGAGGTTTTGGGCTGGTCCCATCCGCCACCGCCGATGTTCAGGTGGGTCACGGTGTGGCTTTGGGCGGTGCCGGAAAGGTCACGGCTTTCGAAGTCCTGCTCCGTGAGTCCGGGCTGACCGCCGGTGGCAGCGGTCACGAAATCCGTGTGGTCGGCGAGGTCACCCAGCGAGGGCAGGCCCGGGTCGTAGAGCACCGTCGCGCCCTCATGCACGGCTGCGATTCCTTCGAGCAAGCTGATGTTCCGGAAGGGCACGACCCCGGCGCTACCACCGCCAACGGGTACGTTCGGGTACGCATCGGGACCGACCACCAGCACGGTCTTCACCTCTGCCTTATTCAGCGGCAGGAGGTTGCCTTCATTTTTCAGCAGCACCGCCGATTCGCGGGCCGATTGGAGCGCGACGCGGTTGCTTTCCGTGTCGAATAACGAGATGGACAGATCGCGCTGGTCTCGGTCCAACCAGCCGAACATGGCGGCCGTGCTCAGGATGTGGCGTACCTTTTCGTCGATCGTCGCCTGTTTGACTGTGCCCGCGGTGAGAGCCGGCATCAGGATGGCCCTGTTCATGAACTTGCCGGTCGGCATTTCCAGATCAAGGCCGCCATTGGCGGCCGCGACGCCGTCGTAGGTGGCGTCCCAATCCGACATCAGGGTGCCGGAAAAGCCCCAGTCCTTGCGCAAAACCTCGATATTGTTGAACACACTTTGCGTGGCGTGCTGTCCGTTGATGAGGTTGTAGCTGTCCATCACAGCGCCCCCATGACCGAGCTTCACGGCGGCTTCAAAGGCTGGGAAATAGATCTCCCGCAGCGTGCGTTCGTCCACAACCGAATCAGAATCGTGGCGCAGCGCTTCGGAGTTGTTGGCCGCGTAGTGCTTCACCGTGGCGCTCACGCCCTCTGTCTGCATGCCGGTCACGTAGCCGGCCACCATCTCGCCGGCGAGGTACGGGTCTTCGCCGAAATATTCGAAATTGCGTCCATTGCGCGGCGAACGATAGATGTTGGTACCGGGGCCGAGCTGGTAGTGGACGCCGCGGGCGCGCGCATCGCGTCCAATCGACTTACCGACCTCGGCGGCCAGTGCGCGGTCCCAACTCGCTGCCAAACCGATCCCGGAGGCATAGGTGGCCGAAGGCAGGCCGTTGTTGGAGCGCACCCCGTAAGGGCCGTCCGACATTTCCAGGGCGGGCAGATGAACGGCAGGCATCGCACGGACCGCGAAGCCGGTCCCGCCAATGTAATCCAGCTTTTCTTCTGGGGTCATCCCCTGCACAATCGCGTCGACACGTGCCTGCTCCGCCGGTGTAAGCGTGTGGGGCGCCTGTGCCGTAAGCGTTGCTGCCAGCGCGGGAATAAGCAGAGTGAAGCAGAAGCGGGAAGAAAACCGAGAACTTTTCATGGGCTGTGCAGATCACATTTCTTGGAAAAATGGAAAGAGCCTGATCGGATCAATGGGAGGCGCTGCCCAGTAAACCATAATCGAGCTCCGGCGTGCCAGCCGCCGATGTTTTGCACCTTTTGGCGGTCTTCAACTGCGGATCAGCATGCGGGTCCGGATGCGGATTTAGAAAGTTCAGCACGGGAACGAGCAGAGATGCCTGGACAGGAGCTCCTGCCACTGGGTTTAGCCGCTGAACCATCCAGCGGCTGCCCTCATTCAGCCGCTAAACCAACGGACACCAGCTGTGTCCGGCACCGGCGAGCAAATCGTCTGCGGCTTTTGGTCCATCCGACCCGGCAGCGTAGTTGGGAAAATCCTGCGGTGGCGTGTTTGCCCAGGCGTCCAGCAGCGGTTGCACCATGCGCCATCCGGCTTCTGTAAACTCCGGGCTGCGAAACAGGCCGCGGTCGCCGACCATGGCATCGTGCAACAGGCGCTCGTACCCTTTTGCATGCGTGTTGAAGAGTTCGTCTTTGAGCGGGCACGTCATGGTTTGCGCTTGGCTTTGAATTTGCATACCGGATGCATTCGTTTCGACTACCAGTTCCACCGATTCGGTGGGTTGCATGCGGAAAACAAGCCGGTTTTCAAACCGCCGTCCGGCATCTTTCGGGGCAAACAGCGACGCCGGGGGTTCCCGAAAGGTGACGGCAATGTGGAAGTCCGTTTGGGCGAGGCGTTTGCCTGTCCGTAAGTAAAAGGGAACGCCTGCCCAGCGGGAATTGTCGATGTCCACCCGCATGGCCACATAG
>CAXTRN010000083.1:14994-15225 GCA_964246645.1 uncultured Acidobacteriaceae bacterium
CACATAGGTTTCCACCGGTGAATCCGGGCGCACATCGGGTTCGTTGCGGTAGCCGGGAACCACTGCGCCGCGGATGGTTCCCGCCCCGTACTGCCCACGAACGGCAGATTGCTGCACCTCGGCTGCGGCGAGCGGACGAATCGCCTGAAGCAGCTTTACCTGCTCGTCACGCAGCGCATGGTCGGTCATGGACGTGGGCGGTTCCATCGCGACGAGCGAAAGGAGTTCGGC
>CAXTRN010000084.1:0-15122 GCA_964246645.1 uncultured Acidobacteriaceae bacterium
GGCTGAGCCGGGTTGCGCCGGGCTGGGTTGAGTTGGGCTGGATTTGGCTGGGCTAGGTTTCGCCGCACTCGGTTTCGCTGAGCTCGGTTTCGACGCCACAGCCAGTGACTCGTCTTTGGGTGCAGCTTTTGTGGAGATGGGGGTCGTTTTCGGCGATGCATTCGACGATGCACTCTTTGCGGCTGCCGCCTTGGTCGGCTGTGATTTCGGTGGCTGCGGCTTCGCGATCACGACGACCTGCTGTGCCGGCGTTTTTTCCTTATCGGCGGGCACGACGGCTTTTGCAGCAGCTTTGCTGCTGGCTTTCTCGATCCCCTCCACGATGCGCTCGGCGTCCGCTTCGCTGCGCTTCGGGGTGATTGACGAGGGCGTTGGACGAGTGGGAATGGCTGACTTGATTGTTGCCTTTGCGGGTACGGCTGCGTTGATGGGCGTAGCGGATTTTGCGTCCGCCGCGACCGGGGCAGGCTCGCTGGCTCCTTTTTTCACTGCCGCCTTTGAAGAGAGCTTAGCGCCGGCCTTGGTGGAGATTCCACCGACCTCGGCCGCGGAAGCCCTCGGCTGCGACACAGTCTCCGCCGAGACGGCGGCTTCCGTATCGGGCTCCTCTTGCTCCTCTTCCTCCGTGTCCAGATCTTTGTCGGTATACCCGTCTGAATCCGAATCCCCAGCAGAGGTTTCGATGTCAGGCGAAGCGGCCTCTGAAGGCTCTTCCGCCAGATCGTCCAACTCGTCCGCATCCGGTTCCACTAGCTTTCCGGCAGCCTTGCGGGACCGGCTGCGGGTCGCCTTCGCGGGACGACGACGAGGCGCGGCTTGCTGTACAGGGGCGGGCGGAGAATAGGGCTCAAGGAACGCTCGCGTGGCCTCGGTCGTGCTCAATTTACCGTCGATGAGCGCAAAAAACAGATCCTGCAAAAGCTGTTCGTAGCCGGGCGTCTCCGGAGTGATGCGCATTTCCTGCATCAACGCATACGGGATGCGCTGACGCATGGGCGGCCATTCATTCAGAAACGCTTTGAATTTCGACTGAACCGCGGAGCTACGCGAACTCGAAGCCAGGGCGAGCACCACCTCCGGCTCCGCCGCAAACAGCATCTTCCAGGTCTCCGAGGGAGCTCCCGCATTCTTGCCGGTCAACTGCCCGGCAAGCTCTTTACTCCGCGCGTCCAGCGTGTCGACCTGCTGCACAAACCCCTGCCGTGGAAAGCTTGCCTTCAGCTTTGAAAGCTCTTCCGGAGAAAGCTTGGCGGTGAGCAAAGGAAACAGCACCGGGGAAAGGTCCGGGTGAATGCCGATCTGCTCCATCTGCCCGGCAAGATCGCGCACCCGTTCCATGCCGTCTTTATCGGCCTTTGCCGGGCTCCATGGAAGAGCCAGAGCCGCGACCAAGCCTTCCGCGGTCAGGTGATCGAAGCTAGAAAGGGTATCTTCCTCATGGAAGAGTTCTTCGGCCTCGTAGCCCCGCTCCCATGCTGTGAGACCGCTGATCGTGTCCTCTTCCTTTGCATTCTCGTAACGGGTGCCCGTCCGTTGCTCAAACGTCCAGCCCAGCCGCGTGCTCAAACGGGCAGCGCGCAGCAGCAACGCCGGCTGCTCAATGAATCCGTAAGGCGATACCAGCCGCAGTTCATGGTTTTCCATGTCGGCGATGCCATTTAAGGGATCCAGCAGCAAACCATAGGACCCCTCGTTCAACGAAAGGGCCATCGCGTTCGCCGTGAAGTCGCGCCGGCGCAGATCGTCAAGGATCGGGGCTGCTTGCGTTTCAGGCTGCCCGGGCTTCGGGTACGTGATGGTCAGCGTCGGGCCGACCTCTACCCGCACGCCGCCGGGAAAGAGCAGGTATACCGAGGCCAGAACGGGATTGCGCCCCGCAACCGTCGCGCCGCCCTGCTCCAGATCCGCCACCAGTTCCGCAACATCGCCCTGCACGGCGAAGTCCAGATCACGCACAGGCGCGCCGCCGCTCAGATCGCGCACAGCGCCGCCGACTAGAAAAACAGGCATCGTGCGGGTACGGGCAGACTCGCGCACCGCCTCCACTGCATGACGTTGCGCTTGCGTTAATCGGTTTTGCAAAAGATAAATGTAATCGGCCATGGGGAAAAGAACACATCGCGGTCTGCTGTCCCGCATACACCTAAACGTCAAATAATGTTACGTTTACGGGTTTGGGACAACCCAGTCCGACACCTGATTTTACACGATCTGAGCGGATGCACGCAGAAAATTGCACCTGCCCTGTAGCACCCGCCGAAGCCGCCCCAAGCGCCTGCGCGACCCCACCCTCGGCGCCCGGGTGCTCCTTTGCCTGCTGTCGGTGGACGGCACCCGCCTATAATGCCGCTATGACCCTGGGCGAGTTAGCCGACCGGCTCGGCGCAAAGTTGATCCCGGGGCTTTCCTCTGAGGTCCACCAGGCAGCCGCTTGCGCCGCCTTGCCTGTGTGCGGCGTGGCCGGGATCGAAACTGCCGGCCCCGGCGAGGTCGCCTTTGTCGCCAACCCCAAATATGCTGTCCTTGCCCGCCAAAGCCAGGCGGCGGCTCTTCTTGTGGAGCCAGGTTTCCCCACACTCGCCATCCCCACCCTGCGGGTGTCCAACCCCAAGCTGGCCTTTACCCACGCGGTCGCCTTTTTCCACCCGCCCGTCGCTTTTGCACCGGGCATTCACCCGTCCGCCATCCTCGATCCTTCGGTCACCCTCGGCGCACGCGCCCATATCGGTCCGTACGCCGTCCTCGGCGAGCGTTGCCGGTTGGGAGATGACGCCGTGGTGCTGGCCCATGTGGTGTTGTACCCGGATGTCGTCGTCGGTGACCGCTTTCTGGCGCATGCGCATGCGATCGTGCGCGAAGGCTGCCGGCTGGGCGATGACGTCGTTATCGGCAATGGCGCCGTGATCGGCGGTGACGGCTTCGGTTTCGCCCGGGAAAGCTCCGGCGCGTGGGTGAAAACGCCCCACCCCCGGCCCGCTGTACTGGAAGACCGTGTAGAAGTGCAGAACAACAGCTGCATCGACCGCGCCGTCGTGGGGGAAACCCGCATCGGCCGGGGAGCTAAAATTGACAACCTCGTCCAGGTCGGCCACGCGTCCACCATCGGGCCAGACACCCTGCTCTGCGCTCAGGTCGGTCTTGCCGGCTCTACCCATGTCGGCAAGGGCGTGATCCTGGCGGGACAGGTTGGCGTCGCGGGGCATCTCACTATCGGTGACGGCGCGACCGCTACCGCGCAAACCGGGATCCCGTCCGATGTCGCCTCCGGTGCAGTCGTCAGCGGAACTCCGGCGATGGAAAACCGCGCTTGGCTTCGCATGGTCGCCGCCACGCAACGCCTGCCAGGGTTGCTGCGCCGCCTGCGCACGGAGGACTCACGGTGACACGAGCAGATTTTGCGCAACAGCCGACAGCGATGCGAAGAAGAAGCGTCGGCACACAGAAGCAGCCCTTCCGTGTGCTCGGAACCGTTCTCATTTTCACGTTGTTTTGCCTGTCTGCCGGTTGCCATTCCAGCTTCGTCCAGGTGACGGTCGTCAACGCGACCGGGCAGACGATCCGGCTGTTGGAGGTCGATTATCCAAGCGCCAGCTTCGGCACCCAGGATCTGGCGACCGGCGCAAACTTCCACTACCGGTTCAAGGTCATCGGCCAAGGTCCGACCAAGCTCATCTGGACCGATGCGCGGCAACGGGAGCACACTGTGCAAGGGCCGGCTCTGCACGAAGGCCAGGAGGGCGATCTGCGCATTCGCATCGACCCGGCAACAGCAGGTCCAGCAACGGCAGACTGGCACCTCGACCTGCATGAGAGATAAAATCCGCCGTGATTTCGTCCTCTGCCCCAGTCTAATCTCTTCATTGTTTTCGCCGCTAACTTCGTCGCTAATTTTCCCCAGTAGACCGACCCACTTTCGGGCTGCCATTGCCAGTCTGCTGCGCTGTTACGCTTGCGCTGCTGCTCTGCCCCGCCCGCTTCCGCTGATTGGCGCCATTTGCAATCACGATCGCGGCTACCGCGATGATCGCCAAAACGGCAAGAAGAATAAATATCATCATGAATTGCTCCTGAATCCTGCTCTGATCTCTGAATGAATCGCGTGAAAGAGCAGAGCCCGTCGATTCCGCGCGTCTCGCGTGTACGTCATGTACGTGGTGTACGAACCGATGCAGCCGCACCGCGTAATAGAGACAAGTATTTGGATGCGATCCACTCCCTTCCAGTAGACTCGGCTGGTGAAGGGCATGTTCATCAGCTTTGAAGGGCTGGACGGTTCCGGGAAGACGACCCAGCTTCGTCTCCTCGCCGCCGCACTCACCGCAGCGGGCCGGCATGTCGTCACCCTGCGGCAACCGGGGGGTACAGTCCTTGGCGATCGCATCCGAGCGCTGCTGCTCGATTCGCGCAGTGACGCGACCCTCGGCGGCATCGCACCCCAGACTGAAATGGCGCTCATGTTTGCCGACCGCGCACAGTCGCTCGCGCAGATCATTCGGCCGGCGCTGGCGCAGGGCGCCATCGTGCTCTGCGATCGATACACCGACTCATCGGAGGCCTACCAGGGTGCGGGCCGGCAACTCGGCGTCGGGCGCATTCTGCAGATGCACGCTGCCGTGTGCGACGAACAACAACCCGACCTGACGATCCTTCTTTTGCCACCCCTGGCGTCTTCGCTTTTTCGCGCGCGCCGCCGCAATCGTCGTCACGCGGCCACGCACGACACGGACGAGAACCGTTTTGAACGCGAAGACGATGCGTTTTACCACCGCGTCTACGCCCAGTACGAAGAGATTGCCCGGCGTGAACCGGTCCGGGTCCTCGCGATCCGGGAAGAGGCTTCCATCGAATCCATTGCCGCACGCCTTCTTTCCGCTGTGCTGCACCGAATCGGCGAACAAAGCCATTTCGCTCCCGTTTAACGGCAAAACCAGCGTCCTATGGGTGCTATGAATCGTAAAAGGCCTACGAAGTTTAGGGGTCCTGTGAGTCCCATGGAAAGCACGCACTCCCATTCCCGCGACTACATCGGTGAAACGACCAAAGGCGAGTGGCGGCTTCCGCCCGGCCTGCGCCGCTCGTTGTACCGCTACATCAAGCGTCCGTGGTTGAACTTTGGCGACCCCATTCCGCTCTTCACGCATCTGGAAAAAACCTTTGGCCGCATCGCGCATTACCGCTTTCTAGGCATGCTCATCGTGTTCGTGAACGATCCGGACTGGATTGGCGAAATCCTCGTGACGCAGGCACAGAGTTTCGTCAAAGAGCGCACCTTGCAACGCATGAAGATTCTTTTGGGCGAGGGTCTTATTACCTCGGACGATCCGATCCACATGCGGCAGCGCAAACTCGCTGCGCCGGCCTTCCACCGGCAGCGCATCGCCGGATATGCGGGAGAGATCGTCCGCAGTGCCGAAAAACAGACTGAATCGTGGAAGAACAACGCCACCGTCGATATCGGCAACGAAATGATGCGGCTCAGCCTGCGCATCGTCGCGCGCACCCTCTTCGACAGCGAAGTCGGACCGGACGCGCTTTCCGTCGTCGACGAAGTGAACACGATTATGGACATGTACAACTTTCTCGTCGTGTTTCCCAACATCGAGTTTTTTCTGAACTGGCCGCTGCCTTATGTAAGCCGTTTTCGGAAATCACGGCAGCGGCTCGATGCCGTCGTCAATCGCATGATCGCCACCCGTCGCGCGCTGCCCCTGGAAGAGCTCGAAAATCGCGGAGACCTCCTCTCGATGCTGGTCGCATCGCGCTACGAAGCGGAGGGAGCAGAAGAAACTGCCGGGGTCGTCGGCATGTCTGACACGCAGGTGCGCGATGAGGTGCTGACCATCTTTCTGGCAGGTTATGAGACGGTAGCGAACGCCCTCACCTGGACCTGGTACCTGCTGAGCGAGAACCCCGAAGCCGCCGACCGCATGTACCACGAGGTCGACACTGTCCTCGGCAGCCGTACCCCTACCTTGGCCGATCTGCCGAATCTGCGCTACACCGAGATGGTCTTTGCCGAATCCATGCGGCTGTTCCCGCCGGCCTGGGCGATGGGCCGCAAATCCACCGCGCCCGTCACACTCGGCCCATACCGTTTTCCCCCGGGCGTGAACTTCTTTTTTAGCCAATATGTCATCCAGCGCTCCCCGGCCTTTTGGGATGAGCCGGAGGTCTTCCGCCCCGAACGCCACACCCCCGAAAACAAGGCGGGCCGCTCCCGCTTCACATATTTTCCTTTTGGCGGTGGTCGCCGGCAGTGCATCGGCGAAAGCTTCGCCTGGATGGAAGGCGTTCTTTCACTGGCCACCATCGCGCAGCGCTGGCGTTTACAGCTTTTGCCGGGGCAAACCGTCATTCCTCAGGCAAAGATCTCATTGCGACCGAAGTATCCCATGCAGATGCGCTTAGTCGCCCGCCCCGCGAGGGTACCCGCGCCAGCAGAAGCTGTCGTAGCCTGAAAGGGTGTCCTTCCCTGCCAGTTTCGACGGCTTCCTCGGCAACCGCGCGTCCGTTACCGATCTGCGTGCCGCCATTGCCGCAGGGCGTTTACCCCACGCGCTCATTCTTGCCGGTTCCACCGGCAGCGGCAAATACACCCTGGCGCTTCTGCTCACGCTCGCGCTTGAGTGCGAACAGCAGCCCCGCGAAGCTGCCGCGGATGGCCGTCCCCTTGCCGGCTTTTGCGGCGTTTGCCGAAATTGCACCCGCATCCTTGCCTCCGCCGATCTGGCGGCGCGCATAGGGGAAGCCATCGCTGCCCGCGAGGATCTACGCGAAACGGACAAAAAGGAAACGCGCGTCCTCGTTCAAACGCATCCCGACGTCCTCATCGTTCCTCCCGATCCGCCGCAATTGCTCATCAAACTCGGCCAGATTCGGACGGTGATCGCGCGTGCACAGTACGTTCCCACCGAGGCGCCCGCACGCGTCTTCTTGATTACAGCCGCTACGTTTATGAAGGAAGCGGCGAACTCCCTGCTCAAGCTACTGGAAGAACCGCCTGACCGCGTTCATTTGTTCCTGCTCGCGGAAAACACGGGCGATCTTTTGCCCACGCTACGCTCACGCTGCGCCATCATTCGGCTTGGGTCGCTGCCACCGGCTGAGACCGCGGCGTTGCTTGCCGAGCGCCGCCCAGAGCTGAAACCTGCGGAGCGCGACCTCATCGCCCGGCTCAGCGAAGGAGCCGCCGGCCGCGCCCTTTCCTTCGACCTCGCGGCCTATCTTGCCGCCCGCGCCGATGCTTTCACTTTGCTCAATACGCTTGAGTTCACCGGCGATCACGCCCCGCTCCTTCGTATGACCGAAGGCTACCGCGCGGGTGCGGAGGGCCAACAAAAAACAGAGGCCCTGCTCCATGCGACAGCTCGCCTTCTGGAAGATGTGCTCCTGGTCATGCACGGTGCCCCGGACCGGGTCCAGAATATCGATCGTCGCCGCGATCTCGAACGGCTGGCAGGCCATATGGACCATGCCGCCTTGCAAGCGGCGGTGCAGGGCTTGGACGCGGTCCGTTCGGGCATGCGGCGTAATCTTTTACGCTCGCTCAGCCTCGATGCGTTTGCCTTGGGCCTCGGCTCGGCAAGGACGGGCACGTTCCGGTAATGCCCGCAGGGCGCCTTTGTGTGAATTTTTGTGTGTGAAATGACAGGGTCGTCTTGCAGAATGCCGCAAACGACAATCTCTCTGTTCTCGCCCTGCATCCAAGCCATAGCACTCAGCTTTACAAGCACCCGCGTCAGCAATGATTTAGCGCGCCTGCCTGCGCGCTTGTCGCGGCGTCGTTTTTCGACAGATTGGAGTACCCCTTGGCTGAAGCCAACGAGCGCCGGCCGGATCCTGAACACTTCAGCGGCATGCGGAAGCTGATACGCCCCATTCTTTCCGCAGCCGGACGCCGTCGCGCGCCCGTGCCGACCAGCGATCCGCTCACCCACGCCTTCAACACGGACGCGCATCACTCTGCCGTGCACTCCCATGCAGAGGTCTTCTACTTCCAAAAGCAGATCCAACAGCAAACCGAGATGACCCTCATCCTGGAAGACGGTGAAACCCTGCACGGCGTGCTGGAATGGCACGATCGCTGTTCGATCAAATTGCGCGCCGGTCGCCATCGCATTCTCGTTTACAAAGCCGCGCTGAAGTATATGTACAAAACCAGCGACGCGCACACAGCCGGCAACGTCATGAAATAGCCGGCAACGGTCATCGCCGGCCACTGCGTGGAAGAAGGCAGGCGGTGGGCCAGGGCGTCAACCCATTTACCGGGGCCGTGCTGCTTTCCGCAAGCGATCCCGCAACGCATCCCGCAACGCACCCGGTTCAGGCATCGGACAAACGATCGTACCCACGCCGCGCCTTTCCAGCGCTCGTAATCCTGCAAACAGACCCGCCGCCAGACTTTCCGGGTCATCCCAACAGCCCCAAGGTTCTACATGCACGCCCAGGCGTTGTTCGAGTTGCCAATTGGTCGGCAACAATACGCCCAGGTCACCGACCTTGGCAGATACCCCAGCAAGCGCCTCTTGCAAAAGCGCCAGACTGGGCCCGCAAAGAAAAAGTCGGGCCTCCGGCGCATAGTGCCGCATACCCACCCCCGGCGAGGGCAGCGACACGGGATCCCCCGTCACCCTCTCTTCCGCAGAGAAACTGGTCACCGGCACACCCGCAATGGCGCTTAGCTGATCGGCGGTGACCGCGCCCGCACGATAGATCACCATCGGCGTTTGCGCCGGATCCAGCACCGTGGATTCAACCCCCACCGCACATGGACCGCCATCCAGCACCGCGTCGATGCGTCCGTCGAGGTCATCGAGCACATGAGCTGCCGTCGTTGGGCTGATGTGCCCAAAGCGATTCGCACTGGGTGCGGCGATCGGCTTTTGTGCCGTCCTGAGGAGCAACTGCGCCACAGGATGCAACGGTACACGCACGCCCACCAACGCTCGCCCTGCTGTCACCGCGTCTGGGATGGCCTTTGTCCGCGGCAGCAGCAGGGTCAGCGGTCCCGGCCAAAACGCATCCGCTAGCCGTTCCACCCGTTCCCGCAACTCAGGTCCGAGTTGAACAAAGTCCCGCAGCTGCTCCACCTCGGCAACATGCACAATCAACGGATCCCACAGGGGACGCTGCTTTGCAAGAAAGATGCTTTCCACCGCTGCCGGGGAGCATGCATCCGCGCCGAGACCGTAGACCGTCTCCGTTGGAAACGCAACCAGACTGCCCGTCCGCAGCAACTCTGCGGCTTCGCTCACATCGCCAGGCCGGTCTGCGGAAAGTCGAAGCGTTTGCGGCACCTTTCCAGTATCACCCGCGTCGCCGGCGTCCGTGTTCGCCCCTATCGTTCTGCATCGTGCGGTTCGGCTGCAAGCGCAGTGTTTCCCCTATACTGGCCGAATGCAGGCACCCGAAACAGAGCTGAAATTCACCGTCGAAGACATCCCGGCCTTCCGTGCAGCCGTTTCAAGCCTGGGGCTGAGCCTTCGCACTGAACGCAGCTTTGAAGCCAATACCCTGTACGACACGCCCGATCGCGCCCTTCGCGGCAAGCACCAGCTTTTGCGCCTGCGGCAGTACGGCGGCTCGTATCTTGTCACTCACAAGCGGATGCCGGAGGGCGATACCGGGGCGGCGTCGGATGAGCGCTATAAAACGCGGATCGAAACAGAAACGCACATCGAGGACGGCGCGGCGATGGCGGAGGTCTTTCAGCAATTGGGTTTTGCGCCTGTTTTTCGCTATGAAAAGTTTCGCACCGAGTGGGATGCCCCGGAGGGCGGCCACCTCGTGCTCGACGAGACACCGATCGGCACCTGGGCCGAACTCGAAGGCGAACCAGCGTGGATCGAAGCCATGCTGACGCGCTTGAACATTGCCCCGGAACGCTGCTCGACAGAAAGCTACGGTACGCTCTTTCTGCAATGGAAGAGCAACCGAAGCAGCTCAGCCGAAAACCTCACCTTTACCGAGATCACACAAGCCAATACTGCTCCACCGGCTTAGCCTTCAAATGCGGAAGCGAACGGCGCTAAAAGATCTGGAAGCTAAAAGATCTGGAAGTTGACCTCAACATAAATCTCCACCGGCACGGGCTTGCCGCCCTGCATCGCCGGCTTGAATTTATACTGCCGCACGGCTTCCACGGCCTTTTCGTCCAGTCCCATGCCCACCCCGCGCTCCACACGAACGTGGCTCGGCATTCCACGGTCATCGACGATCAGCGCTACCTGCACGTTGCCGGAAAATTTGGCCTTGCGTGCTTCTTCGGAAAACTCAGGGTCGACCTGATAGATCACCACGGGCGCGCGCACCGAGCCGCCGACATGGTACAAACCCCCACCTGTGCCACGGTCGGAACCAGGACCGATGCCGGCACCGTTACCGGAGCCGATACCGCTACCCGAACCATTGCCGAGCGAGAACCCTTTAAGGTTCGAGTTCGGCATGCCGAGGTCAGGCATATTGTTGTTCGCGATCTTCAGATTCGGCTGCACCACCACGGTCGGCTCGACAGCGAGCTTCGGGGCAATGGTCGGCGGCGCTTTGGGCGGCACAATCTGCTCCTGCGCAAACTTCGGCAGATGACCCTGCGTCACCGGAGCCAGATCGTGCTGTCCACCACCGCCGCCCATCTTTTCCGTTTTCATCGAGATAGGCGGAGGCGGTGGGGGCGGCGGAGCTAACGGTGGCGCCATGATGGTCGCTACCGTTTGCGGCACCGGCAATGCCACCCGGACCTGCCGGGCCACCAGTAAGGCGATCAGCCCAATGATCCACGCCTGGGCCCCCATTGCCCTCCAAAACGACGCCGGCGAACGCGGCGCCTTGATGCCGCCCGCCGTCGCAAACATCGGACGCGGCACAGCCGAAACAAGGGCGGGACGGAAATCGGGGTGGAGGTTGTCGCTTGCGGCCATAAAGAAAGACTCACCGTTCGCATTTCGGCAAAAACAAATGCCGAATCGCGATCTTCATACTCTACGTTAGACGCACAAGGGGGCACAGATGTCGCAGGGCATCTTTGCATGGCTCATGGGTAACTTCTGGAGTGACTTGCGTTCCATTTCGGAATCAAAGCTTCACCAAAACGCCATACCCTCTTCCGCGCTCTTCTCTTCACGGCCAAAAACACGCAAGCGGACATCGAGACCACGCACCCAGACCCTACAATAGACGTTTGGCTGCAAACACCGCCGGCGACGTCGCAGGCTTCCATGCAGCCACGCGGCCACTGAGGAGTACAGATGCAGGACCCCGGCAACGCCCAGTCTTTTCCGCCCCCATCAGCCGAAGCGTCAGCGGCGAAAGCGGGCAAAACCCTGAAAGACACGCTGAATCTGCCTAAAACCGACTTCCCGATGAAGGCCAACCTGCCGAGCAACGAGCCCGGCCGGCTTCGCACCTGGGAAGCGATGGACCTGTATACCCAGATCCGCCGTGCACGCGCCGGTGCGCCGAAATACGTGCTGCACGATGGGCCGCCCTATGCCAACGGCGCGCTCCATCTCGGCCATGCCCTCAATAAATGCATCAAGGATTTCGTCGTAAAAACAAAAACCATGGCCGGCTTCGACGCGCCCTTCGTCCCGGGCTGGGACTGTCATGGTTTGCCGATCGAGATCAAGGTCGACGAGCAACTCGGCGGCAAAAAGCTGGAAATGGACCCTGTGGCGGTGCGGGAAGCCTGTCGCGCGTATGCCGCGAAGTACATCGACCTGCAGCGGACGCAATTCCAGCGGCTGGGCGTCTTTGGCCGCTGGGCAAAGCCGTACCTGACCATGGATTTTCCGTACGAAGCCCGCATTCTCAGCACCTTTTACGGGTTTTATGAGAAGGGTTTCGTCTACAAAGGTTTGAAGCCGGTGTACTGGTGTTCGCACGACCGTACCGCGCTCGCAGAGGCTGAGGTGGAATACGAAACCCACACCTCGCCGAGCGTGTATGTGCGCTACAAGCTCACCAGCAATCCCGGCAAGATCGACCCACGGCTCGCCGGTCGTGAGGTGTACGCGATCATCTGGACGACGACGCCCTGGACCTTGCCGGCCTCGCTTGCCATTGCCTTCAATCCGGAGATCGATTACCTCGCCCTCGATGACCACAGCTGCATCTACATCGTCGCTGCCAAGCTGGCGCCGGCGGTCATGGAAGCCTGCACGGAAATCGACGATCTGTCGCTGGCGCAGCCGATCGCGACGTTTTCCGGCGCCAAACTCGATCGCGCCACCTTTCAGCATCCTTTTCTTGATCGGGAAATCTTGGGCGTGCTCGCCGACTACGTCACCGTCGATCAAGGCACCGGCGCCGTTCACACTGCCCCGGCGCACGGTCCCGATGACTTCGCCACCGGCCAGCGCTACGGTTTGCCGCTGACCTGCGACGTCGACGCGCAAGGCAAGCTGCGCAACGGTCTGCCGGCGTATGACGGTCTTTTTGTGCACAAAGCCAATGGCCCCATCCGAGAGTTGCTGCGAGAGCGCCGCGCGCTCATGGGCACCCACGACCTCGTGCACCAGTACCCGCACTGTTGGCGCTGCCACAAACCGCTCATCTACCGCGCCACCGAGCAGTGGTTCATCGGCATGGAAACCCCCGTGCTTTCACCCGAGGAAAGGTCTCCGCAGACCACCTACCGCGAGCGGGCGCTCGATGAAATCAAGCGCGTCACCTGGGATCCAAGCTGGGGCCAGGAGCGCATCACCAATATGATCAGCACCCGGCCGGACTGGTGCATCAGCCGCCAGCGCATCTGGGGCGTGCCGATCGCCGTTTTTCTGTGTGAACGCTGCCACGAGCCGCTCAACAATCCGGCCATTAATAAAAGCCTAGTCGAGCGCTTTGCCCATGAGGGCGCCGACGCCTGGTACCGCTACGGCCCTGAAGCGCTGTTGCCGGCCGACACCCATTGCGCGGTCTGCGATGGCACGGTTTTCCGCAAGGAAATGGACATTCTCGACGTTTGGTTCGAGTCCGGTGCGAGCTGGAATGCCGTGCTGGAAGCGGAACCGGAACTCCATTTTCCCGCGGATCTTTATCTCGAGGGCGGCGACCAGCATCGCGGCTGGTTTCATTCCTCACTGCTCAGCGCTGTGGCCTTGGAGGACCAGGCTCCCTATCTGATGGTGAGCACCCATGGCTGGACCTTGGATGAACAGGGCCGCGCCTTTTCCAAGTCACTCGGCAACGGTGTCGACCCGGTCGACGTCGCCAACCGGCTCGGCGCTGAAATCATTCGCCTCTGGGTGGCCTCGGTCGACTTTCGCGAGGACGTTTCCGCGAGCGAGCGGCTGATGGGGCGCGTGAGCGAAAATTATCGCAAACTGCGCAACACCCTGCGCTTTCTGCTTTCCAACCTCGACGGCTTTGACCCGGCCGTGCACGCGGTGCCCTGGGCGGCCATGCTGCCGCTCGATCAATACATCCTCGCCCGCACCGCCGAACTCGACGCGGCGATGCGCAAATCCTACGACGCCTTTGAGTTCCACCGCGCCTACCAGGCCCTGAATGAGTTCACGAACGCCGATCTGAGCGCACTTTACCTCGATGTCACCAAGGACCGGCTGTACACCCTGGCGCCCAACAGCCCCGGTCGCCGGTCCGCGCAAACGGCCATTTGGCGCATTGTGGAAGCCCTCACTCGCCTGATCGCCCCCATCCTCAGCTTCACCGCCGACGAGGTTTGGCAAAGTCTGCCGCCCGTTGCCGGCCGCCCCGCCAGCGTCCACCTGGCGCTTTTTCCGGACATGACGGAGATTGTGCCGGGTGCGGTCGCGCCCCTTGAAGCCGACTGGGAACGCCTTCTCCGCGTCCGCGAACTCGTCAACATCGAGCTCGAATCCTTGCGCAACCGGAAGGTGATCGGTAAAGGTTTGGACGCGGAAGTGACCCTCGGCGCAAACGGAACTGCACTGGCGGTACTTTCTTCCTACGCTTCCTCCTTACCAGAGCTTTTCAATGTTTCAGCCGTGTTTGTGAAACCTGCGCTGGCGGAACAATCCTCACTCGATGACGACGGCAGCATCGAAATCAGCACATCGGCCGCCCCGGGGACCAAGTGCGCGCGCTGCTGGCGCGTTCTGCCCGACATCGGCACCGACCCCCGTTGGCCCTCGGTTTGCGCCCGCTGCGCCGACGCCCTCCGAGAGATCGGCTACCCGCCGCACCAGGAGGCCGCATGACCCCTCCTCCGTCTATCTCTCCTATCAATCACCGTCATCTCGACCGGAGCGCAGAGCGCGCAGTGGAGAGACCCGCAGTTTCACCCGCATCCCCTACCCGGCCCTACGAAGACCCGTACCATCAGTCCCCTACCCCCATGGAATCGACAACCCGCGACGCTCGCCCCTTCGCCTTCACTCTTGCGGCGCTCGTCATTCTCGCCGACCGCCTTTCGAAACTCTGGATCAAAGCCCATATCCAAACCGGCGACGCCCGCCCGGTCATCCCGGGCGTCTTTCGCCTCACCCATGTGCTCAACACGGGCGCGGCGTTTAGCCTCTTTGAAGGGGCACGTTCGCCGGCCACCGTGCGCTATGTTCTGATCGCGGTCGCTTGCATCGAAATCACTGTTGTTCTCGCATTTTTAATCCGCACCGGTCGACGGCTTACCTCCACCACGGTCGGTTTCGCTCTGATCCTGGGTGGTGCGCTCGGCAACCTGTATGACCGCGTTCACCTGCATTACGTGATCGATTTTCTTGAGGTGCGCATCATTCACTACCATTGGCCCGACTTCAATATTGCCGACTCTTCGATCGTTATCGGTGCCTGTCTGCTGATGCTAGAAGTGCTTCGCCCCCAACCCACGCCGTCCACCGCCGCATGATTGCAGAAGCCCCACAACCCGAGTTCGCCACGCCCACGGCACCCCTCAGCGCCACCACGCAGATCACCATCCGCGGCGCCCGCACCCACAACCTCAAAGGCGTGGATGTTGAAATCCCGCACAACGCGCTCACGGTGGTTTCCGGCGTTTCGGGCTCGGGCAAAAGCTCGCTGGCCTTCGACACGGTCTACGCCGAAGGCCAGCGCCGCTACGTCGAATCGCTGTCCGCCTACGCGCGCCAGTTCCTCGAGCGCATCGAGAAACCTGACGTCGACCACATGGACGGTCTCGCGCCCGC
>CAXTRN010000085.1:0-15106 GCA_964246645.1 uncultured Acidobacteriaceae bacterium
CCCTCCCGGACACCCCCTGCCCCGCGCAGATTCCACACGGTGCAAACCGCGACCACCGCCAGTGCCCACAGGGTGCCGCGATACCCAGCCGTCCACGCAGGCAACAATCGGCCAAGGTAAAACACAAAAAGCACAGGGTAAATGGCCATGTCGAAGACGCTGGCCGCCAGCGACAACCAGGCCTCCTGAAAGCCCCAGAAACGGCCCAGCGCCCGCCGCACCCAAACGTAATAGCCGCCCTCTGCCGGCAGTGCCGCGGCAAGCTCGCCGACCATGAACGCCGTGGGCAGGCTCCAGATAAAAGGGATCACGGCCAGCAGCAGCAACCCGCGCGCGTACCCGGCCTTGCCGATCAGGTCTTCCAAACCATACGGTCCGCCCGACACCATGAAGAAGGTGGCGGCGACAAAGGGTAAAAAGCGCAGCTTCGGCGTGTTCTGGGCGATGGCAATCCTCAGCGGTGGTCCGTTTTCTCGATCTTGCCTTTACACACCTGTAAACGGTGTGCGAAGACGGCGGTCGGTCAGATGCACCCTTCTTCGAGTATCATCCGCAGTACATCCCCCTGCCTCTTCCACATCTTGCCGCATTCCAGGCCCATACCCCAAGGAGACCCATGCACCGCTGGCCCTGCACCCTTCTGAGCGCCCTTGCCCTTACCTTGCCCGCCTTTACCCTGCCGACCGCGGCGGCCGCGCAGGTTGTGCCCACGCCGCCTGCGCCGCGGATAGGTTCGTCCAATCCGGTATCGCCGGAACCGGGCGTGCCGCGCCCCGGCACCGTTCCGTGCGCGGTGCCGCTGTTTTCCAATCTGCAGTTTGCCGACTACGGCCAGAAAACGATCAGCTACACGCCACCCACCGGTGCGGGCTGCGCTGGTCCCTGGGCCAAGGTCGTGCTCAGCGCGGATTTCACCGTCACCGCCGGCGTGCAATTTGACCGCACCGCCAAGTTTTTCCTTGGTGGCGCCAACATCTACTTCGGCACCACCGCCGAGCCACGCTCCGCACTTGCGCCGTCCTGGCACATTGAACGCGACCTCACCGATTACAGCAGCCTCTTCACGAGCCCGCAAACCGGCATTGCCAGCATCCAGAACATCGTCAACTCCACCTATACCGGCGTGATCTACGCTTCAGCGACGCTGCTGTTTTATCCCGCGAACGCAGCCAATCCCGCGCCGGCCGTGCCGTCCTCCGTGCTTTCGCTTGCGAACAACACGACCACACGTTTGAATACCACCACCGACCAACTCAGCGCCAGCTTAAGCCTGCCCCGCAATGTCACCCGCGCCTACCTGGACGTGCTCGCGCAATCGCAGGCCAGTGACGAGTTCTGGTACACCTGCGTACCGAACAACGTCGCGGCTGAGCTGCAAAATTGCGGCAACACCGGCTTTCGCGAGACCGAGGTGACCATCGACGGCAAGCCGGCCGGAGTTGCGCCCGTGTACCCGTGGATCTATACCGGCGGTATCGACCCGTATCTGTGGGAGCCGTTGCCCGGCATCGAAACGCTGAACTTCAAGCCCTACCGCGTCGACCTCACACCCTTTGCGGGTCTGCTTTCCGATGGTCAGCCGCACGCCGTTGCCGTATCTGTCTACAACGCGGCCAGCGGCTTCGATGTGGCATCCTCGCTGCTGCTCTACACCGATCCGAAGGCTTCCGTCGTCACAGGCGCGCTCACCGCGGACACGCTCACCGCCGAACCCATGCCCAATGTTCAGGCTTACCTCAACACAGCCGCGGACGGCACGGTCTCCGGCCCTGTGACGGTAACCTCGGCGCGGGCATGGATGATCTCCGGCTATGTGATGACCTCGCAAGGCCGCGTCGACACCACCATCGAAGCGACAAACAGCTTTTCAAATGTGCAGGACGAAAAGGTCTCCAACACCGTTTATAAGCAGGGCATTCAGCAAAACACCGAGCAGCACGAACTGACCACAACCACTTCTGCGGCCGGCAGCGTGCAAACACAACACGATGCCAACTACCCCCTGGTCGTGTACTACAACCAGGCCCCGAACGACAACAACGACGGCGGCTTTTTCGTTGCCAACTACGTCAAGCAGCAGAAGATCGATCAACTGCGTTCGCCCCTGGGTGCGAACAGCCCTAACCCGATCGTTAGCTCCGAAACGGTGGAAACCAGCGACACGCTGCACTACAACGCCGCCAGCCACTTCCTCGGCCACGATAACAACATGGCCACATCCACCTTTGGTGCAAAAGACGCGATGCACAACTGCATCTATCGCGCCCTTTCAGCAAAAAACCTGGTGTTGACCGGCGTGGAGGACAGCACCAGCTGCTCGCTTGCCCCTTAATCTGTGCCGATGTGGATGCACGGTAGCCGTGGGCCGTCAAAACTGAAGTCATCGGCATTTAGTCAGCGCAAATGTGTGTTGGTTGGGCGCACAACAATGGTAGAGCGCGGCAAAGGGCCTCCTGATCCCCTTCAAACCACCGAAGGGGTTACCAGCGGGGCCCTTTCTGCGCATATCAGCTGCCCGAGCTGCACTCCTGACTGCGATTGAAGTATTTCGCTCTGAAACAGCACCCGATCTTTGCTGCGGTGAAGCAAAGCTCTTTGGTAAAGCAACAACGCCCTACCCTGTTCCCGGACGATTGCATCTCACCTTGGCATGAAGCGTGGTCTTTCCACCCGATATGCCCTTGGTTCCCTGCTCGCCGCCGGCGTTGTGTATGCCCTTCTGCCGAAAACAAGAAGGCTCGAAGCCGGTCAGGTCGCGCTCATCACCGGCGGCTCTCGCGGGCTGGGTCTCGCCCTTGCGCATCGTTTCGGCAAAGCCGGTTTCAAGCTGGCGCTCGCCGCCCGTGACCAGCAGCAATTGGAAGATGCGCGGCGTGAGTTGCTTTCCTCCGGCTCCGTCGCCGATGAAGGCTCCATCCTTCTGCTTCCCGGCGATGTCAGCGATGCCACTCAGGCTGCCGGCCTGGTAGAAGCCACGTCGCGTCTTTTCGGCAAGCTCGATGTGTTGATCAACAATGCGGGCATCATCGAAGTGGGCGCATTGCAGGATCAGCCGCTTGAAGCCTATGAACGTTCCATGGCTATCGACTTCTTCGGTGCGCTTTACGCCACATATGCCGTGTTACCGCATATGCTTGGCCGCGGCACCGGCAGCATCGTCAACATCTCGTCCATTGGCGGCAAAGTGGCCGTGCCGCACCTTTTACCGTATGTGGCTTCAAAGTTTGCGCTAACCGGCTTTTCCGAAGGTTTGCACGCGGAACTGCGCTCCAAGGGCATCGTCGTCACCACTGTTTGCCCCGGTTTGCTGCGCACCGGCGGCGAAGTGCATGCCCATTTTCATGGACAAATTGAAAAGGAAAAGGCCTGGTTCCAAACCTCTGACCGTACCCCGGGTCTTGCCGCCGAGGTGCATCATGCGGCGAACCGCATCTTCCATGCCGTAAACCGCGGCACGGCGGAGATCATCATCACGCCGCAAGCGTGGCTTGCCGCCCGCTTTGCAGGGTTGGCGCCGGCAACCACACAATGGATAGCCGCGCTCGTCAACGAGCACATTCTGCCTGCGCCGCTCGCAGCCGCCCCACAACCGCCGTCGTCGCTGATCGCGTAAGCTCCACTCCCTTGCTCTTGGGGACCCACCGCCAACCATCTACCAGGAGATATCCATGCCGCAAGCCATCAGCGCCGACCCACTGGCGCGCATCGCCGAACAACAGAACTGGATTACACCGGCCGCTGAAAAGAAGGCACAGAAAGCCATACAGTCTGCTTTTTCCATCTTTGGCGGTAACGCAAAAAAGGTGCGCAGCTTGCTGCATGGTGATTGGCTCCATGAGCCCATTCACTCCATCATGACCGATGTGCCGGTGGGCTCCTGGACCGCCGCGGTGCTGTTCGACACACTCGCGGCCGTGGGTGGCAGCAAGAAGCTGGACGCGGCGGCCGATGCACTCGTTCTGCTGGGCCTCGCGGGCGCCGTGGGCGCTTCCATCACCGGCATGAACGACTGGGCCGAGGTGAAGCACGAAGCGCCCCGTCGCATCGGAGCCGTGCACGCCATCTTGAATGTCACCTCCGCTGTGTTGTTTGCCGCTTCAGCGGTAGCGCGACGCAAAGACGGCAGCCGCGCGGCAGGAAGATCATGGGCGGTCGCGGGCTTTGTCGTGAATTCGCTTTCCGCCCATCTTGGCGGCAACATGATTTATGAGCATGGCATCGGCGTCGAGCGCGGCAAGCACTGGTCGGAATAAGCAGCCTCGCTTCACAAAATGCGTAACACCTGATGCACGAACAACGATGTGTTTCGGCACATAAAGGAAATCCATGGCTTCAACAACGCAACGTATCTTGCGCGGCGCCCTCACCGGCGCGGTCAGCGGTTTGGCAGGCTCGTGGCTCATGCTGCGCTTTATCGATGGCAGCGGTGCGCGGCTGCTTGAACAGCTAAAGAGTCCGAAGGACCATGAGCAAGACATGCAGGAACAGGCAGCGCAGCGACAGGCCGGACAACGGCATCCGGAGTCGGTCACCATGCAGGCTGCGGACACCTTCGCCAGTCATGCGCCGGGTGGACGACACCTGAGCTATAAGGAGCGCCAACAAGGAGGTGCCGTCGTTCATTATCTTTTTGGCACTTTAATGGGCGTGGCCTACGGTACCACCGTGGAGTTTTGGAAACTGCCCGCGTTGGGCTTTGGCACGCTCTTCGGCACGGCGCTTTGGGCGGGCACGGATCTTGTGAGCATCCCCGCAGTTGGCTTTGCCAAGTGGCCCGTAGAGGAACCGGCAGCAGCACACCTCACGCATTGCATGGCACACGTGCTGTATGGAACGAGTATGGACCTCACCCGTCGGCTGCTCAACGCGCAAATCGCGCGTGCATGAGTGTGCATGGACGCTTCCGCGAGGATGGCCCTAAACACTAGCCAGCGTTCGCGTCCACAGAAGACGAGGGACCTCTACCCTGCATGTATAGAGTAGAGGTCCCTCGTCTTGCGCAAGCTAGCCGTGCGCTTCAGATCATCGTTGCAGCTGTTGTGAAGCGGGACTTCAGGCCCCATGCTGCAGGTCGCGCGGCCGTGTTGCCGGGGCATCGGCACTTTCGTTGCTGCTCATCCGGCGCCAAAGAATCCGCAAAATCGCAACCACCGGCACCGAAACCAGAGCTCCCACAACACCGGCTATTTCGCCACCGGAAAGCACCGCGAAAATCTGCACCAAAGGGGATATCTCAAGCGATTGACCCATGATGCGCGGCCCATTCACATAATCCTGCAGGATGCGCCAAACACCCAGAAATAAGAGCAACAGCAAAACGTGCGGGTAACTGCTCAGGATCGCAATCACCAGGACCGAAACCGCTGCCACCGCCGGTCCCACCACCGGTACGAATTCCAGCACACCGGCAATGGGCCCCAGGATGAACGCGTACGGCACACGCATCAGGCTCAGCACCAGGGTGTATGCCACCAGCGTCAGCGACGCCAAAATCAGCTGCGCACGAATGTAGCTGCCCAGCATGACATTTACGTCGGTAACGATGCCGCGCAGTGTCATTTTCTCTCCAGGCACACGGCCCAGATCGACCACACCCTTTCCGATCTCTTCGCCTTCCTTCAGGAAAAACAGACTTAAGATCGGAATCAAAATCAACCACCAGATGTGCTGCGCCGGAGCCGCGATCTTCGCGCCAATCACCCGCCCATATCCCAGCAAATCTGCCCGGTGCGACACAAAGACACTCTGGATCTGCATCTGGCGCTGACCCGACCAGCCATGCCGTTTGCCGAAATCGGCTACCAGTTCACCGGAGCCGATTTTTTCCGATAACGAAGGCAAACTCGTGGCCAACGCCTTGCCCTGATCCGCAATGCTGGGTCCGATCAGGAAACCGCCGGCCACCAACAACGCAATCAGCAGCAGGTAAACCGCCGCGATCGCCTTCCCGCGCCCGTGCAGCCGTACCTGCAGCAGGGAAACCAGCGGATCGACGAAATAAGCAAACAGGACGGCGAACAAAAACAGCGTCAATGTTTCGTGGGCGGACCGCAGAAATAAAAGGAAAAGGGCGAAGATCAGCGTCGTACACAAAACGCGCGCCGTTTTGGGATCCCAGAACTTGGTTAACATTGATTCCTCTGTGACCTTCGATGCAAGGAATCGGTCAATCGCCGACGGAATGGCGGCGAGTTTTGCGCAAAGACTTACACGTGCAAACCGCAGGAGCCCCGCACCAGCAACTCCACCGGAAGCACAATCTGCTCGCCGCGCGCCTGGTCTTCATTTCCGGCAAGCCGTGAAAACAGGAGAGTCGCGCCAACGCGGCCCATCTCCGTCGCCGGCTGCCGAATGACGGTGACCGCCGGCCGCAAAAGATCGGCCGTTTCAAAATCATCAAACCCGATCAGCGCCATTCGCTTCGGTACCGCGATGTTCAGCGCCGAAAGCGCATGCAGTGCATGGCGCGTAATGAGGTTGTTGGTGCAGAACAACGCCGTCGGCGGCTGCTTGCTCGCCATCAAGGCCCGCAGGGTGACCAGCATCTCGGTGGGCGTAGCGTTGCCGTAGATCGCCTGCGGTTGCAGGCCGGACCGCACCATCGCCTGTCGATAACCTGCATGTCGCGCTTTTATGGTGAAAATGCGTGAAGAAATCCCTAGCAACGCAATCTGCTCGTGCCCATGATCGATCAAATGGCGCACGGCCATCTGCGCGCCCAGTTTGTTCTGCACCACCACACTGTCCAGGCCGTGGCCGGGGATGGGCCGATCCAGGGTAACAATCGGCGTTCCACTAAACTCGGTCTCGATCAACCGGCTGACCGGCCCTGAAGCCGGAATCACAATAAATCCTTCCACATGCCTGCGCAGCATGAGCATCGCTTCGTTGTACTCGGTTTCCGGGTCCTCATACGACATCGCGATGTTCACCGAATAATTCTGTTCTTTGGCGACAAGGCTGACCGCCTGCGCACACGCCGCAAAAAACGGATCGTGCAGGTTGGGAATGATGACCCCAATCTGACGCGACTTCTGCTCACGCAACGATCGTGCAATTTGGTTCGGTCGATATTTCAATTGCGCAATCGCCGCGAAAACGCGTTGCCGCGTTTCTTCGGTTACATGCTGGTGTCCGTTGATGACGCGGGAAACCGTCATGGTTCCAACGCCGGCCAACTCTGCCACGTCGCGCATTCGTGCAACTCGGGCCAAAATGAAACAGTCTCCTTCTGCAGCTCTTCAGCGGGCAGTATCGGTTCGGCGAACCTTTCCTTTACTGTACAAAACCAAAGCAAGCCCGCGTGCTCCGGCGTTGAAGCGAACGTGAGAAGTCCATGCGTCGCAGAACGCGTTAGCGATCTACCTGGACCCGGATCGTTTGCGGAACGACGTTCCATCCGCGCAGGCTGATCGCCGGCTGTCCCTTCAACGCTTCTTCGGGAAACGCCACCTCGAGAGCTTGCGTTTCCCCGGGCAGCAAGGAAACGTAATTGTCTGAAAAATACGCTGGGAGAACCCGCTTTCCGTCACCGCCGAAGACTGTGAGCTTGTTTGCCAGGCTCACGGTCTTGCCCGTATTGGTGAGCTGAAGCGTAAGCACGACTTCCTTCCCACGATGCGCTGCCGACCCCGTCAACTGCATCGGCATCGCGCCCAGCCGCGTCATCGCCCGATACCCAGCCGGCGATGCCGCAAGCCAATACAGATTGCGCGAAACGCGCTTTCCTGCGGCATCGGTGAGTTCGAGCACAACCACCGCCATGCCCTTGGCGAGTTGTGGGGCTAAATCGAGCCTGGCCACGTGCGTCACGGTATCGGCCGCCACCTGTGCCTGCTTTTCCAGCGTGGAAAGCACGGTTGCCTCCAGCGAGTACACCTTTGCACTAACGGTGAGCCCGGCCCGAGCCTCCGTGGTTGTGTTCACAATGTCCACCTCCCCGTTCGTCAGATTCAGCTGCACATGCACCGGCTCACAGGCTTTCTTGCTGCCATAAAACGATGCTTGCGTGTCATAGTCTGAGCTCAGGATTTGCCACATCGTGCTTGGCCACGCGGGCTGCGTCATCCACAAAAGACGTCCGCTGTTGGGGGCCCAAAGGTTGGCGTTCATGCCTTCAAAGATCGCGCGATGGTCGACATAGTTCAGCATCTGCGCTTTACGCTCAAAATCAGCAAGACCTGTCGGTGCACCGAACTCCGTTTCGATCTCCGCCATAAACGATGCCGTCCCACCGTTGCCGTCCTGATGCCAATCGTGATATGCCCAGACGTCATCAATGGGCCACTGATCTTCACTCGGCACCGTGCTTTCAAAAGACTCAAGCGTCGACATGGAAGGCGTTCCGGTTTCCACGGAAAACCCCCTGTTTAGCTCAGCGTAGTAGCGCGCGGGCTGTTGATAGCTGTACGGTCCGCTTTGTTGCAGGTTCACCTGATTGGAACTCGGCGAATAAAAGCGTGTGCCGTCCAGCGTGCGCACAAGTTCTTCCAGCCCCGCATTCAGAATCGGTTGAGGAACGCCTTCATTGCGCCCGCACCAGATCGCAATCGACGGGTGATTGCGAAAGTGTTGGATCGTGTCGCGCGCATTAGCTAAAAACAACGCCGGATCTTCCGCTTCGATGCTGTAATTTTGCGTCGATTCCCAAAAGTCATTCCAAACCAGCATTCCGTACTCATCGGCCAGATCGTAGAAGACCTCTTCCGTATTTTGGCCCATCCAGTTGCGGATGATGTTCAGGTTGGCATCGCGATTGAGTCGAAAAAACGGCTCAAGGTGCGTGCGCGACACACGCTTGCGCGCATCGTCCATGCCCCAGTTACCGCCACGTGCGGCGATGCGCACACCGTTCACTTTGATCACCAGATAGGGTGCAGGACCAAGCGCTTGCGAGGGCTGCATCGCGGGCGAATGCTCCGCGCCCGGCGCCAGCGACGACACGACGGTGTGGAAGGTGTATTCGCTTCGCCTCCCTTCTGGAATGTGCAAAGCGTCCGCGTCGGCACTCGGGATTTCGCGTATCCCCGCGTGGCTCACATCCACAATCGGCTTGGGCGCACCCAGGTCGGCCGCCGGCGTAAACTCCACACGCCGCAAATGACCGGTCTGATCCAGCAAACTCATTTCGTAGCTGATCTCGCGCACCCCGAAGCGCACGGTCTTGGTATCGGAAGTATTACCGCCGGCATGCACTTCGAGCTTTGCCAGGTAAAGCTCGGGCTTGCCGTAGCCGTTGGGCCACCACAGGCGCGGGTGCTGCAACTGCAGCGCCGGAAATTCCTCAGGCGAAAACGTGACGACGTTTGCACCTGGCGTCAGCGTCACGGTTTTGCGCACAACAATATCGTCAATCGTTGCGCGCACCTCGGCTTCTGCAGGCAGCGCGGCAAGATTTGTCACCGGAACCGCAAGCCTGACGGCGGCCTGTGAGGTGTCGTGGTTGTGAAACGACGTAATCACCTGGGCGTCGCCCATCTGCAGCGCGCCCGTGACAGAAAGCGTCACAGGCTGCCAGATGCCGCTGTCGCGGTCGCGTATCGCGGGTATCCAGTCCCACCCTTCTGTTGCAAGGAATGTGGGGCCATCCAGTTCCATCATGCCGCCGTTCTCCCCCGCTCCGCCCACCATTGATTCTTCGTTCGGGATGCCGGGATGTGGTGGCGGCGCGATGCGCACGGCGAGTACATTCTTTCCGTCCTGCTTAAGCAACGGCGTCACGTCGAAGCTGCCCCGCTTGAACGCACCCTTCATCGTGCCCAGCAGGCTACCGTTCAACCACACCTCGGCGCTGTAGTTGATCCCCTTTAAATTCAAATGCACACGCGGCTGTGCCGATGAACCCATGCCCGCTTGCACGCTTTGCGGCAGGGTAAAGACGTTGCGGTACCAGTAATCCTGCTTGTTCAACGTTTCAGGAATGGCGAGGTTATTGAGGCCGTAATCCGGGTCCGGGTAGAGGCCATCATCGATCATCGTGGTGAGCACGGTGCCGGGCACGGTCGCGCGCATCCAGTCGTTCGCAGCGAAGTTTGCGTTCGCGATCTCACTCCCGCCCGCAGCGACCTTCGGGGCTTCACGCATCGTCCAGCCGTCGGCAAAGGTCCACTCCCCTGCACCGCTCGCGGCAAGGGAGGGACCGATCGGACCGCGCCGAATCGCCATCGGTGGCTGCAACGGCGCACGGCCGGTCGGCATCGTTTTCGGTGCCTGCGGGGCAGTGTAACCGGCCTGCGCACGGGTCTGAATGGGCCATGGCTTGGATCCCTCCTCAAAGGACAACACGGCTTCATTCGGTGGCGTTTTGGCAATCTGCTTCAGGTCGGCGCTCGAAAGCGCCCGCCGTAACAGGGTGAACGCGGCGATCTTTCCGCCGAAATGTTCAGCCTGCTCGCTGCTGAGCAAGGGCGGCGCCATCTGCAACACAGGCGTCGCTGTGCCCAGCGTCAAAGGCCCGGCACCCACGGCAACTCCGTCGCTGTAAAGGTGAAAGGTGCTGCCATCGAAAACCGCGGCAACCATATGCCACGCGTGTGCAGTCAGGGTGGCCGGGCCGCTCAGTTCATTGTTCTTGCCGATCCAAAGCGACAGCTTTCCTGGTTCCAAGGCCAGAAAACGGGGGTATTCCCCGGTGACATCGCCCACGCCGGCGACAAGTTCGCGGCCCGTCGGCAGGTTGTCGGCCCTGAACCAGCAGTACATCGACCACGGGGTACCGGGCAGCAGCATGGTGTCGTGTTCGTCCGTAAGCGGAACACGCAAACCCAGGCCGTCCGGCAAGAAAAGGCCGTTATAAGGGCCATATTGCGACGGTGGATAGGCGCTAAGCACACGCTGCGCCCAAAGCAACGTGGCTCCGTTCAGCCACGCAGCAAAGAATCCCAGCAGGGCGGCCTTGACGAGCAGAAGGGGAAGCACACGATAGGAAGCCGTGGAAACTATGGGCGTTTTGGATGGATAGGAAGCTGCGGGCATGACCGGTCCGGAGGGAGAATAGGCAAATAGGCAAGCTCGATATCGTTATCAGCTTCCGGCGCGGCGTGTCAATGGAAATGGGTACAACCGCGCCGCCACTGGACCCCTGTCTCCGCGCACGACGGCCAATCGATCCAGATAAGCCACTTCTTGCACAAAAACAACGCCTTCTGGCCATTAAAACGCCCCTTTGCCAGCAGCGATGTTGCGCTCCGAAAAATATCCTTGACAGCGCTTCTCTGGTTTTTCTATATTTCAGCGTCTTCCTGATAACGATATCAAACGTCGCCTGAGCTTTGGGCGCTTTTGCAATTGGGAAGACAAGCATCTGGATCGGGCCACCGGACTTGCATTGGGAACCACACGTGAAACGCGGCGGCAAACGCCATGCAGGCACAAGAAACTTTCAGGAGAACGCATGAGGAAGACAAAAACCACCAGGCTGCTGCTCTTGGGCGCTTTACTCAGCACACCGGTTTTCGCGCAAACGCCAACCGGCGCGTTGGAAGGAATCGTCGCAGACAACAGCGGCGCGGTGATTCCACGGGCGAAAGTAACGGTCACCAACACGGGCACCAACGAAGCCAAGATCGTGACCACCGATAGCGGCGGTCGCTTCCAGGTGCCGCTGCTGCCGCCCGGCACGTACAGCGTGCAGGTCGCCGCCGATGGTTTCCGGCCGGACCGCCAGGACAACATCAACGTCGAAACCCTGGAAGATCACCCGGTAAATTTCGCGTTGAAGCCTGGTGGCGCCAACGAAACCGTGGAGGTCAGCGCGACCACGGCCGATCTGCAAACCGACACCTCGGCGACCGGCGCCGTGATCACGGAAAAGCGCATCAACGATCTGCCGTTGAACGGCCGCAATCCATTCGATCTTGCGGAACTGGCGCCAAGCGTTAACAACGTGGGCGGGGCTTCGACTCCACATATCTCCGGCTCGCGCAATGCCAACAACGAACAACTGCTCGATGGGCAAACCAACATCCTGCCGGAAAACAACGTCGGCAACAGTTCCAGCGCGTATACCCCGATCGTAGATTCCGTGCAGGAATTCAATGTGCAAACCAGCGTGCTGCCTGCTGAATACGGCCGTTTCTCGGGCGGTGTGATCAGCCTGATCACTAAATCCGGCACCAACCAGTTCCATGGTTCCGCCTTTTTCTTCGCACGCAACGGCATCTTTGAAGCTCACAATTATTTCCAAGCCGGCCCAAACCCACCCCTAAGCCGCTACCAGGAGGGTGGCACCTTCGGTGGTCCGCTGATCAAGAACCGCACCTTTTTCTTCGTCGCCTTCGAAAAATCGAACCTGACCCATGGGGATACATCCACCTTCGTTGTACCGACGCTGGCGGAGCGTGCCGGCGACTTTTCCGCATCCGGCGCCACCCTGTACGATCCCGCGGGGCCAATCACAACATCCACGGTGGTCAATCCGAACGGAACAACAAGCACGATTTACACCCGTACCCCATTTGCCAACAACCAGATACCTACCACTAGATTCAGCAAGGTGGCCCTTGCCTCCCTGGCTTACTACCCGTTGCCGAACGTCACAGGGCAGGGATACAACTTCGCCGCCACCGGCAGCGACACCGATGCGTTCTACCATTTCGATACCAAGATCGATCACAACTGGACGCCCAACTGGCACACCTTTGTGAAGTTTTCCCATTACGCCGATTCTGGCGTGCCGTTCAGCGGCTTCAACAATGTGGCTTCCGAAGGGTACGGTGGCCCGCAAAACTCAGGCTCGTACAGCTTTTCCTACGACAACACCTTCACGTTTTCTCCTTCGTTTTTGGGGGAAGTTCGCTACGGTCTTAGCCGTTCGGCAGTGTCACGCGCTCCCTTTGGCGGCACGTTTCCCCTCACCAGCCTTGGATTTCCGGCAAACATCGGGCAGGTCGCCAACATCCAGGTGTTTCCGAACTATACCTTCGGCAATGGTTTTTCCAGCCTGGGTTCGAGCGGCTATGTGGCGCTTCAGGAAAACCCGCTCGCCCATGACCTTAACGGAAGCATCATCAAGATCACCCATGGCAACAACCTCAAATTCGGCGCGGAATATCGCAAACTGCTGCTGAACTTTCATCAATTTGCGCAGCCCTCCGGGCAGTACAACTTCGGCCAAAGTTGGACGCAGCAGCAGCTGAATACTTCACAAGGCCCAAATGACGGCAACAGCTTTGCGGATTTCCTGCTCGGCTTGCCCGAGTACGGCTACATGACGCATGACATCACCACGGCGCAGGCCAGCTCGTATATCGGTTTATATGCGCAGGACGACTACAAAGTAAGCGCGAAGTTTTCGCTGAACGTCGGCTTGCGCTGGGATGTGGAGTTGCCCCGCACAGAGCGCCATAACCAGCTCACCTATTGGGACAGCACGGCGACCTCGCCCATTCAGACCGCCGTCACCGCGACCGGGGTTTCGCCCACCGTTTGCCCTTCCTGCTATAACCTGCGGGGCGCGCTGGAATACGTGGGGCAGCCCGGTTCGCAGTACGGCCGCAGCCAGGCGGCTACCCAGTGGAAGGACTTTGCCCCACGCATCGGGGCATCGTTCTCGCCGGACCAGAAGACGGTCATCCGTGGCGGCTTCGCTCTCGTGTATGCCCCTTCTGCTCTGCAGGCGGCAGGAACGACAGGCGATGCCGGCACCTCCGGCTTCACCAGCGTAACGAATTTCGGCTTCACCCACGATGGGGAACACACGATCAACACAACCCTCGATAATCCCGCAAAGGATGGCTTCAATCTCCCCATGGGTGTGGCCGGCGGTCCAGGCGCCTTTATCGGCAGCGCGATCGGCGATTCATTCTTCAGTTCCGTGCGCAACCCTTACTCGATCCAAACCAATTTCAACGTGCAGCGCGCTTTACCGGCAAACACCATCCTGGAGGTTGGATATATCGGCAATCGCGGGCTCTTTCTGCCGGAAGGCGATCCGGGTACGCCCTACGATCAACTCACCACGAACTACCTGGCGCTCGGGAATTCGCTCTTCGATCAGGTAGCCAATCCCTTCTACGGCATCATCACCTCACCGGGCTCCCCTTTGGCGAATCCGACCGTCGCACGTAACCAGTTGCTGCGGCCTTTCCCGCAGTACACCAACGTGCAGTCGGTGCGTAAGCCGGAAACGTCTTCCAACTACCAGGCGTTGACGGTGAAGGTAGATAAGCGCCTTTCGCAGGGGCTTACGCTGCTGCTTTCCTTCACGGGATCGAAGACCATGGACACGGCCTCGGCAGCGGTCAATTATCTCGGTCCGCAAAGCAGCACCTACGCCAATGAATACAACTCGAAGGGGGAATATGCCGTGTCTGCTTACGACGTTTCCCGTCAGTTTGTGACGAGCTTTGCCTACGAGCTGCCCTTTGGGCGTGGGCGGCGCTTCTTTTCCAACATCAACGGCTTGGCGAATACGCTTTTCAGCGGGTTCCAGTTCAACGGCATCACGGAATACAACTCAGGCACACCGATCATCATTGGAAGCGTAAACGACAACACCGGCCTGCTTGGCGGCGGGCAGCGCCCAAACCTTGTCGGCAACCCACGCATTGCCAACGCCACGCGCAATGAATGGTTCAACACGGCGGCCTTTGCACAACCGGCGCCGTTCACCATCGGCAACGCTCCACGCACATTGCCCAATGTGCGCAACCCGGGCTTCACCAATGCCGATCTGTCTCTGTTCAAAAACACCTACTTCGGCGCCCACGAACGGTACAACGTGCAACTGAGGCTCGAAACCTTCAATGCCTTCAACCATCCATATTTTGCCGGACCGGATACAGGGATCAATGACGGTAACTTCGGCAAAATCACCGGAACCGCCGGCGATCCACGAGACATCCAACTCGCTGCCAAGTTTTACTTCTAATTTCGATCTGGAACCAGCATGCCCAAAGGGGTTACGCTCCTTTGGGCATGCTGCCGTTTGCAGCTTACCTGTTCGCCCCGCACACCTGAAGTGCTGAGGTTTTCATGCATCGACGCGTTCGCCTGTCAGCTTTTTCGCTTTATCTGCTGATCGCATGCGCAGCATTGGGCGCACATGCGATGCGTCCGCGATCCCTGGCTTCGGTACCGCAGGAGCTCGCGTCCAACCACTTCATAG
>CAXTRN010000086.1:0-14873 GCA_964246645.1 uncultured Acidobacteriaceae bacterium
GACACCGCCTTCCTCAGTCCCAAAAGGTCTTTCACTCTAATTCATCCTTAGGCCACGGGCAGAGGAGGCAGCCGGCAGAATTTACTGCCGCGACCTCCTGCACATCGCGCAGGCTGCGTGCTGGTATCGTCTGTCGCCGGAGACGTCTGTCGCTGGAAGCGCTTTGCCCCTCCCGGACTCACGAAGCGGTACCCTAAAGGAGGTGTTGCCGGCAGCCGCTTGCCCCACCGTCTAAGAAGGAGCCTGCCGTTGAGCCAGCCGAATCCAGCGATGCCCCCGTCCCGCGAACGCCTGACCTCGCCGAGGCCTACGCGTCTCGTCGCGGGCGGACCGGCGCTCACCGACTTCGAGGCCGCGCGCCTGCTTGGAAAGCTGCAAGGCCTTGATCCCGCCATCACCGCCGTCGAAGCGGTTTTTCTTTACCTTCTGCCGCTCGGAAACGAACATCCGGCAACGGGAAGCGAAAGACGCCTCCGTGAACTCCTCGGCCCGGTGCAGAATCCAGTGCAGAACCCGGTGCAGGAGTTGTCCGCTGGCCCGCGGCTTTGGATCACGCCTCGCAGCGGCACGCAGTCTCCCTGGTCCTCCAAGGCCACCGACATCCTCCACAACACCGGCTTCACAGGCATCGAGCGTATCGAACGCGCTCGCGTTGTGCGCCTGACCGGTGCGACCGACCTGCAGAAGCTCGCCCCGGCGCTGCACGACCGCATGACGGAAAGCATCTTCTTTTCCGAAGCCGCGATGCAGGCCGCGATATTCGCCGAACACCCGCCCAAGCCGCTGACGCACATTGACGTGCTCACGCGCGGCGCGGAGGCCATCCGCGAGGCCGACCGCACCTTTGGGTTGTCGCTCGCGCCCGATGAGATCGATTACCTCGTTAAGGAGTTCACCAGCCTCCACCGCAACCCCACCGACGTGGAACTCTATATGTTCGCCCAGGCCAACAGCGAGCATTGCCGGCACAAGATCTTCAACGCCCGTTGGACCGTCGACGGCGTACCTGCCGAGCGCTCGCTCTTCGGCATGATCCGCCATACCCATGAGGCCGCCCACGATCCCGACGTGCTTTCGGCGTACCGCGATAATGCGGCGGTGATTCGCGGCGGTCCCGGCGGCCGCTACTTTCCCGATCCCGCCACCTCCGAATACAGCGCGCACCAGGAAGACATCCACATTCTGTGCAAGGTGGAAACGCATAACCATCCCACGGCTATTTCGCCCTGGCCCGGCGCGGCGACCGGTGCCGGCGGCGAGATCCGCGACGAGGGCGCCACCGGCCGTGGGGCCAAGCCGAAAGCCGGCCTTTCCGGTTTCACGGTTTCCAACCTGCAGCTGCCGGCAGCACCCCAGCCCTGGGAAACGCCCTTTGGCCGTCCTGCGCATGTCAGCAGTCCCCTCGACATCATGCTCGAGGGTCCGCTGGGTGCAGCTGCCTTCAACAATGAGTTCGGCCGGCCCAATCTGTGCGGCTACTTCCGCACCTACGAGCAGACCGGCCCGGACGGCACCCGCTTCGGCTACGGCAAACCCATCATGCTGGCCGGCGGTCTGGGCAACATCCGTGCAGAACACGTCGAAAAGGGTGAAATCCATTCCGGCTACGCATTGATCGCCCTTGGCGGCCCGGCGATGCTGATCGGCCTCGGCGGCGGCGCTGCCTCATCCCAGGCGGGCGGTGAAGCCCCTGACGCTCCCCATCCCGCCCTGGGCGCCAGCCACCAGCAGGAGCTCGACTTTGCCAGCGTGCAACGCGACAACGCCGAAATGGAGCGCCGCGCGCAGGAGGTCATCGACCGCTGCTGGCAGCGCGGTGTGCACAACCCCATCGCCTTTATTCACGATGTCGGCGCAGGGGGCCTTTCAAACGCGTTCCCCGAGTTGGTCAAAGACGGCGGCAAAGGCGGTGTTTTCTCCTTGAGCGCCATTCCCCGCGGCGAAAAGGGTCTGAGCCCGCTGGAAGCCTGGTGCAACGAGGCGCAGGAACGCTACGTCCTTGCGATCGCGCCGGCGGATCTGCCCACCTTCGAGGCCATCTGCGCACGCGAGCGCTGCCCCTTTGCCGTTGTCGGCTATGCGACAGAGAAAAAGCAGCTTGTGCTGGGGAACGGTCCTCTCGACCAACCATCCGCAGCCTCGGCGCGAAACGGAGCCGAAACATCTGCAGGTTCACCCAGGGCCAAGGCATCGCCGGAAGATATGCCCATCGACACACCTATCGATACCGCTGTCGACACGCCTATCGATAGGCCTATCGATCTGCCTATCGATCTGCCCATGAGCGTGCTCTTCGGCAAGCCGCCCCGGACGCAACGCAGCTTCACGCGCACGCCGACCTCCTCAGCGCCATTGGCCCTCGAGGGCGTCACGGTGGTCGATGCTGTAGAACGCCTCCTTCGTCTGCCCACCATCGCGTCGAAGAACTTCCTCATCACGATTGGTGATCGCTCCGTGGGCGGCCTTGTGGTGCAGGATCAGATGGTCGGCCCATGGCAGGTACCGGTGGCCGACTGCGCCGTCACGCTCCGTTCCTTCGATGCCGCCGGGCGTGCCGCAGAAGGGATGGAAACGCCCGGGGAGGCCATGGCGATCGGCGAGCGCACGCCTTTGGCGGTTGTGAATGCGGCCGCTTCCGCGCGCATGGCCGTCGGCGAAGCGATCACCAATCTTGCCGGTGCAGCGATCGAGCGGCTCGCGGACATCAAGCTCTCGGCGAACTGGATGGCCGCCGCCGGCCAGGGCGTCGAGGACCAGAAGCTCTTCGACGCCGTACACGCCGTCGGCATGGAGCTTTGCCCGGCGCTCGGCATCACCATTCCTGTCGGCAAGGATTCGCTTTCAATGAAGCTCCGCTGGCAGGAGCATGACGCAGACGGCAGCACGATATCAAAGGCCGTCACCTCACCGCTTTCGCTGATCGTTTCCGGCTTTGCGCCCGTGCGCGATGTGCGCCGCACACTTACCCCGGAGCTGAAAACCGGCGAAGACACGGTGCTGCTGCTGCTCGATCTGGGCAACAACCTCAATCGCCTGGGCGGCTCGTGCCTGGCCCAGGTGTACAACCAGACCGGAAACGAGATGCCGGATACACCTGCCCCGGCCATGCTGCAATCCTTCTTCGGTGCCGTGCAGCAGCTGAATCGTAATGAAAAGCTGTTGGCATACCACGACCGCTCTGACGGCGGCCTGTTTGTCACCTTGGCCGAAATGTCGTTCGCGGGCCGTTGCGGGCTTTCGATCGATCTTCCGGCGGACGCGCTTCCGGACCCGTCCCGGCCGCCCGACGTCCTCGGTCTGCTCTTCAGTGAAGAGCTTGGGGCTGTGGTGCAGGTGCGCGCGCAACAGGCAGGGGAGGTGCTCGCGTTTTTGACCCAGGCCGGCGTTCCGGCGCGGGTCATCGGGCATGCGCATCCCGGCAATGAGCTTGTCTTCCATGTCGGCGGGCAGGAGGTATATCGCGCCACCCGGACCAGGCTGCATCAGCTCTGGTCGGAGACCAGCTTTCACATCGCCACCCTGCGCGACAACCCGGCCTGCGCCGCCGAGGAGTTCGCGCTGCTCGCGGACCCGAACCGCCCAGGACTGACCGTGCAGGTGCCGTTCGATCTTTCCGAGCGCGTTTGTGCCCCGTTTCTCCATACATCGAAGCCGCGCGTCGCTATTTTGCGCGAACAGGGCGTCAACGGCCAGAACGAGATGGCCTTTGCCTTCGACCGTGCCGGCTTCACACCGGTCGACGTCCACATGAGCGATCTGCTCGCCGGACGCCGGTCCCTGGCCGAGTTCCAGGGTCTTGCCGCTTGTGGCGGTTTCAGCTACGGTGACGTGCTTGGCGCGGGCTCCGGTTGGGCCAAAACCGTGCTCTTCAACGAGCGTCTCCGGACACAGTTTCAGGCCTTTTTCGCGCGGATAGATAGCTTTTCACTCGGTATCTGCAACGGTTGCCAGATGATGGCGCAGCTGGCAGACATCATCCCCGGTGCCGAAAGCTGGCCCCGCTTCGAGCAGAACCGTTCCGGCCGTTTTGAAGCCCGGCTCTGCATGACGGAGATCCCGGCGACGCCCTCCATCTTCCTCAAAGACATGGCAGGCGCGCGTGTGCCCATCGTCGTCGCCCATGGCGAAGGCCACGCCAGCCTTGCCCCACCCGATGACCTGGTCGCGCTGCGCTACATCGATTCTTACAGCCGTGTCACTGAAACCTACCCCCTCAATCCCAGCGGCTCGCCCGGCGGGGTGGCCGGGGTCACCAGCGCCGACGGCCGCGCCCTGATCCTGATGCCGCACCCCGAGCGCATCGTGCTCGCCGAACAGAACACCTGGACCCGCCGTCTGCGCGCCAGCCCGTGGCAGCGCCTCTTCGACAACGCCCGTGCCTGGGTTGGGTGATCAGCCCATCGCACATACATGCTGCAGGGTCGCCGGTGTTGCAGAGGGGCCGGTACATCGGCGTCCAGTAATACCCTCACGGCTTCAGCGACGGATTGTGCGTGACCGCATAAGCCAGCAGGGAACGTACGGAGTCGGCAGGAAGTTCGAACACTTCCGCGATCTCCTCGGCAGGGAGGCCGTCCGCATAGTTGTCCACCACCACATCAACGGCATCCGCGTTCCCTTGAGCAGCGGCGCGCCGCTGACCTTGCCGGAAACCACTTCAACCAGGGGGCGGTCTGTCCAGTCTGTCCGTTCCATCGTGCGGCTTTGCTGTAGGTGGGCCATGGCTTCAGCATAGGACGGTTCTAGTCCGAAGGATAGGGATGAAACCACGCCGCATACTTCGAAAATGTCGGCACTTTCAAAGGTCTTATTAGAACTGATGGGAATGCGCAACCAGCGACTTACACCTATAACTAACGCCGGAGAGTTGTCGCCTCTGAAACATTCGTCTCCAGATCGGACACCCGGTATTTGCCGCGACGCGATACCCTGAATCTGTGAGCACCATCGACTACAAATCCGCCGGTGTGGACATCGAAGCCGGCAACGAGGCTGTCCGGCGCATGAAGCGCCACGTTGCCCGCACGCACGGACCCGCGGTCCTGACGCAGTTGGGGGCTTTCGGCTCCTTGTACTCGCTGACGAACGCGATCCAAGGCATGACGGAGCCTGTGATGGTGCAAAGCACCGACGGCTGTGGCACAAAAACACTGGTTACCGTCATGGCCGGAACCCCTGACGCCTATGAGTCGTTGGGCCGCGACCTTGTGGCGGCCGTTGCCGGCGACATCGCCGTCATGGGAGCCCGCCCACTTACCTTTCTGGACTATTTAGGCGTTCACAGGGTAGAACCGGCGATCATCGAAGCCTTGGTGCGCGGCATGAGCGCGGCGTGCGAAGAAGCGTCGATCGCGCTCGTCGGCGGAGAAACGGCCGAAATGCCCGCCGTGTACGCACGCGGCGATCTCGATGTGGTCGGTTTTGTCACAGGCGTCGTCGACCGCCACCAACTGCTGACAGGAGCTGGCATCGTGCCCGGCGACGTACTCTACGCGGTCAATTCAAGCGGCTTGCACACCAACGGCTATTCTCTGGCCCGCAAGCTGTTTTTTGAAATTGCGCAATTGGATGTGCACGCGCGCCCCGAAGAACTCGGCGGAGCGTCACTGGCGGAGGTGCTGCTTGCCCCGCATACCAGCTATGTCGCTCCCATCCGCGCGCTCCTCGAGGCCGGCGTGCCGGTGAAGGGCATGGCCCACATCACCGGCGGCGGTTTGACTGAAAATGTTCCCCGCATCCTGCCCGATGGGTTAGGTGCGGTCATCGACCGCGGCACCTGGACGCCCCAGCCGGTGTTTTCGATGATGGAACGACTCGGCAACATCCCCCATGCGGAAATGCTGCGCGCCTTCAATATGGGCGTTGGGCTGGTGCTTGCGGCACCCGCCGGTCTGCAGCCGCAGCTCGCGGCCCTGCTTTTACCCTTCCCCCACCTACGCATCTGGGAGCTGGGTCACGTGGAGGCAAACGGCAGCGGCGTGCGTTACGTGGGTGCGACCGTATGAGCCCCCTACCCCAGCAAAATCTGCTCGCGGCTGTTCCCCATTGCCTCACGGCAACAAATCTAACCCTACCCGGTGCGCGAAAGTACACGGGTAAAGTCCGGGACACCTACGACCTCACCCCAGACGACCCTCTCGGCGAGCTCCTGCTCATTACCACTGATCGCCAAAGCGGTTTTGACCGCATGTTGGGCGCTATCCCGTTTAAAGGTCAGGTACTGAACCGCACGTCGCTGTGGTGGTTTGGCCAAACCGCATCGCTTGTGCCCAACCACGTGCTGTCGAGCCCCCACGCGAACGCCCTGCTTGCCCGCAAGTGCCGCGTTTTACCGATCGAATTTGTCGTGCGCGGCTACCTCACCGGCTCGACCGACACCTCTATCTGGACCAAATACGTGGCGGGCGAGCGGCAGTTCGGCGGCACGACGCTTCCCGAGGGCATGCGAAAAAATCAGCCGCTGCCCGGTCAGCTAATCACACCCACCACCAAAGAAGCCGCACACGATCGACCCATCACACCGGAAGCCATCGTCGCCGAAGGCTGGCTGACGGCCGCGCAATGGGCGTACTGCGCGGACGCGGCGCTGAAACTCTTCCGTTTCGGCCAGGAAACGGCCAGCCGCCACGGGCTCCTGCTGGTGGACACGAAATACGAGTTCGGCGTCGACAGCGACGGCCAAATCCGTCTTATCGACGAGATCCATACGCCCGATTCCAGCCGCTACTGGCTCGCCGACACCTATGCGCAACGGATCGCCGCTGGCCGTGAACCCGACATGATCGACAAAGAGTTCTTTCGGTTATGGTTCCGCGAGCGCTGCGATCCTTACAAAGATGCCGTGCTGCCCACGCCACCCAACGAGCTCATCGCCGAGCTCGCCGGCCGCTACATCCAGCTGTTCGAACGCATTACGGGTGAAGCGTTCACCCCGGATCTGCGGCCATTGCATGACATGGTCCTTGCGGCCGTCGGGCACGCAAAGCAGTCGAACTTTGAGACAGCCGCAGGGCCGATTGCATGAGGGACACCGTTCTGATCATCGGCTCCGGGGCGCGCGAGCATGCCATGGCGGCCACGCTGGCACGCTCGCTGCAAAGCCCCGATCTCCTGTGCTTTGCCCAGGCGCGCAATCCCGGTATCGAGCGGCTATGCCGGGCCTATGGGATCGGATCGGTCACAGATGGTAAAGCGATCGCCGCTTTTGCCCGCGAACAGGCCGCGACCCTGGCCGTAATCGGCCCTGAAGCCCCTCTCGCCGCCGGCGTTGCTGACGCGCTGTGGACCGAAGGTGTGCCGGTCGTTGGTCCGACGCAAAATCTTGCGCGCATCGAATCCAGCAAAGGCTTCGCCCGCACGCTTCTCGCGAAGCACCAGATCCCCGGCAACCCCCACTTTGTCCGCATCGAGCCCAAACCGGCGACCGGACCCACAGCCATGGCGCAGGCCGAAGCAGCCCTGCGAACCCTGGGCGACCACCATGTGATCAAAGACGATGGTCTGGCCGGTGGCAAAGGCGTTAAAGTGTTCGGCGATCACCTCCACGCCTTTGAAGATTCGCTTGCTTTTTGCCGCGAACTCCTCGCCGCCGGCCACCCATTCCTGATCGAAGAAAAGTTGGAAGGTGAAGAGTTTTCACTGCTCAGCTTTACCGATGGCACCACGCTGCGGCACATGCCGCCCGTGCAGGACCACAAACGCGCCTTTGATGGTGACCGCGGGCCCAATACCGGCGGCATGGGCTCCTATACCGCCGCCGACGGCCTTTTGCCCTTCCTGACCCTGCCTGACGTGCTGGAAGCACAGGCGATCAATGAACGCACCGTTCTGGCGTTGCGTGCCGAGTGCGGCGAACCTTACCGCGGCATCCTGTATGGCGGCTTCATGGCCACCCGCCACGGCGTCAAGCTGATCGAATACAACGCTCGCTTTGGCGACCCCGAAGCCCTCAACCTGTTATCCCTGCTCAACACCGACCTGCTCAGCATCTTCAAAGCCATCACTGACGGCACCTTGCAAAGCCTGCGCACGGCATTCCTGCACGAAGCCAGTGTGTGCAAATACGTGGTGCCCGTGGGCTATCCGGACCGCCCACGCCAGGGCGACCCCGTAGATCTGCCGACAAATCTTCCCGCCGACGTTTCGGTTTTCCTTTCTGCCGTGGATGTCCACGCGGGCAAACTGGTCGCCACCGGCTCGCGCACGGTCGCCGTCGTAGCGCGCGCCACGACTTTGGCCGAGGCCGAAGGTGCCTGCGAACGCGTCGTCGACACCATTCCAGGGCCGTTTTTCCATCGCAGAGACGTTGCCACGGCAAGCGCCATTGCACAAAAGGTAGAGCATATGCGTGCTTTGCGGGCGCTGCCGGCATGAGCGCGAGCCACGATGCAGAAACGCCGTTGCGTGTGGGCGTGCTCGGTTCCACACGCGGGACCGCCTTGCAAGGTGTGCTAAACGCGCTGCGGGCAGGCACTTTGCCCGGGGTGGAATTGGCGCTGGTCGTTTCCGATAAACCGGCGGCACCGATTCTTGACCGCGCCGCCGCTGCCGGTATCGACACACTCTTCTTGAACCCCGCCGGGCTCGAACGCGAAATCTTCGATGCCGAGCTAAGCTCCCTCTTCGAGGAAGCGCAGGTGGACCTGGTCCTGATGATCGGCTACATGCGCATTGTGTCGCGCGGCTTCATCGAGGACTGGCGTGACCGCCTTTTGAACGTGCATCCCTCGTTGTTACCTGCATTCGCGGGTTTGATGAACCGCCGTGTCCACGAAGCCGTGCTCGCTGCCGGCGTGCGCGAAACCGGCTGCACCGTGCATCAGGTCACCGAAACGGTAGATGCCGGAGAGATTGTGTTGCAAATGCGCTGTCCGGTGCTCGAAGGCGATACAGTAGAAAGCTTGAAGGATCGGGTACAAGCCCTGGAGCAGCAGGCCTTCGTGGAAGTGCTGCGTAACTGGACCGGTCCTCGGTCATTTCATCGGTAATTTTGAGCAATCCGTCATGACGGCACAGCCCGTGGGCGCACAGGGCAGGGGAGAACCAACACGGCGATGGCCGAACAAACGAAGGTGGGCATTGTGATGGGATCGCGCTCCGATTGGGCGACGATGGTGTGTGCCGCCAAGGTGCTCGATGCGCTGAAGGTGCCGTATGAGGCCGAAGTGGTCAGCGCGCATCGCACCCCGGAGAAGATGTTTCGCTATGCGCAGGAAGCGCAATCCCGCGGCCTGCAACTTATCATTGCCGGTGCCGGCGGCGCGGCGCACCTGCCGGGCATGCTTGCCGCGCTGACGCCGTTGCCGGTGCTTGGGGTACCCGTCGAGAGCAAAGCGCTGCATGGACTCGATTCCCTGCTTTCCATCGTGCAGATGCCCGGGGGCGTGCCCACGGCGACCTTCGCCATTGGCGCAGCGGGCGCCAAAAATGCGGGACTCTTTGCCGCGCAGATCCTTGCGCTTGCGGACCCGGCCCTGCTCGCGCGTTTCGCGGCACATCGCCAGGCCCAGACCGAGGCCGTGCTGGCCGAACCGGACCCGCGCGCATGAGCTCGTCCATGAATCAACCGGTGCGCGTGGGCATTCTCGGAGCTGGGCAGCTGGCGCTCATGCTGGCCGAAGCCCTCCCCACACTCGCGGCCAAGCTGCCGGAAACAGAGGAGGTGACCGTCCTTTGTGCCGGTTCTCCCGGCGACTGTGCGGAACAGGTTGCTCCCTTGATGGAAACCGATCTGGCCGACGCCGCAAGTGTGCGCCGCTTCGCAGACCGGGTCGACCTGGTCACCGTGGAAAGTGAAAACATCGATGCAGCCGTACTTGGGGGGCTGAACCTGTTTCCCAACGCCGGCGCAATTGGAATCGCACAAGACCGGCTATTGGAAAAGAACTTCTTTCACCGCTGTGGTATCGGAACGGCGCCCTATGCCGCCGTTGACAGCGTGGAAGACCTCGAGCGCGCCTTGGCCGCGGTCGGTTTACCCGCTATTTTGAAAACGCGGCGCATGGGCTACGACGGCAAAGGCCAGGTGCGGCTTGCGCACAAAAGCGAAGCCGCAGCCGCCTGGGCCGAAGTCGGCCAGGTTCCCTGCATTTTGGAGGGCACCGTGCGCTTCCGGGCGGAGGTCAGCCTGATCGCCGCCCGGAGCAAGGCAGGCGCGATCGTCTTTTATCCCTTGACGGAGAACCATCACCGCGACGGCATCCTGCGCCTTTCGCGCGCGCCTGCTACCCTGCCGCCGAGCGAGTGTTCTGCCCTGCAACTCACCGCTGAGGGCTATCTCCGCGCCCTGCTTCAGCAGCTCGACTATATCGGCGTGCTGGCTGTGGAGTTTTTCGTCGTGGACGATGGCTTGTTGGCAAACGAGATGGCACCCCGGGTGCACAACTCCGGGCATTGGACCATTGAAGGCAGCCGAACCTCGCAATTTGAAAATCACCTGCGCGCCCTGCTTCACCTGCCGCTCGGTTCCACCGCCAGCCAACCCACGGTCATGCTGAACTGCATCGGCACGATGCCTGCCGTGGAAGAAACCGCGCGCTTTTCCAGCTGCCACCGTCACGATTACGGCAAAGAGCCGCGCCCGGGGCGCAAAGTCGGTCACCTGACCTTCCCTGCCGAGGAAACAGCCGCCATCGCCTACTGGCAACAGCGGCTAAGCGACGATGGAAGGTAACGCCCAATACTTGCGTAAACGCCTTCGCTCACTTTCTGTTGTTCCGACGGAATCTACGTTACCGGACGCGACACTGCGGATTCTCGTCTAAAGGCTTCGCGCTCCGGTCAAGACCACACCTGATCGCTCAGCATCCGCTCAAAAATTTCTGATGATGTCTCAAACTTGTGAGGGTACGGTTTGTCGGAGCACAGGTTTTAGAGCAAATCTCTGGTGATGCAGCGTCATCTCGACCGGAGCAGACAGCCTCACGTCTGCGGAACGGAGAGACCTGCAGTCCTGCTCGCGTCGGAGCTTGCTGGAAGAGGAATCGCTATAAAGATGAAGTGTTCCGCACTCTCGTTTCCGCAACAGGCATCGGCCTTATCGCAGCAAGTACTACATATTCGTCTGACCGCCGCGCATGCTTTCGTTGAAGCTCGGCTTCAAAAAGTGCAGGGCGTCGGCTATTTCAGCCTCAAACGCCGCGCGCTGCTCGACGAGCTTCGGGGTTGCCACGGCCCGTTCGCTTCCCTCATCCATCCGCAGCAAACCCTCACCGGTTAACTGCGTTGCCGCCGCTTTCAGTTCAGCGGACGTGGTGTTCAGGTATTGCGCATCCCGCGGATCGGCGATCCACACGGGCGCATCCGCTCCCAGCACATGGCTTAGCCAGAACACCTGTCCGGCGAGAAACTGTTTGCGTTGCTCCGCATCGGTGTCATTAAAGATAAAGCGGCGCTGCTTGGCCGAGTAATAACGTGTCGTCACCGGCACAGGCTGACGATTGCCGCTTTTCACCAGCTCCAGTTGTCCCTGGTCAAGCGTTTTGCGAACCGCGTTATAAATGAAGCTTTCGGTAAAGGGCTGCTCCAACGCGCTCACGACGTCCGCGAAGGTCTGCGTCAAGGACGCTGAAACCTTGGCATGCAAGATCGCCTCGACACCTGTTTCCAGGCGCACTTCGCCATGCACAATGAACGTGTCCGCACCGGAGGTAGACGCGTGAAAAGGCCACGCAAACTTTCCAAAGGAAAGCGGCAGACCCAATAAGGAAAGCAGGCAATCCGGCCTCGGGTTTTGAAGCCGCTCTGCCGTTTCTTTGAAAAAAGTGTTCAGTTCGCCCGCAAAACGCGGGTTTGCCACGTCCAGATCCTCGCCTATTTCCAGAAACAACTGCTTGTCCGGCGATGCCGGAAGCGTCATGCTGTAGCGGGCTGTCGGCTCGCCGCCGAAACTTGTCCCCGCTTGCAACGTGGTCAGGGTCAATCCGGCGGCGTGCGCTGCCAACTCGAGTTGGGCGCGGGTATCAGTGATGGAAAGGCTCATGGTGGCGTTCCTTACGTAAGCTTTCTCTATTCTAGCGGTCGCTTACACCGCTTGCTGGACCTCGTTCACCAGGGAACCCACCGGATTGGTCAAAGTCTTTCGTGCGATCGCGCCAACCGGCTCGCCCCGCCGATACATCAAGTACGCTGCGGCCACGCCAGCCGCAATGCTCGCCCAATAAATAGAGCGCTTCATCTAAGACCTCCCACAGAGACGGCATCGCCTCTATGCGGTACTGTGATGCGTTTGCGCACGCCGGTGGCACACCTTTCCCTCACCCATTGCACTCTTTCGCCTCAAGGGCCGTAAACGCGGCCCACACCGGCTCGTCGAGAGCCACCCCAAGCCGCAGACTTTCCGGCCGCGCATGGAGGGTTCCCACGCCCGGAAAGCGTCGGGGTCGCTGCGTGCAGCGCGTCGACGCAGCCCCGCGGTTTCTGCCATCTCGGTCCAAGAACCCACGGCCGCCGCACTGACGGTTAGAAAGACTTGGAAATGCCCACTTCCGTTCTTTTCGTACCATGCTGCTTTCGTCGAGTGCCCTCCGGTTGCTAAATTCTTCTGAAAACTAACATTTTAGGCATTCTAGGTTTGTGTCACCGCGGAGAAGCAAGGGTGGAGCGTTCCGAGGCAGATCATCGCGCTGGCTGATCCATGTAGTCCGAAATGCGCGGCGGGGTGCTTTGCGCTACATTCTGTCGGTCAGCGCAGCGTAGGACGCGCGTAAGTCATCCGTGGTTCTTCGCCTTCGCTGGTCGCAGCCTTTCAGGCTTGTGTAGCGTAGCGGCTAAAGAAGCCATAAATCGCGTCCGCGATCTCCACGGCGTGTGTCTCAAGTGCGAAATGTCCGGTTTCGAAGAAGTGTATCTCCGCTTCTGGAACGTCTCGTCGAAACGCCTGGGCACCCGCCGGCAGGAAGAAAGGATCGTTCTTGCCCCACACCGCCAACACTGGAGGCTTGTTGTCGCGCAGCCAGCCCTGGAACGCCGGATACAGCTCTACGTTTGTGGCGTAGTCGCGGAACAGGTCAAGCTGAATGTCATCCTGGCCCGGGCGGGCAAGGTACGCACTGTCCAGCGTGTAGCCGTCGGGCGATACCAGGATCTCCTCGGCGCCGTGTGTGTACTGCCACTTCGTCGTGGCGGGCGTGAGTAGATCGCGCAGCGCGTTGCGGTTGGCGACGCTTGGCTCAGCCCAGTAAGTGCGAATCGGGTTCCAGCCCTCGCTCAAGCCATCCTCGTAGGCGTTGCCATTTTGCGAGATCAGGGCGGTGATGCGGCTCGGATCCCTCAGCGCCAAGCGGAATCCAACCGGTGCGCCATAGTCGAACACGTAAAGAGCGAAGCGCTCAAGGCCAACGGCTCGCGTAAACTCCTCGATTACCGAGGCTAATGCGTCAAAGGTGTACTTGAAATCCAGGGCCGTCACTGTCTGCCCAAATCCCGGCAGGTCGGGCGCGATGACTCGGTACTCGGCCGATAGCAGCGGTATCAAATCTCGAAACATATGGGACGAAGTGGGAAATCCGTGCAGCAGCAGGATGACCGGAGAGGACAACTTCCCCGCTTCGCGATAAAAGACGTTCGAGTTCCCGACTTGAACAGTGCGGAATGCGGTACGAAGCTTGCTCATTATTTCTCCTCGGTTCTAGCTGTGGAACTCTCCCGGCTTCGCGAGCACAACGCGAACCGAAATCTGAGGGCTTGCGGCACACAGACTGAGTCGCCTGTGCACAAAAATGCAGCCGGTCTCATGGCCATCCTAGACGTGATGCAGAACCTCTTCCGCCGTGGTCCGGTCTCCATGGGAATGAGAGATCTTTTCAAACTGCACGGTGCCGTTTTTGTCCAGAACAAATGTTGCTGGGTAGGCGGTCTCGTGTTCCCCCTGCCAACGCAACTCATATAGGTTCGTCATCTTGTAGTCGGGGTCAACCACAAGCGTGATATTTGCCGGCAGTTCCGACTGTTTGGTCAGAAAATCCTTGGCATGGCTATCCAGGTCTGCTGGGGGGCCTGGGTACACGAGCAACACGCGTGTCTTCTTTGCTGCAAATGCGCTGGCGTGATCCACAAAGTCATGCACCTGCTTCTCACAATAAGGGCATTGGTAGCCAGGAAAACCGCGCAATACCACCAGCACTACTTCTCCTCGTCCTGTCTCATTCCCCAGACTCACCGGCTTTCCTACCGGCGTAGACAAAGTGAAATCGGGAGCTTTTGTGCCAACCGCGGGCGTCGCCGCGAACGCTTGTGCGCTAAACGCGATCCCCAGCGCCACCACCGCGGTCCGGGTTGTGCGCCGCGCGCTGGCGCGAGCACCGTTTAGAGACAGAAATTCCTTCATCATCGATGAGCTCCCTTGTTTTGGCTTCCTCGCTGAACGATTGCAGTCCTGAGATCGAATCAGGGAGCAAAGGTTACACCTTGTCTCCGTCTTTTAGCGGGTTCAGCAAAATGTAACCTTGTGCGCCACCCAGCGTCCTATGGGCGTTTGCTGCTCAAGTGGACGTTTGCTGCTCAAGTCTTACCGAAGGGCGCACACGCTCTTCCTTCCGGAGCCATTCGTGAACCGCCTTTCCCGCACTCATCTTCATCGCCCTTGCCTCGGGCCTCGCGCTGCCGCATCTGCTGCTCACGCTGAACCCCGGTTGGGCGCGCCTCTCCCCCGCCGGCAACGCACACCAAGGAGATCCCATGCGCATCCACAACCTACTCGCCCTCACTCTGCTTCCGATATCATCCTTCGCGATCGCCAACGGTCAGACGCCCACACCGCCTTCGGCTGTACTCGTCGAACTTTTCACCTCCGAAGGCTGCTCCAGTTGCCCGCCCGCCGATGAGTTGCTCCGTCAGGTCAACGGTCAGCAGATACGTCAGGGACAGCTCATCAT
>CAXTRN010000087.1:0-14859 GCA_964246645.1 uncultured Acidobacteriaceae bacterium
AGCTGCCGGCGGTAAAGGCGAGCAGGGGATTTGGGGGCTGGGGAGCCGCGCCCAACGCACGAAGTTCTGCCAGCGCATCTTCGGGTGAGGCGACAGGGCTGCGGTCGCCGGTACGGATGCGACGCTGCAAAAGACGAACAGACGCGTGCAGGTGCTCGGCCTCTTCCTCGGTGGGGGCGCAGATGACGCCGATGGCGAGGGTGGCTTCGGGTTGGGTGCGGATTCCACCGGAAAATTCGGGGAGCACGGAAGCCGCTTGGGGCGATGCGAAGGCTGTCCTTGAAGAAGGATCATCCAAGCTTTGCGGGATGTGCGAGGGCTGGAAGTTGCGTTGGTAGTATTCGATGGCCTGGCGCGTGCCCTGTGCGGAGAAGAAGTGAGCGTAGGCGTAGGGTAAGCCTTCCTGCGCGGCGGTGACGGCGGACCACATGCTGGAGCCGAGCAGCCAAAGATCGGGTGCACCGGCTGCGGCGGGCGAAACCAGAAGCTTGCGCAATGGGTGGTTCGCCGGAAAGCGCTCAGGATGGAGGTAGGCCTGGAGTTCGGCTAGTTGTTGTGGAAAATCGTCAGGCTGGGGACCTTGGCGAACGCGACGCAGGGCATAACTTTCCAGCTGACCGCCTCCGGGAGCGCGCCCGATGCCCAGATCGATGCGGCCCGGGAACATGGCATGCAGGGTGCGAAAGACCTCGGCAACCTTGAAAGCAGAGTAGTGCGGCAACATGACGCCACCGGAGCCGACGCGGATCTTGCTGGTTGCTGCGGCAGCGCGGGTGATGAGGATTTCAGGTGCCGTGCAGGCGAGCAGGTCCATCGCATGGTGTTCGGAGTACCAGAGACGCGTGTATCCGAGCCGGTCGACATGTTGCGCCAGATCGAGCGAATTGCTGAGCGCCTCCGAAGGCGTATGGCCGGCCGGGACGGGCGATTGGTCGAGCACGGAAAGACGGAAGGGAGCGCTCATGATGGTTGGATGAGGCGTTCCTGCCGTAGGACGCGGAACCTTATTTCTTCGCGCCACTCCACTCCAGGTACGATGTCCACTCGGTCTGCCCTGGCATGTGCATCTGAAAGTTGCCATTCATGACGGAGTTTTTCAGCTCGTAGGTGAGCCGGAACTGGGGCCCGGGCTGTGATGCCTCCGAAAGAAAGACAGCCGTCGTGGCGTTTGGAGTGGAAACGACATAGTGGATCACGTGGCCTTCGTTGTCGAAATAGATGGCTTTGAGCGGCTTTCCCGGAGCTTCGGGAAAGATAAAAAGCAGGTCACTGTGTTCGCAATCGAAGGTGTCGGGTCCTTTGCAGGCCTTGAGGCTGGTGACATGCCGGCCAAGGACGTGACCACCGAGTTCTGTTTTGAATGTGTAGGTGCCGATTACGTGAACCCCGGCTGTATCGTGTGTCGTTGCGTCCCAGGTGCCTTCCAGGAAAGCGAGGGCTTTGAACGGATCGGACGAGGAAGGTGCCGTTTGCCCGAACAGCGGCGAGGCTAGCAGGAAAAGAATGGTGAAAAGTGCTTTCATTCAACCTCTCTTTCTTATGCAGCGTAGTTGCTTATAGGTGTACTTGTTTATAAGCGTCTTCGACAGGGCGTAATTCCGCAGAAAACGAAAGCGGCGTCGCAAATGATTACGATAATAGAGATTTGCTTGCGGTGAAGATGGGTTTTGGTGACAGATGTGATTGATTTGCCACTGCTTTCGGTACGGGATTTGCGGGTGAGTTTTGCCGGTGCGGAAGCGGTGCGGGGGATCTCCTTCGACGTGCGCGCGGGCGAAACATTGGGGCTGGTGGGGGAGTCTGGTTCCGGAAAATCGGTGACTTCGCTGGCACTGATGCGGTTGTTGGCAAAGAGCGCGGCAGTGAACGGCCAGGTACGGCTATCCACCGGCGATGAAATGACTGGTAAAGAGGCCATTGCTGAGCCTTCGAGGACGCCCGGTGCGTTTTCCGGAAGATGGAGTCGATGGCGGTCGCGGTTGAGGGCGGGCCAGCCGACGCATGTGGCGGAAAAAAGCATAAAAGAAGCCGCATCAGGGCAAGGAGTCGATCTGCTCCGGCTGCCGGAGGAGGCCATGCGGCAGCATCGTGGGCAATCGCTGGCCATGATCTTTCAAGAACCGATGACGGCGTTGAATCCGGTAATGCCCATTGGGCGGCAAGTGGGCGAAGCGGTGCTGGCGCATCGGCCCGGCACGCCGCGAAAGGAGGTACGGGCACGGGTGCTCCAAATGCTGCAGGAAGTGGCACTGCCCGATCCGGAACGCCGGTACCGTGACTACCCACACCAGTTTTCGGGAGGCCAACGCCAACGCATCGTGATCGCGATGGCATTGATCAATCGCCCGCGGTTTGTGATCGCGGACGAGCCGACCACGGCACTTGATGTCACGGTACAAGCGCAAATTCTGGCGCTTTTGCGGCAGTTACGCGCGGCGCACGGACTTTCGATGTTGTTTATTTCGCACGATCTGGCGGTGGTCGGGCAGATTGCGGATCGGATTGCCGTGATGCGGGGCGGGGTCATACTCGAGCAGGGGACGGCACATGAGGTTCTTACGCGGCCGCAACACCCGTACACGCGAGGTTTGCTTGCCGCGGCGCCCACCATGCAAACGCCGCGGGACCGTGCCCTGCCGGCTCTGCTTTCGGCACGCTAGCCGTGCCCGCGTCCTGTGCGAGGAGTACACTGGGCTTTCCCATGCGCGCATTGATTGTTTCCGATATTCACGGTAATTTTCATGCTTTTGAAGCGGTGCTCGAAGCGGCGGGCAGCTTCGATGAGCTTTGGAATCTTGGAGATGCGGTCGGGTATGGAGCCAATCCCAACGAGGTATTGGCGAGTTTGCAGGCGCTGGGCAAGATCCATGTGCGCGGAAATCATGACCGTGTGTGCGCCGGATTGAGCGATACCGAAAATTTCAACCCAGTGGCCGCCGAAGCCGCTGCCTGGACGCGTGAGGCGCTGACCCCGGATAATCTCGCCTGGTTGCGGGCGGTTCCGAAAGGGCCTTTGCAGGCCAGTGCGTGGGCCGCGTGCGCACACGGCTCGCCGCTGCACGAGGATCACTACATCCTGTCCATGCGAGACGCGTGGACGCCGTTGCAACGCATGACGACGGGGCTGACGTTTTTCGGGCACACCCATGTGCAAGGTGCTTTTGGGCAACAAGGCGCGGAGTGGGAAGAAGTGCAGCCGGCTTGTGATCGTGAGGGCAGCTGCGATTTTCAACTGACCAGGGAAGCCCGTTACCTTGTGAATCCCGGCTCCGTGGGCCAACCCCGTGACCGCGATCCACGCGCGGCCTTTGCGCTTTATGACAGCGAAACAGCCACCGTGACCTTTCGCCGTATCCCGTACGACCTAGCCGGAGCGCAAAAGGCGATTCGCCGAGCGGGGCTGCCGGAGCGCTTGGCGTCACGCCTGGAAGCGGGGCGGTAGCGACTTCGCAAAACGCTGAAGTCGCTGAGCTGAAATCGCTGAGCTGAAGTCGCTGAAACAGCTGGCTTTCCTGTAAAAGTTGCAGACGTCGTTTCGCCGATCGGAGTGCTCCAGGTCGGTCGTGCTGGAAAGGATCAGCGCAATGAGCTTGGGGCCGAGAAGATGCGACCCAGGGTGAAGATAAATTTGCGGTCGCCGCCGTCCCCAATTGCCGGAGCGACAGTGATGACGCCCAATGGTGTTTCCGCCACCAAACCGAAGTACACGTTTTGACGGGTGATGGTGCGCATGTCCGGGGCGCGCATCTGCCCAGCCTCATAGGCAGCGCCGAAGTAAATGGATTGCCCCAACGGCGCAGGCAGGTTTGCCAAGCGATGGAGGTATCCGGGTGTAAATAGGAAGTAATCGGTGCCGCGTAGCTGATCGCTGGCCAAAGAACTTACTCGCAGCGGACCGCCGAGGGTGAAGCGAAAAGGTTGAGCCACGGCGCGATTGAACATGGTCCCGCCTTCGGCATTCAGCAGCAATAAATCGTCTTTGAACCTTTTTCCGCCGATGCTGAGATCGTGAGCGTACTGTATTTGGCCGGTGAACTCCGGTGCACTTGGGCTGCCAGGCGTGTTGTACAGGTATCCAAAGCTGGTTTCGGTGCGAATGCCATCGCGCGGAACAAGGGCACGGTTTTGGGTGTCGTATACCCACCGGATGCGCGCTGTTTGAGAATTCCCGTTGTAGTTCGGCAGATTGTCTGCACCGGTGGTGGGAAACCATTGCACGTTTTGGAAGGACCAGCCGACACGCAACTCGCCGTCCTTGCCTTCGCTCAACCCGGCATCGATGGCGGCACCGGCGAACTGACTTTGGCGTTCAGAAACGCGATAATTGCCTTGATAGATATAGAAGGGTTCGCGCGTGACGTTGGCCCGCGGTGCCAGGAAGAATCGGCTGAAAGGGTTGGGTTTGTAGAAGTACTCTGCTTGCACGCGGGTTTGAAAGCCGATATCGACATTGGCACGCAGTTCCGAGCCATAACCGCCCAGATCCTGGTAGAGCAAGATCGTAGACAGGGTAGCGCGCGTGACCCCCCCGGTTTGGGCGGCGATGTTGGCGCCCAGATCAAGAAAGGGTGGGCCGGTTTTCTTGTCGCTCACGTTGACGAGCAGGATGGGGCGGTTTGAATCCGGGCCGTCATAACCCACGGTGTAGTCGCTGTTATAGCGGCCATCGGAACGGACGTCGGCAAGCAGAGCTTCCACCTTGCCGGTGTCGACAGGTTGGCCAACAAGCGGCGCAAAAAGACGTTCCGTGTATTCGCGCACGCCGGGGTTGGACGCATTGACGCGAACCCGGAGGACGGTGCCCGCGGGCGGTCGCTCCCGGGAACGCCGATGGGCAACATACGCTTTCCAGTCCTCGTCGTTGAGGGAATATTGCACCAACTCAGCCTTGTGCGCCTCGGCGGCAGCATAGCCGCGCTCAGACAGCGCATCGATCTGGGTATAGCTATTGGCGGTGAAGCCTTTGACTTCGGGCATGATGAGCACCGTGGCCAACTTGCGGTCGTTGGCTTCGTTCGCTTCGATGCCGACAGCAAACGCGCGCTGCAGAACGCCCAAGATGGATCCAAGATCACCCTGACCGACCGGCTCCAACGGCAAGCTGACGGCAATGACGACGTCAGCCCGCATCGCCTTCACCTCGGGCGTGGGCAGGTTTTCCAAAATGGCGCCATCGACATACTCGTGCCCTCGCAGTTCAAAAGGACGAAACACACCGGGTATCGACGCAGAAGCGCGCACGGCATCAGGCAGAGAACCGCGCGCAAAGGTGACGGTTTTGGCCGCAGTCAGATCGGTCGCCTGACAGCGAAAGGGAATCGGCAGATTGTTGAAATCGGTTTGATCGTTGTAGTTCAGGAATTCTTTGTCCAGCAAGCTGTTCAAGCCGGTGTCGGTCAGCAAACTATTGCGCAACGCGACGCCGCGTTTTAAGCCGAGGCCTATGGCATTGGGCAGGTCACGATCGTCTTCGCGGCGGCGATAACTGAGCGAGCTGTATGAGGCGTCGATGCGGAAGACGCGACTGATCTCCTCCGGGGTCAGGATGTGCTTCATCTGCTCTGGAGTTTTACCGGTGGAGTAGAGGGCGGAAAGGATGGAACCCATGCTGGTGCCGGCAATAACGTCCACCGGGATGTGGTGTTCCTCCAGCCATTGCAGCGTGCCGACCTCGCTGAGCGCGACCGCAGCGCCGCCCCCCAGGGCGAGGCCGATGACGGGACGACCCTTGGGCAAATCCTTCGGCGCCACGGAGGGATCGGTAGGGGTAAGGCGCAATTTGCTGGTGCTGGCGGCTTCTTCCGCCGCCCCCGCCGGTTGACTGGCAGAGGTGGTATCTGTGCCAGTCGGCGATTTGCCGGACGGATCTTTTGTGCCCACACCGGTTTGTGCGCCCGTCCCCTGTTGCGCCTTGCCCCCGACCTGCTGGACCGCCTGCTGCGCGCCGACCACGGCAGAGCCGGCACCGGCTGATTGCGCATGTGTGCGCATCGATGCGGCGTACAACAAAGCGCTTACGACCAGAGCGGGCAGCGTTTTAGAATGAGGGGATATCAGCAATGTCGCGAACCGTCCTGCTTACGTAATACCGTCGTTCTTGAATCATTGGTTAGACGTGCGCCGAAGGGTGACGAACAGCTCGCGTGCCTGACCTGAAAGATGTAGATCGCTTTGAGCCGATCATGCTATCGGGGCAAGCGGTATTCCTGAAAAACCTCTGGAAACTGCTGACCAAGAGAAGCAATTTTGGGAATATCGCAAACTTGAATATACGGGTTGTTCGGATTCTTCATGGCGTAATCCTGGTGATACGCCTCGCCGGGGTAGAAGGTCGTTAGCGGCACGACTTCCGTGACGATTGGCTTGGCAAAAATGTGAGCCGTATTCAGCTGCTCGATATATCTATCGGCAGTTTCGCGTTGATCTTTAGTGGAAAAGTAAATTCCTGAGCGATATTGTGTGCCCACATCGCCGCCCTGCCGGTTCAACTGGGTGGGATCGTGAACGACAGAGAAAAATACACGTAACAGCGTCCCGTAACTGACCTGTGCGGGGTCGTACACGACCTCGATCGCCTCCGCATGTCCGGTATCGAGGTAGCAGACGGATTTGTAGTCAGCATGTTCGGGCTTTCCACCGGTGTAGCCCACGGTGGTGGACAGAACTCCGCGGACACGCTGAAATACGGATTGAACACCCCAAAAGCAGCCACCGGCAAAGACAGCCGTTTCCTGTTGACCGGCTGCCCAGCCGCTGGCGGGCGCGACCACATCGTGTGTAGGGGCGGGGATCGGTTCTTTACGCATTGATGCCATAGCCATATGCCTCCAAAACCGCAGCCCCAGATACCCGAGTAGCAAAATGCCGGCGAAGACAAAAGGTCCGCGCCAGAATGGGGATGCGATCACGAGCATTGGACGCGATGCGCCCGGTTTGCGATGCGAAGAGCGTGGGGACGGAGCAGGATCAAATAAGTAAACATCGGCTTCAACCGGCACTTGAGGTTTTTGGGTGAACCACAAACGACAACAGGGGCTTCAAGAGCTACTTGAGGTGTGCCGTCGTCTAGCCTGGCGGCCAACCCATAGGCCGGCCACCAAGAAGGTGCACATGCAGGTGCTCGACGGTTTGGCCACCGTTTGCGCCTGTATTTATCACCAACCGATAACCCTCTTCCAGGCGCTCCGCACGAGCGATCTCGCCGGCTGCCGCAAGTATACTGCCGAGCAGACCGGCATCTGCCGGCAGCGCTTCGGCATGCGAGGCGAGGTGTCGTTTGGGGATGACGAGAATATGCACTGGGGCCTGCGGACAGAGGTCGGCAAAGGCCAGCGTGTCCGGCGTTTCATGCAGGCGATGGGTGGGCAGCACCCCGGCGACGATCTTGCAGAAGATGCAATCGGAGGAAGAAGAGTCAGCCATGCCCCATGCTACGCGAGGCGCGACGGCACTGCAGCGGTGCCATCCTTCCGCGGCGATCTTTCAGGCCATTCCCTTAGGCCTTATGGAGAGGCTCGATCGCGTGTAGCTCGATCGCGTGTAGGAGGAAAGTATTTAGGAGCGAGGCCCGGCAGCCACGGGTTATAGGCCTTGCCGAAAGCGGCGCGCCGGCCGGTTGCAGGATGGTCATACGTCCAGAACTCCATAAAGCGGCTGGGGTTCGGGTCGGCGAGAGAAGTGGTGCCGAGCACATCAAAGGCGCCCTGCGCGGCGGCTTGTGGGTCGGCGACGATCCCGTGCACGGCTTCCTGCCCATACACATCGGCGGCATGCTCCTGTGCGCGGCTCAACGTCGCCGAAACAGGCTCCAGAACTGCGCTGAAAAGAGCGAAGGCAAGAACCAGCACCGCCGCCGCGCCCCAATCTTCCTGTGAAGCGACGCGCCAGCGTGGGCCGAAGCGCGCCAAGCCCGCTTGCACAAAACGGAAACCGAGGTACAACAAGGCAAAAGAACCGGCAAAGCCGAGAAGTAGGCCGCGCGCGATGTGTCCGAGCACATAATGGCCGGACTCATGCCCAAAAACGAGGAGGATCTCATCGGGCGTGAACTTTTGCACGGAGGTATCCCAAACGACGACGCGTTTGGAATGCCCGAAGCCCTCCACATCCGCATTGAGCGTGGTGAGCTTTGCTGAGGCTTGCATCAAGAACATGCGCTCGGGCGGGATATTCATGTGGCCGCGTTCGGCAACCTGTTCCAGCCGAGCCACCAGCGCAGGTTGGCTTTGGGCAAGAGGCTCGTAATGGAAGAAAAGCGGCTCAATATAAGGGGAAACGAAAAGGCTGAACATCGTGATGGGAATGGAGCATGCCCAGAACGCGAGCCACCAGCGGCGCGGCAGTTTGCGAATGACCCAGAACAACAGCATCAGAAGCAGGCCGCCGATCAGCCATTCCAGGAGAAAGGCTTTAGCTTGGTCGCCGAACCAGCTGCTCCAGCCCTGAATAGACAGCCCGTAGCTTCGGGAAAGCCTATGGCCGTATATCGAAAGTGGTAGATCCAGCACAAAGCCGGCGAGTAGAAAAAGAAAAAGAAAGGTGTAGCCCTGGACCCACCGGTTTCGCCCAAGGCGCGCCGCCCGGTCACGCATCCATGCAATCGCGCCGGCCCAAAGCAGGAAAACCAGTTGCAAAACACCCCAAATCTCATCTCCGAAATGAGTGGCGGTGTGTACCGCAGCGAGGTGTTGCGCCTTTGCAAGCGCAGCTGGAGGGAGCGCGTAGTCGGGCAAATTCCCATGCGCGGGCGCGGTAGCTAATTCCTGCGCTGCGGTGCGATTGGCATTGCGCTCGGCGGCAGTTTCGTTTGCGTGAGCGCCTGGCAAAAAGAGCAGGAAAGCAGAAAAGAAAAGCAGTAGCCAGAATCGTCGACGCATGAACTGCCCTCCATAACAGGTTTCTCGAGTGTGCGGGTGGGCTGCGGGAAGTGCAAGCCTCAATTTGCGACATGGCGCAAATTCGGACACTCCTGCTTCTTTGGTGTAGCCGAGCGTTACCTCTGTACCGTCGCCAAATCTTCGCCCCTCCGGCTACACTGCATCTGTGTCGTCCTTCTGCAAATCTGCTCGCTCGCATGCCAAAGCGCGCTTTTCCCGTCCGCAGGCGGAAAGCTTGTCCTTTCTGCGCCGCGTGACGCGTATGTCGTTCTTGATGCGTGTGACCTGTTGCGTGGGTGTGCTTGTGTTGAGCATGAGTCACCCCGGTTTCGCTTCGGCCGCTCTGCCACTAACGAAGACATCGGGCAAGAAAAACACCTCAGCGGTCGATACAAGACGCTCCGCGGGCAGCAACGATCCGGTGCTCATTGACGCAATGGAGGCGGAACTGCACCGGGCGATGAACTCATTGGGCTCGCAAGCGGAGCCTGCCGCTGCGAGCGCGGCAAAGCCCGTGGAGCCTTCCAAACTCCAGACGAAGCCATACTTCCTCAGCTATGCGGTGGCGGATGCTGAAACGCTGAATATCACCGCGCAATTTGGTGCGATTGCCCAATCCACAAGCACCCACACCCGCGTTGCGGATGTGCAGGTGCGCATGGGGTCGCCGGCGTTGGACAACACGCACGGCACGCACCGAACCAGTGCGCTGACGACCCTGCCTTTGCCGTTGACCGATGATCGTGCCGCGATCGAGCGTTCCCTTTGGTTTGCGACCAATCGCGGCTATGGCAAAGCACTCGATGCACTGGAAAAGGTAAAAACCGAACAGCAGGTGCGCGCTAAAGAAGAAGACACATCGGCAGATTTCACCGCGGAACATCCACAAAGTCAGATATTGGCGGCCGCGCCTCCGCTCGCTGTCGATAGAGCCATGTGGGAGGGGCGGTTGCGCGAGGTGACCGCGGCATTTCGCAACCACCAGCACATTACCTACGATATGGCCGTTCTGCAGGCCACGCGGCAGATGGATTACTTCGTTTCGAGTGAAGGCGCCAAGGTAGCGGCACCAAATACTGTGGCGCGTTTGATCGTGGTGGCGCGTACACGGGCGGTCGATGGCATGGATCTGTTTCGCGCGGAAACTTTTGAAGCGGATGCTACCGGCAAGCTACCCGATCAGAAAGCTGTCCTCGCGAAGGTCGGTGCTATGGCCGAGAATCTGGATGACTTGCGTCTTGCGCCTATCACGGAACCCTATGATGGGCCGGCCATCCTTTCCGGACGCGCGGCTGCGGTCTTCTTTCATGAGGTGCTTGGGCACCGGTTGGAAGGTCAGCGGCAGCGTGGCGACGAAGAAGGGCAAACCTTTACAAAGCTGCTCGGAAAACCGATTCTGCCCAGTTTTCTTTCCGTTGCCGATGATCCGACCTTGCGAGACTTCAAAGGTCAACCCCTGAGCGGGCACTATCTGTTCGACGACGAGGGTGAACCGGCGCAACGCGTGCAACTGGTCGATGACGGCGTGTTGAAGACATTTCTTATGTCCCGACTGCCGGTAGCAAGCTTCGGGAGCTCCAACGGGCACGGCCGCGCGGAAACGGGGAAGATGCCGACGGGACGCCAAGGCAATCTGATTGTGACCTCGACCAAAACGGTCAGTGACGCTAAATTGCGAGACATGCTGAAAGCCGAGGCGAAGAAGCAAGGCAAAGCATATGGGCTGTACTTTGAAGACATCAGTTCCGGTTTCGCCGTAACCACGCGTTCGTCGCCCCAAGCCTTTCAGGTCATTCCGCTTGTGGTGTACCGCGTGTATGTGGACGGGAGGCCGGATGAATTGGTGCGGGGTGTCTCGATTGTTGGAACGCCTCAGGCTGCCCTGAGCCGCATCGTGGCTACAAATGACATGCCGGATGTTTTCAATGGCGAATGCGGTGCGGAAAGCGGAACGGTTCCTGTGAGCGCAGTCGCCCCGGCGATGCTGGTGAGCGAGATCGAGACGCAGCGGCAAGCACAAGGTACAGCGCGCCCACCCATCCTTCCGCCGCCACCGGTCGGCACGGCAGGCACAGAGAAAAAGATGTCGGAAGGGGCGGGGCAATGATGCGATTCGTACCGTCCGGTGAAGGCCTGGAACCTTTTCTGGCGAAGGTAAGGCATTTGTGCCTACTCGGATATGTTGCGTTCTGCTCTGTTTTGGCGCTCACACAGGGCCCTTTCGCAGTGAAAGCTGCCGCGCAAGAGGTCACCCCGAAGCTTGTTTCTGTTGATAACTCGATCGCGCATGCCGACCCCTTATTGGCAGCGATGCAAGCTGAATTGGATCGCGAAAAGTCAGAGCTGGTATTGCCGGGCATGCAGCGGCCGTACTTCATCGAATATCGCCTGGAGGATATCCATAACTATGACCTTGTGGTGAGCTATGGGGCTATCACAAACGAAAGCGAAACCAATCAGCGAGTCGTGCGGGTTGAGGTGCGTATCGGCACATATGCTGTCGATTCAAGCTCATCGCGTGGCAATGGCTCCCTGGCACTGGCCCCGGGGGACGACGATCCTGTGGCGCTGCGGGAGGCACTCTGGTCTGCGACCGATGAAGCCTACAAGGCCGCGTTGCGAAGCTACGCTGCGAAGCAAGCCGCGTTGAAGCAGTTTCAAAACCCTCCCACGGCTAATGACTTCACGCCTGCCAAGCCCGTGGTGTTGCTTGAAGCGGTAGCGAAGTTAGACCTGGATCGTGCGGAATGGAAACATCGTCTTATAGACGCCAGTGGACTGTACGCCAACGATCCCTCGACACGTTCCTTTGCGGACGCTGTGCAATATTCCACAGCGTCGCTCAATGCTCTCGCGGTGAATCGCTACACCGTGAACACAGACGGAACTGCGGTACGACATGGGTATACGGGCTACCAGGACAACATCTCCGTCGGTGGGCAAGCGCCGGATGGCATGCAACTCGGCCGCAGTAACGGTACAACTGCCGTGACCGCGGCGGGTCTGGAAGGACGAGAAGCCCTTCGCAAGCGAACTCTTGCCAACCTCGGCAGTTTTGAAGCGTTGCGCCAGGCGCCCGTCGTGGATGCGGAAGACTACCACGGTCCCGTGCTCTTTTTCGGAGATGCAGCGGCCGACGTGGTGAATCGGCTTTTCGTGCCGAACATCGATGCCGACAGGCCGGAGATGGGAACTTCGGCGCGAACGCAGGGAGCCTATCAATCAAGTTTTCATAGTCCAGTGCTGCCTTCTTTCCTTAGCGTCGTTGACGATCCCACGCTGCACTCGTTTGAGGGTAAGCCGCTTGTTGGGGCTTACGATGTGGACGATGAAGGGGAACGTGCGGAGTCTGTCACGGTCGTGGATCACGGCAAGCTGGTGAATTATCTGCTGGGGCGTGAGCCGGTAAAGGATTTCCCTGAATCGAACGGCCATGGTCGTGCCACGCTTGGCGGCCCGGCACACCCGCACGCCGGAGTTCTGGTGGTAAAAACGGCTGAGCCGCTCACGACGGAACAGCTGCGAGCCAGGTTAATGGCATTGGCGAAGGACCAGGGCCGCGATGTGTTCGAGGTGGAAACTTTGGGGGGCGGTGAGTTAGCTCCGAGGCTGCTTTACCGCGTATCACCAGAGGGTAAGCGAACGCTGATGCGCGGTGCCGTCCTGGACGAATTAGACCAGCGCTCGTTGCGGTCGGAGGTGCTTGCTGCCGGCGGGGACTTCTATATAGCCCAGGAGGTCAGCCCGTTGCCTTCCACAACCATCACGCCTGCTTTGCTCTTTGCTGACATCGCGGTAAAGCGGGGAACGCAAACACAGGAAAAGCTGCCGTACTATCAGCCCCCAGCGATTCCATCGCACCCATGAAGATCATGGTTGCAAGACAATCCCGTCGCCGATTCTTAGCCCAGTACCTTCAAGGACGAACTTAGAAACACGGTAGCAAATCATTTGTGATGTTGGTAAGGAGATTTCCTTCATCGTATGCAGCGCGTCCTCTGCTTACGTCCACGCCCAGGGGTAACGTGATGCCCTGCACAGGGCCGGAGGGGCCGCAAATGCGATGCCGCCGTGCATTGCATTTGCCACAACAAATACTACGGAGCCGCGATACCGCGAACGGAGCCTACAGTGAAGCAGGCAACAACGCCGGTAACCCGGTTCTGCCGCGGATGCTGCAGGTGGTCGGCATGACAGCACCTGCCGGGCGCGCGAGCGAGGTCCGCGCGACAATTCGTTTTGCGATCGGACCCTGCTGCCTGGGGGCGGTGCTGGCGGCACAAAGTGAACGCGGGCTTTGCGCCATTCTGCTTGGGGAAGATTCGCAGGAGTTGCTGCGTGAGTTGCAAAAACTCTTTCCGCGGGCGGTACTGGTCGAGGGTGGTGCGGATTCTGAAGAGACCATGGCGCAAGTGATTGATTTCGTGGAGTCGCCCCATGCAGGTTTCGCGCTACCGCTGCATATCCGCGGAACAGCTTTTCAGCAGGAGGTGTGGGCGGCGTTACAGGCGTTGCCGGCCGGAACCACCGCGAGCTATGCCGCCGTTGCCCAAGCGTTGGGCAGGCCGAAGGCGGTGCGGGCCGTGGCGGGGGCGTGCGCGGCCAATGTGCTGGCAGTCGCGATTCCGTGCCATCGCGTGGTGCGCACAGATGGCAGCCTTTCCGGCTATCGCTGGGGAGTGGAGCGGAAACGGGCGCTGCTGGAGCGGGAGCAGCGATAAATATCAGGCAGAGCCGCTCGTGCCGGTAAGTGTTGCGCGTCGAATTGCTCGCCCAGTCGCGCGTCCAGTTTCGCGTCCAGTCGCGCGTCCAGTCTCTTAGTGGAGCAACGCCGCATCGTCTGGCCCGCAGGAGCCGTGAATGCGCAAAGCAGCCTATGGCAAAGCGCCCGGGAAGGATGAGCGACTTGGGTGATCCGGTGCGACCCGCACTTGCGGCGGCGGCTGTGCTGGAACTTTTCCGGCGTTGGACGCGGAGGTGATAATACGGCGTGGGCACTTCGGAGATGAAGCAGGGGAACGGGAACGGGGCGGTTGCACCGTCAAGGCGAGATGGTGGCCGTGCGGGGGACTCGCCAGCAGCCAGCAGTCGGCAGCAAAGAGCGCCACGCGACGAGGCACAGAAAAAGGAACAAACAGGCGAGCAAGGAAAAGAACAGACTGGCAAACGAGCAAGTGAACGGCTGCTGCTGATCGATGTGGTGAAAGGGCTGGCCATCTCGCTGGTGGCGCTTGGGCACACCAATCAGGGTGTGCTGAACCGCGATTGGTGGGGCGGCTCGCAGTTCGGCGTGCAGCTGGATTTATTTATCTATGCGTTTCACATGCCTGCATTTTTTCTGGTTTCCGGCGTGTTTCTAGCTGGAAGCGCGCGCAAACGTGGGCCGTGGGGATTTACGGAACAGAAGCTGCGGACCATTCTGTACCCTTTTGTGTTTTGGTCCTTGTTTTTGCCGTTCCAGCCACTGGTGTTTGGCCGTTTCATGCATGTGCAAGCGCCGGCGATGCGTCCGTACCTGATGAATTTTGTCACCGGAAACATGTCGTGGTTTTTGCCGACGCTGTTTGTCGCTGTGACGCTGGCGATGCTGTTGCGTTGTGTGCTGCGGCTACCCTTGGCGGCCTTGTTTGCCCTCACAACGGCTGTAGCTTTCTTTTGGCCGCTGACCGGTGTTGCGGCGCTTGACGCGGGCATCGCCCATCTGCCGTTTGTAATCGCGGGTATGTGGCTCAGCCCCCATTTAGCGGTATTGGAACGTATCTCAGTGGTGGGAAGCGTTTTTGGCTCAGCTGTTCTGGGGGGTAGCGTTTTTCTTCTTACGTCGCATGTGCGGGAGGCGCATGCGTGGCGCTTTGTGGTTGTGCCGGTGGGGCTGTTGGGAACGGCGATGCTGTTGCTGCTGGGGCGTGCGCTGGGTAACTCCATTACTGCACGGGCGCTGGCCTGGGTGGGGGTAGGGTCGATCGCGGTGTTTCTTTTGTCG
>CAXTRN010000088.1:0-14804 GCA_964246645.1 uncultured Acidobacteriaceae bacterium
GCCCTTCCCCTCGCTGAAGCCCTTCTTTGGACAGCCTTTATCCTCCTGCTCAATCTCGCCCCGGTGCTTCTGCTTCGCCGCACGCTCACCCCCAGATCGACCTACCCCTCCCTCAGCCGCATGAACTTTTTTCACGACCAACACAAATTCTCCGACTGGGTGTACCTCGCCGCTTCCGCCAACATGGCCTTTTGGATCCTTATCGCCTGGGCTCTGTTCAGCCTTCACCACACCGCCGGCATGCTCCTGCTTCTGCTATCCATCGCCGCCATCGCCACCTTCAGCCCCGTCCTGCGCAGGTCCTTTCTATGATTGAAACTTCGCTTGCACCGAGCACGCGAAAAGGTGCTCTGCGCCAAGTCTCAGTCTAGAAATGAAATGCAGAAAACCCGGATCTACCAAAGAAAAAGCTTTTACCGAAAGCTTTGCCGATAAGTTATGCCTAATTACATTTTCATAGTAACCGATCGAATATCTTTGGTAACACACCGCTAAGTGACGCATGGTGGCGGCATCTTACTGGTGAGTACGACGGTAAGTCGCTTCCATAAACTTTCGTCACGCGCGGCAGGACCCTTCACAATGCTTCGTAAGGCGTAGAACCAAACAAGAACCCTTCCTTGTAGATCATGCGGCATGTCTGCCGCACACTAAGCGCGCTCGACCGACATGCGGCAAACGGAGTTACATGAAATCAGCAGCTTTTAAAGCATCGGCCCTTACGGCGGCTTGTGTCCTTCTCGCGTCCAACTTTGTTTATGGTCAAAATCCAGCGGTCTTGACTGCCGAATACGACAATGCGCGAACCACCGCCAATAACAACGAGACCATCCTGACTCCCGCAACTGTCCATGCTTTGACCTTCGGAAAATTGGGAGCGTACGCGCTGGACGGACAGGTCGTCGGCCAGCCCCTTTATGTTCCAGGAACCCACATCGGAAAGTCGGTACTGAATGCGCTCTTCGTTGGCACCATGAACAACACCGTTTATGCGCTGGACGCCGATCATCCCGGTGCCGCTCCGCTGTGGCAGGTGAACCTTGGACCGGCGGTTCCGGTGAATTACGCAGGCAAATGCCCGGCAAATTTCGCGACCGGCGGTCAACTCGGCATCCTCAGCACACCTGTAATCGACGGGGACAGCAAGACACTGTACGTCGTAGCGGCAAATCCAGTGCCGCGGCAGGCCGCCTATTTGCATACGCTCTACGCCCTCGATATCAGATCTGGTAAACAAGTCCACGGAGGCGCGGTCGTCATCAATGCGTCTGTGGCGGGAAGCGGATCTTCTTCATCGGGCGGCGTGATCAGCCTTGGCCAAACCAACTTGATTCAACGTCCGGCATTGCTGCTTTCCAATCAAAACGTCTATGTCGGTTTCAGCAGCTGCGGTCCGGACCCGGCACCCTATCATGGTTGGGTGGTTGGATACCAGGCCGGGAACATTCAAAATCAAACGATGGTCTACAATGCAACGCCCAATGGAGATGAGGGTGGCATATGGCAGGCGGGCCGGGGCCTTGTTGGAAACAGTGCGGGTTCAATCCTCTTCGAAACTGGTAATGGCACGGCGGACGGTACCACAGACTTTGGAGAAAGCTTCGTGAAGCTGGCTCCCCAGGGCACGGTCCAAGACTGGTTCACCCCAAGCAACGTACAGATGTTGTCTGATAACGATCTGGACCTTTCAACCACGTCCCCCCTCCTTACCCCGGACACGAACTTGGTAATCGGCGGGGGCAAACAGGGTCTCGTCTACGTGCTGAACGGTTCGGCGCTGGGACGGAACGGCAGTCCAGTACAAACCTTCTTCGGCACATCGCCTTGCGATGCAAATAACTTCAACGGATGCCAGAAAATTCACTCCCTCGCGTATTGGCAAAATTTAGGGAGTTCCAAGCTTTATGTCTGGGGGACCAACGACACGCTCCGTTCCTTTAGCTATCAAAATGGCAAGTTCGCGGACGCCCCGGATTCGCAGGGAAGTCAACTCTCCGGATACCCCGGCGGCATTTTGACGGTGACCTCCGCCTTGGGTGCTCCCGCAACCGGTATCGTGTGGGCTCTCACTCCAGGTGAACTTCATGCATACACCGCGACAAATGTCGCAGACGAACTCTGGAATTCAAACATGGTCGCTTCGCGGGACGCGTTGAATGGCAACTTCCATTTCGAACAGTTCACCATCGTCAATGGAAAGGCTTTTGTTCCCGATAACCAGCACCAGGTCGTGGTCTACGGCCTGCTTCCAAACTAACGCGTTTATGCCTATGTTTCGATGTGTCAGAGTAGATCATCGAGTTCACAAAAACGCTACCCCGGTCGACCTCACTCCCACTTGGGTTGAGGTCGACTAGTCTTGATCAAACCGCTTCCGATGCCATTCGCTTGCGACCCGCCGGCAGACAAACTCCCGGAAGTTTCTACTTGCTACTGCTCAGAACGGTGCCCACCTGTTGCGGCCTTTCGCGATGAGCGCGTTCTACCTTAAACACACCAAGGCGGCAGGCTCACCCTCACCAACCCCGCGTGCCCGGCGCTCCCTTGAACGGCCCACTCACCCGGGACGTAATCCATCCACCATAGAAGTCCCCCGCCTGCGCCTGCACCCGTTCGCCATCCACGGTGCACTCATCTACCCGGCTCGCATAAAATGCCAGGTGATCCCGCAAGCCGGAAAAAGCCGTCGTAGGTTGCGGGTAACTCCAGGCCACATCCGGCACCACGATTGCCTCACCTCCGCCGTCCCTGGCAAGCTCGGCAGGCAGCACCAGTGTCCAATAGGCGGCTGCCCCTTTGAACTCGCAGAAACTCGCACGCGAGGGCGATCGCTCGAGCAGGTCCATGCGCACATCCTCGGGCGGTAAATAAAAGACCGGTGGGTGACTCGTTTCCAGTACCCGCAGCGCCCGGCTCGTCTCCGCAATCACCACACCCCGATGCACCACCCGCAACCGTGCGCCTGTCGGCTCCAACCGTGGCGGGCGTGGGTAGTCCCACACCGACTCCATCCCATCCTGCACCATAACCTCTCCCCAACCGCCCGTTGCGTACTCTTTGCACTCGCGTCACTACACTGGATGCAGTTGTTCTGGTGCTGGAAGCCCTGTGCTACCGCAAGTCCAGACCTAACTCATGTCCCTGTAAGACTTTGCGAACAAAGCCGGGGAGAGTACACGCCCAACAGCGCGTTCTGCATCTTCGTTCGCCGGTGGTAGTCTAATTCTTAGCGCCTGAGACTCCATGAGTTGGAGCCCAAGCTGCAGCGTGACAGGAATTCGATGTCGTGAGCCCGGCCTTTGAGCCTTGCGCGGACACGGCAAGCGAACCGTTCTGCGGCGGGAAAGCTACCGAAAGGATTCACCATGCCACAGGAAGGCATTCACCCCAAGTACGACACCACCACCGTGCGCTGCGCGTGCGGCAACAGCTTTCAAACCCGCTCCACCCATAAAGGCGACATCGTCCTCGAAATCTGCTCCGCCTGCCATCCATTCTTCACCGGCAAACAGAAGCTGGTTGACACTGCCGGACGTATCGAGCGCTTCCGTCGCAAGTTCGCCGCAACCGACGCGAAAAAGGCTGAAGCCGCCGCAAAGTAACGTCCTTCCATTAGCAAAGGCCTCTGCCCCGCGCAGAGGCCTTCTGCTTTCCACCGCGCCGTTTAGCAAACCTTTTAACGATCACGGCTTACGACCAAGAGCTCCCAAATAGCCCACATCCCCAAATCCCACATCCCCCAAATTTCACATTTCTATGGACAAGCAATGGACTTCCGCCCCCGACCGCACCATGCCCGCTGAGGCCAGCGTGCCCGCGGCTCTGCACATCGGCAACGTCCGCATCGCACCGGCGACTGTCCTCGCGCCCATGGCCGGCGTCACCGACACCGTTTTTCGTCGTTTCATCAAGAACGCCAGCCTGTTTTCTCCTGAAACGTCCAGGCTGACATCCGATTTGGCGACCAATCCAGCGGCCGACGTCGACCGTCAGACCACGAACGAACGCTCCGGCTGCGGTCTCATCATGACCGAGTTCACCTCCGCCGACGGCCTGTCCCGCATGCGTGCCATCAAACGCAAGCGTTACCTGACCTATTACGAAGACGAGCACCCGATTTCGGCCCAGATCTTCGGCTCCAACCCGCAAACCCTCGCCGACTCTGCTCGCATTTGCCAGGACGAGGGTTTCGACATCATCGATCTCAACTTAGGCTGCCCCGCCAAGCGCGTCGTCGCCTGCAACGGCGGCTCCGGCCTGCTCCGCGATCTGCCGCTCATTCGGGTGATCTTCGAGCAGGTACGCGCGGCCGTGACCATTCCGTTTACCGTCAAGTTCCGCATGGGTTGGAACGACAGCAACATCGTTTGTGTCGAGCTGGCAAAAATGGCCGAAAGCTGCGGTCTCAATGCTGTTGCCCTGCACGCCCGCACCCGCGAGCAGGGCTATGCCGGCGAGGCACGCTGGGAGTGGATCGCCGCCGTGAAGAGCGCCGTGCGCATTCCCGTTATCGGCAATGGCGACATTCGCACTCCGCAGGATGCAGCGGCCATGGTCGAAGCCACCGGTTGTGACGCCGTCATGATCGGCCGCGCCGCCCCCGCCAATCCCTGGATCTTCCGCCAGATCGCGCAGTACACCGCAACCAAACAGCAGACCGGCACCGGCCTTTACGACACGCCGACCAACGAAGATCGCCATCGCATGATCCGCGACTACTTCGATCGGCTGCTGGCCGAGCTGGACGATCATCCCGATCTCACCCATCCCGCTGAAACTGACGAAGCGAAACGGCAAAAACGTGATCACGAAAGCGCACAACGCGAAGCTATCGGCAAGATGAAGCAGTTCGCCAGTTGGTTTACCCACGGCGTCCCCGGCGGCGCTGCTCTCCGCCGATCTATCTTCGAAGCCAAACGCGGCCACGAGGTTCTTGACCGGGTAGACGCCTTCTTTGCCGAACGCACGCGCGAATCCGGCTCACAAGAACCAAGCGCCACCACAGCAGAACCTATGGTAGAAGCCTAGTTCTACTGTGCCGCCTCTTCCAGCTCCTGCCATTCGCTATCGGAAAGTTGTAATGCCGCAGCCTTCATATTCTCTTCCAGGTGAGCGATTGAGCTTGTGCCGGGGATTGGCAGTACGACAGGAGAACGGTGCAGCAGCCATGCAAGAGACAGTTGCGCGACCGTGGCGCCATGCTGCTTGGCAGCCTCGTCCAGTTTGCCTCCAGGTTGAGCGAGCTTGCCTGCGGCGACGGGATACCATGGAATGAACGCGATTCCATGCTCTTCGCAATAACTGAGCACTGCTTCGCTTTTGCGGTTGGTGATGTTGTACTCGTTTTGCACGCTCACAATGTCGATCACCTTGCGCGCCTGCTCAATCTGTTCCACACTGACCTCGCTCAGGCCTACAAAACGGATCTTGCCTTGATCCTGCAAACCCTTGATGACACCCAACGACTCTTCCACCGGCACCTTGGGGTCGATCCGGTGCAATTGCCACAGGTCGATCGTATCCAGTTTGAGGTAGCGGAGGCTCAGTTCCACCTCTTGTTGCAGATACTCGGGGCGGCCCACAGGCAACCACTTATTTGGCCCTTGGCGCGTTAGTCCAGCCTTGGTTGCGATGATCAAACCCGCCTTGTACGGCGCCAGCGCTTCACCGATGAGCGCTTCATTTATCGCCGGACCGTAGCTGTCGGCAGTATCGATGAAATCGACACCAAGCTCGACGGCGCGTCGCAAAACCTGTTTGGCGCTTTCGCGGTCTTTCGGCTCACCCCAGATGCCTTCACCCGTGAGACGCATCGCGCCGAAACCCAAACGATGGATCTCAACTTGCCCGCCTAAGCTGAAGGTTGAGGGTACAACGGCTGTATCGGGCATAAAACAGTCTCCTATTTCGGCTCTATCCGCTTTGATGAGATGCGAGCCGCAGCGATCGCGACAAGCTTTCGGGGCTCGCGCGGTCAAATCCCCAAAACTGGCAGCTCACGGTGCAGGCGTGCGCAAACCCAAGGCTTCCATCGTCGCCTTGTCCGGCTGGGGTGCGCTGCCCGTCGCGGCATGCGTCACCATGCCGAAACCGCCACTGTAATCCCACATCGCCCATCCGATGTGGAGGGATTCAAGGTCTTCGCGAACATCGCGCAGATAGCGCGAACGCGAAGCGGGCGGTGCCGTTTCCCGGTAAGCGCCGAACTCATTGCAAATTACCGGAACACCGTGTTCTTCAGCCCATTGACGTGCGGCCTGCAGGCGTTCGCGGATTCCAGTTCGATTCCATCCATTGAGCGCGTACTCCAGCAGCGTATAGCGCGCAGTATCATCCGGCACGGCGGCGAGTTGGACACGCAGGTCGTCAGGGGTAGCCGGATATGGAATGTTGTGGAAGAAGCGCCAATCGGCACTGCCCCACGTGGCGCCCTGGTGCGTGAACGGATACGGCTCATACCAATGAAAAGTGTAAATCACATTGCGATCGCGCACCGGTTTCATCCGGAGCAAGTCATAGAGCCCCGAGTAAGACGATCCGCAGACGATCAAAGTGTGTTGTGTATCGACTGCACGAATGGCTTCCACGGTCGCTGCCTGCAAGCGGTCCCACTGCTCCGGATCACGCACCTCAGGCTCATTGATTACATCGAAAAAGACCCGCTCAGGGTCACGCTGCGCAAGGTGCGTCGCTAAAAAGTGCCACAGCTTTGGAAAATCCTGTTCACCCGCAGCAGTGGTCAGCTGTTGTTTGTAGTCGTCCTTCGGGAAGATGGTGATCAGCACAGCGAGATCGGCCTGCCGCACCTCATCGAGCACACGATCGATTCTTGCGAGCGCGGCACTGCTTTCCGGCGAGCCCAGCCCGTTCTGCGTCAACTGGACCGGATCGATGCACAAACGCACATACTGCAGACCGGAAGCGCGGATAAAGTGGAGATCGGCCTCCGTGGTCTGGTGCGCGATGTGGTCAGGGGAAAGGTCGCCTGTGCCGCCCAACCAGCCGGAAAGGTTTACCCCGCGCTGCAATATCGCCTGCCGGCGAAAAGCGACATCATTAAAGGTCTTAGCAGCCGTTGCGGCTGTACCTGGCAGCGGAGCCTGAGCTTTGGCGCGCATCACCGATACGCTCAGCGGAGACGCAAGCAGCAGCGAAAGGAAAACTCGACAAAGGTAGCGATTCACGGTACTCCCGTCCTTATCGGCACTTCATTTCAAAACTTGAGGGCTCCAACTCATATTTCTGACACACGGGACGAAAGAGACGGGTTATGCCGGCATGGGCGAGCTGGTTTATGGCTGCAGCGGGAGCGGCCTCGTCTTGATCACCCCAGTAGTGGGGTTCAGGACGCTGCCTCCGCCACGAACGAGGCGAAGTGGAACGGTTCCGTCGCCTGCGTACCGAGGTAGGGCAACAGCCCCGCTCCCAGCAAACCCGCTGCCGGCCCAAGCAAGGCAGGGCGTACGAAAGTGCGATCCTGTTCCATCGTGTCGCGCTGCGATGGCTCCACGAGCCGGTACACAACGCTGTATTCCCGTACCGCCTCAAAAAGTGAAGGGGCAAACAAGGGCCATGCGCTGGCGACGCCGCCCCCAACGATGATCATCGGCAGATCCAACGTGTTGATGAGATTGGCGACGCCGATGCCGAGATAGCGGCCCAACTGCATAAAGGCGCGTTGCGCCCCGGCATCACCGGTTTCTGCGAGTTGCGCAACAAGCAACGGCGTTAGCAGCTCCTGCCGGCTGAGCGCACGCAGCGCCGGCGAGGCACCCGGCTCGGCGGCCAGCGTCCGGGCGAGCCGTGTGAGCCCATTGGCAGAGGAGTACATTTCCAGGCAACCCCGGCTACCGCAACCGCAAAGCAGACCGTCAGGTTCCACGGTCGTATGGCCGACCTCGCCGCCCATGCCAAACATGCCGTGCCACATCTTGCCGCTCAAAATGAGCCCGGAACCGACCCCGGTGCCGAGCGTGATCATCGCCAAAGAATCGAGACCGGTTTCCCGGCCTGCGCCCAATTTCCACTCGGCCAGCGCAGCGGCATTGGCATCCGATTCCAGAATGACCGGCAGCCCGGTCGCTTCACCCAAGCGGTCGCGCAGAGCGAAATTTTCCCATCCGGGCAGGTTTGGCAAAAGACCGAGAACGCCGGCGCGAAGATTGATGGGCCCGGGACTGCCGATGCCGATGCCGATCGGCAGAAGGGTCTCACCAGTTGGGTTGTCGGCAGTTTCTTTCGCCAGCAGATCGCGAATGGCGGACGCCATTGCGTCCACGGCAGTTTGCGGACCGGCGGCTACGCGTGTCGGCATACTTCGGCTATGGAGCAGACGCATGGCGGAGTCGTAAAGCCCCACGCGGATACTGGTGCCCCCGAGATCGATGCCGAGGGTAACAGAACGATTCCTTGCCATTAAAATCCTTTCTCCGCGAGCCATTTCCTGCAATCCGTGCGCTCGTGCATGAGACGTGCGGGCAAGTTGAGGGAAAGCAACTGAATGGAGACAAAAGAGCACGAGGGAGCAAAGCCCAGGAGCGGCGAACGGAAGAAAGAAGACAACGTCATAAAGAGAGATTTGAGCACAGCACTTGGAGCCGGCTGCGTGTGAACGATACCATACATGCTGAGCCGGAAAGCATGCCTGGTCATCCCCGCACGGCTGAAAGTAGATAGAACCCCATGGAATCCAGACAAAATGGAAGCGTAACGCTTGCCCCGAGCACCGCGATGAAGCAAACGGCGACAGCAGTTGAAGCTGACCCTTTTCAGCCCGTGGCCCTCACGCCGATCCTTGTGGAACGCATCTGGGGCGTTCCATCCCTTGCTCCATGGCATGGCGGCGGCACCGCCGAAAAGCCTATCGGCGAAATCTGGTTGACGGCTGAACAGTGCGTCGCCGCGTCCGGCGCAGGCGCGGGCAAAACGCTTGCCGAACTTACCGCGGCCCTGCCGGAGGCCTTTGGCGATCAACAGCACGCCGGATTTCCTTTGCTCATCAAGCTGCTGTTTCCGCGCGAAAAACTTTCCGTGCAGGTGCACCCCAACGACGCCGAAGCCCAGGCGCTCGGCATGCCGCGCGGCAAAACGGAGTGCTGGTACGTGCTGCAGGCCGAGCCGGGCGCCGAGGTCGCCGTCGGCTTTCGTGAGCCGCTATCCACCGCCGAAGTCGCAGCGGCCATTGAAAAAGGCAGCCTTGAAAGCAAGCTGCGGATGCTTCCGGTCAAAGCAGGCGATATGGTTTTCGTGGACGCCGGCACCGTCCATGCGATCGGACCCGGCATGGTGGTGCTCGAAACGCAGCAATACAGCGATACCACCTATCGCCTTTGGGACTATGGGCGTCCGCGCGAACTGCACGTTGAGGCAGGCATGGCCGTGACCCGCACGGCTACTGCAGCCGGTTTGGTCGCTCCGGTAGCGATGCAGGGCTTTACGCGCCTGGTAGCGTCGGCGTACTTCGCTGTGGACCGCTTCACGCTGGAGACTGGTGTCGAAGCGGCTCTGGGCGAGGCGGAGAAGCTGCAAATTCTCATCGCCGTGGCGGAAAACTGTTCGGTGTTGTCAGACCGCGGGGATGCCACCCGTTTGCCGCGAGGACAGGCGGTGATCCTTCCAGTGGGCAACACCGGCTATCGCTTGCGAAGCGACGGCGCTGCGGAGGTGGTGCGCGTGCTGCAACCTTGAACCAAGGTTGCGCTACGCGGCACTGGCTGTGCGGCACCGGCTACGCGGCACCAGATGTGCCGCCGCTCTTGCGCCACAACACCCGCACCTCCTGTCGCCAGCGTTCATCGAGCGCCAGCAGCGTCCATTCCACACGAGGCGAAAGGTAGCGCAGAATGGTTTCCGTCGCCGGATGCACGTGCAGCGCGGGGGCGATCAGGTACAACCGCGGCGGCAGGGCGGAAAGCGCGGCTTCGCGAAAGTACCCATGACGTTGCAGGTCGTTCATCGCCATCGGCAGCCCGGTGGTGGGATCGGTCGCCTGAGCCTGGTGGTGGCGCACACGGATCCAGTAATCCAAGCCCTGCAACGCCAATTGCAGGTCGTCGGCGACCTTCAATTCGATGACCGCAAGACGGCCATCGGCCATTACACCCAGTAAGTCCAGCATGCCGCGGTCGCTCGCCCCGGCAATCGCCGGCACCTGGGTGTACACGAAGCGCGGATCAAAGCGCGGGATGACGCGATCCAGTGCTGGAGGTCGCCCTGTGCGCTCCATGGGGGTGCCGGGCTCGCCAGGCCTCCACGCGGCATGCGGTGGACGCGATGGCTCTTCGGGCACGTCGGCACGATTACCGCGTGTATCCGGATCGGGGTCGTTGGCAAAACGATCCTCGGCACGGGTACCGGCCCCATGTGGTGCGGGCGCGAGAGAACGTGGCGGAAACGCGAGAAAGCGTGTGAGCGGTGCCAGATTTTCGCGCAACACCGATTCCAGCCAGCGTTCCGGCACCGCGCGGTACAGCGGATCGTTTTGCGCGGCAAGCGCCCGCTCCCGCAGTGCAAGCCGGCTCGCCGGGCTGAGGTCAGCACGATTTTCCGCAGCCGGCAACTGCATGCGTCCGTGCGCGGCCCTGCCCGTAAAGGCACCGATGCTGCGGGTTGGGCCGCCCGGCCGTAGCCGACGACCGGCATGCGCCGCGAATGGATGGCGCCGCTCGAAGAGTTCGCGGACGTGTTCCTGCACCCGTTCACGTCGCGCGGGAGTCAACACCGTTTGGGTGGCGCCATGGCCAAATGTGATCTCCAAGGTGTGCCCAAAGCCACCCGGCGCCAGCGAGATACGCGCACGGGCGAACTCCAGCCCATGCAATAAAAACCCAAGCTCGGCCGTGGACCGCAACCGCTGTTCCACCCGATGCTGCTCGCCATCAGGCACAAGTTGCATCACCTCGTGGATCGCCTTGGCAAAGCGCTCCTGCGCCGCCGCTTCGTCAGGCAAACGCACCAAGCGGGTGCGCAGATTGCCTTGATCGGCGGGATCGCATGCCGTCAGTTCTTCGGTGCGCTCGTCGAGTTCCTGTAGTTCCCATTGCGCCGCCGCGGTGTTCATCCAGGGCAGCCGCGCCAGGGTCAGAGCGCCCGCGCCGCGAGGCACCACGAGGCGCAGCCCCTTGTACAGTCGACGGCCGTTTCCGCGTTCGCGACAGTGGTGCAGCCACAGAATGCCGAGTGTGAGCACGCCGTCGATGATCGCCTGCGACTCGGTTTCTCCCACACCGATCACGGCCCAGGCTTCCTTGCCGCGCAGGAGGGAACCGCGCGTGTACGCCGGTCCAAAGGAACGCTCCAGGTCCATCGCCGTACGAAAGGCTTCGGGTTTCCACTCCGGAAACTCACGCACAAGCACACGTTCGAGCAGCCGCGCGTATTGCTTGCGCACCGGTTCACGCTTGCCGGGCGTGCGGCGCTGCGCTTCGGACACGATGTTGAGCAGCTTGGCCTGGGTGTGCCCAAAGCGCTGCGTCAGCAGTTGCAGCGAGCCTTTTCGCGCCGTGACCGCAACAACCGTCCGTACCAGACTGCGTTCGCCACTCCACAGGTGCAACGTGCAACGGTTGTGTTCCGTGGAAAGTGTGTGCTGCGCGTCGCTGAGTTCGAAGGCGACCTTGCCGTCTTCGAGGACGCTTGCGAGTGGGTGCAGGCTTAGAAAGCTGCGGATGGTTTCCGCCATTGACTCCGGCGAGGGCGATGCCGGCGAGGGCGATGCCGTCAGAAGCGCCGTTGGCCCTGTTACCGCGTCACCGGTCTCCGTAGCAGATTCCAGCTGCATAGGTTGACGCTAGCAACCCTGCCGGTTTGTCTCACTCCCACGGGGGATGCATCGAGCCGAACGGTTAGGGGATGCCCAGCGCTGGGCAACAATCCCGACCTGCCAGCCCCGACCGTTAACACTGATCTACCAGCCGTGTTGCGCACGCAGGTGCGTCACATGCGCGACATGATGGCGCGAGTGCCAGGCGTACAAGAGCGTCACCGCATCCAGTTGCATCCGCCCGCGTTCGGAGTGGCGAAAGCCGCGTGTCCACTGCGCTTCGGTGAGCGATTGCAGCACGATCACCCAGCGGGCATGCACGCTTTCGACGATCTCAAGCGACCACTCAACAGGCGCAGACACATCGGCCAGCATCGCAAACGCCTTTTCGTTGTACCCATGCACCTCGGGCCAATCCTCGGTCAGTGCGCGACGCAGGCGGTGAAAGGCGGTCATGTGCGAATCGGCGATGTGGTGCACCAGCTGGCGCACGGTCCAGCCATCCTGGCGATACGGCGTGTTGAGTTGATCGGCATCGAGCCCGCGCACCGCTTCCCGCAACTGCTCAGGCAATTCAGCCAGAACGACGATGGCGTAACGGCGATCCTCGGCTGTGACCGGTTCCGGACGTTCAAACCGGCCGATGGGGTACCGCGGATCGGATGCATTGGGTGAATTCGATGGACTGGATGGCGCAGGCGGTGGGGCAGCTTCGGTAGCCGACATATGATCGTGATCCCTGTCTCGGAAAAGATGCGAGAACGCCCTTCGTAAATATGCAAATCGGCAAACGGCCAACACTGCGCCGGGTTCGGGTTGTAGTCTAACCCGGGAGCAGACCGATGCCGATATCGCCCATGTTTTCTGTCCTAAGCCCAGCGCTCTGCCTGAGCATCGCCATCACAGGCTGCCCCTGCCAGGCGACAACCGGCCACAATGGCCCCGCACACCTCGAGCGATCACCCGCCGGGCAAGGAACAAAGGCGGAAGCGCCCCACCACACCGCGGCCGCCCTGCCGGCGGGAAGAACGGGGGCCGGCGAGTGGCTCGGTTTCGACCGGAACGACTATCCCGGCGACGCGAAGATGGCCGCGCTGCACAACAGCTTCGCGTTTACCGGCTATTGGCTCACCCCTCCCCCCGGTGAAACGGCAAACACCTGGACGGGTAAACGTGCCCTGCTGCGGGCCCAGGGATGGGGCTTTCTGCTGCTCAGCAACGGCCGCCTGGACGCGGAAATCCTGAAGGCAAACAAAACAGGCATCGCTCCGGCGGAGTTTGGGCGCCGCGACGCCGCGCTTGCGGTTCGCTCTGCCCGGCAAGAGGGCTTTCCGGCGCGGGCCATCCTTTTTCTCGATCAGGAAGAGGGTGGCCGCCTTTTGCCGGAACAGGCCGCGTATCTGCTGGGCTGGACAGAAGCGGTGGCGGCGACCGGGTTCCGGCCTGGCGTGTACGCCAGCGGCCAACCTGTGGACGATGGGCCGGGCGTAAAGATCGATACGATTCAGGACATCCGCGCTCATGTAAAAGCCGGCAAGCTGCACGAGGTTGCGATCTTTGACGCGCTGGATCAGTGCCCACCCGCTCCCGGTTGCACCCTCGCCGCAAAGCCACTGCGGACGGCGTTGGATGCCGACCTGCTGGCTTGGCAGTTTGCGCAGTCACCGCGCCGGCCAGAGATTACCAGAAGCTGCGCGGCGACCTATGCGCACGATGGAAATTGCTACGCACCGGGGTTTCCGCAAATCTTTCTCGATATGAACGTGGCACGGACGGCTGACCCATCCGAGGGACGGTAGGGAGCGCACATCCCCGTACAATAAAAGCATGGCCGCGCTCTCTACTTCGCTGTTTCAGCCCGCACATGACCACAAGCGCTACTTTTTCGACAAGCTCGGCTTGAGCGAACGTCTTTTGGAGCGCTGTCTCGGCGAGGCGCTAAGCGCGGGCGGGGAGTTTGCCGATCTGTACTTTGAAGCGGTCACCTCCACCTCATTGGGCATGGACGAGGGTATCGTCAAAACCGCATCCGAGGGCATCAGCGTGGGCTGCGGCGTGCGCGTGCTTTCAGGCGAGCGCACCGGCTTCGCCTACACCGACGACCTGAGCCCGGAGCGTCTGCTGAAAGCAGCGCGCACGGCCGCACTCATCGCAAATGGCCCGCAGACCGAACGTGTGCAGGGCTTTACGGAACGCCCCCAGGCACAGCTATATCCCGTGGCAGGCGCCGCCGCGGATGCTGAAATCGCCGCCAAGCTGGCGTTGATTGCAAGGGCCGACCGAGCCGCGCGCGCCTTTGATCCGCGCATTGTGCAGGTGCGGGCGGGGTTGAATGATGAGTTGCGGCGCATCCTGATTGCCGCCTCCGACGGCACCTTTGCTTCCGATACCCAGCCTTTGGCGCGCTTCAATGTCATGGTGATCGCCAAGGATGACCGGGGCGAAGTGGCTCGCGGCACAAGCGGCGGCGGCGGCCGGGTGACTTTGGACTTTTTTGCCGACAAACACAGCCCCGAGCACTACGCGGAAGAGGCCGCGCGGACAGCGCTGCTGCAACTCGGCGCGGTCGCTGCGCCTGCGGGCGAGATGGAGGTGGTGCTTGGTCCTGGCTGGCCCGGCGTGCTGCTGCATGAGGCTGTGGGCCATGGCCTGGAAGCTGACTTCAACCGTAAAAAGACCTCAGCGTTTGCCGGCCTCCTGGGGCAACAGGTGGCGTCGAGCAAGGTAACCGTGGTGGATAACGGCACGATGCCCGGCCGGCGCGGCTCGCTCAATGTGGATGACGAGGGAAACCCAACCCAGGAAACGGTCCTGATTGAGAACGGCATTCTGCGTACCTATCTTTCCGACAAGCTCAGTTCGCGGCTGATGGGCATGCCGAACACGGGTTCAGGCCGCCGGGAAAGCTATCAGGCCATCCCGATGCCGCGCATGACCAATACCTACATGCTCAGCGGCGAAGATGAGCCGGCGGACATTCTTAAATCCGTGAAGCGAGGCCTTTACGCGGTGAACTTCGGCGGCGGCCAGGTCGACATCACCA